>NYSX01000026.1 GCA_002683345.1 Flavobacteriales bacterium
CTCCCGAAGGAGTCGATGCCACCCCCCGGGGGGGGAGTGGATTTCACCCCACTCCGAAGAGTGGAATGACCATCTTCTTGCGAAGATGGATTTGGGCTGCTGCATCAAGTCAAAGAACGTTGTATCGAGTCGGGGCCGAGGCCCGTCGTTGATGGCTTTTCTTTCAAAGCGGACGGCAAAGGTAGGTCGTCTTTTCTAACCACCAAGGCTTTGGTGGTTTTTTTTTCGACCATTCACGTCGTCCGATTTGTCAAAGAGTTTTGCTTTCCTTCGAAAGCGGCCGCAAAGGTAGTCAGTTTGTTTCTTCCACCAAACGATGGGGAAACTTTTTTTGGCTGCCTTGCCAACCGTCTGTCAAAAGTGACTCACCTTCCGTTGAAAGCGGCCGCAAAGGTAGTGCACCTCTTTCTTGCACCAAGGCCAAACTCAACTTTTGTCAGACTTTTTTTCGAGTAAAAATTGTAAGTCGCTGAATAGCTGAGACATCGCCTTTGAATCGGTGCCGTCATAAAACCCGCGCAACCTGCCCTTCTCATCCACCAGCACGATGTTCTCTGTGTGCACGAAGTCCTGAAATCCCCCGTCTCCTTCGTCCAAACAGGAGAAATACGACCGTCTTGCCAACTTGTAAATCTCCTTTTTCTCCCCGGTGAGGAACCACCACAGCTCGGGGTTGGCGCCATGTTTCTCCGCATATCTGTTCAACACAGACACACTGTCTGCCTGTGGGGTGACGCTGTGGCTTAGAATGCGCACCGGCATTTGGGGGTCGAGACGGTCGTGGATGCGCTGAAGGTTTTGGGTCATCAATGGACAAATCGTCGCACATCGGGAGAAGAAGAAGTCGACGATCAGGATTTGGCCTTCAACATCGGCAAGCGACACGGTGTCCCCGAGGTGGTTCACCAGCTCAAAGTCCAGAATGCGATGGTCCTCTGCGCGCATGGCCGACGGGTCCACCAACGCGGGATTGAGTTGAGACGGTTTGTAGATCGGCAAATCTTTTTCCGGCCTGAAGTACATGAAGTACGCCACCAACACAGACGTGAAGAAGATGACGAAGAAGGAGACAATGCGTGCCATGGTCAATCAGAAGTCACTGGAGGATGAACTTGTTCGCCGTCGATGAAGGTCTTGAGGATTTGGGCGTTCAGGACGTCATGCGGGTCGGAGAGCTTGAGCCAATCGCGGTTGGTGACCACGAGGTCCGCCCGCTTCCCCACTTCCAAGGATCCGGTCAAGGTGTCCATGCGGCTTGCAAGCGAAGCCCAAAGGGTCATGCCCAGCATGGCCTCTCGAGGCGTGAGGGCCTGGTCCATGTGGAATCCCTCTTCCGGGTACCGCGCAGCGTCTTGACGGGCCACCGCAGCCAAGAAGGTCTTTCGAGGATCAACGTCCTCCACCGGGAAGTCCGTCCCGAGCGGGATCATGCCCAACTGGTCCCGCAGGTCGGCATAGGCATACGCGCGGCGAATGCGGCCGCGGCCGAGCCGGACCCCGGCCCAGTACATGTCCGACGTGGCATGGGTCGGTTGCACAGAAGGAATGATGCTCGACCTCCTAAACCGATTCAAGTCGTCGGGATGAATGACCTGGGCGTGCTCCACACGCCAGCGATGGTCGTTGGGGCCACCCAGCACGCGTTCATACGCACCCAAAACGAGCCGTGCGGCGGAATCGCCAATGGCGTGCGTCGCCGCTTGGAACCCGTCTGCATGAATGCGGCGAAGCTGGGCTTCGTATTCCTCCAGCGACTGAAGCAACAAACCGCGGTGTCCAGGACGGTCGTCGTAAGGCTCGAGCAAGGCCGCTCCTCTGGAGCCCAAGGCACCGTCCATGTAAAACTTAAAGGATTGGGCTTTCAGACGTGGCGTGTCCCACCCCCCGCGTTCGGACATGGCTTGGAAGTTGGGCTCCGTGGGGTTGGCCATCGCCACAACGCGGAGTTTGAGGTCACCCGTCTTGTGGAGCGAGTCCAACAACGCAATGTCGTCCACATCCAGCCCCGCATCCGTGACCGTTGTGAGTCCGCATGCCAACAAGTTCTTTGCTGCGATTCGCAGGGCTTCGGTCTTGTCGATTGCGCTTGGCTCGGGAATCCGCGTAAGCAAGGAATCCGCTGCGCCGTCAATCAGGACGCCCGTGGGCGTGCCGTCGGGCCGACGCAGGATTTCGCCTCCTGGCAGCGATTTGGCCTTCCACAATCGGGTCAGTTCCAGTGCGTGCCGGTTGACGATGACGGCATGACCGTCGATGCGCTGCAACGCGACCGGCCGGTTGGGAAACAGCTCATCGAGCGCCTCGCGATCTGCGAATTCAGGAACAGACCAATCGTTTTGGTCCCACCCCCTCCCCCGCACCCACGGCATGGAGGAATTGGCGTGCTCGTCTTGCAGCTTGTCCACCACCTCCTCCCAGGAGGTCGTTCCCACGAGGTCGGTGTGGGCCAAGTTGAGGGCGTAGCCGAGGAGATGGCTGTGGGCATCGATGAGCCCAGGATACACCGTGGCACCTTGAACGTCCTCCACAGTCTCGCCGCGGTAGGCGTTCAAAATCTCGTGCTCTTTGCCGAGGGCCACGATTTGGCCTTCGTGGATGGCCATGGCCTGGGCCTGGGTTCCCGCACCATCCAAACAGACAATGTGGGCATTGCGAATCACGAGGTCCACCGGCTCTTTGGCCCAGTGGCATCCAACAAGAAGAAGGGCAACGACGGGAAGGTGACGCAATGCGCTCATGAGGGTACCTTATATAGATGGTGCGCGCTGGCCTGCGCGGTGGGCATGATGACCATGTCATTGATGCACACGTGGGGCGGCCGAGTCAACACGAAGGACACCGCCTCTGCAATGTCTTGGGCCACCAGCGGATCGAAGCCTTGGTAGACCGCATCCGCGGCCGCTTGATCGCCTTTGAAGCGGACGTTGCTGAATTCGGTTTCCGCGGCGCCAGGACAAATCTGACTCACGCCAATGCCTCGCTCGACCAAATCAATGCGCATCGCTTGGGACAATGCGTCCACCGCGTGTTTGGAAGCGCAGTACACGTTGCCGCCTTGGTAAACCTGCTTGCCGGCAATGCTGCCCATGTTCACCATCCGCGACCCGGCGGTCATGAAAGGCACGCACGCGCGGGCCAAAAAGAGCAACCCCTTCACGTTGGTGTCAATCATGCGGTCCCAGTCGTCGTCCAGGCCTTCGTCAAACGGTCCTTTGCCAACGGCCAGTCCTGCGTTGTTGACGAGGCCTGTGAGGGCCGTGCCGCCCTGGCCTGGTGCGATGCCCGCGCGAGACATCAATGCCTTCACGCCTTCGAGGGTGGCTTGACGCTCCCGCATGTCCCACGCGGCGACGTGCACCTCGGCACCGCGTTCCCGACACGTGTTGGCGACAGCCTCAAGACGGTCTTCTCGGCGGCTGGTCAGCAAAAGGTTCCAACCCTCTCGGGCCAATTGGAAGGCGGACGCCTCTCCAAACCCGGAGGACGCTCCTGAAATCAAGACCCACGGACGACTCATACTTTCTTCGATTTGAACTGGTCGGCTTTGCTGCCTTTGTACATCGAGAAGCCCACCCAACGGCATTCGAGGGCCCCGTTGAACACGGGGTGTCGTTTGTGGGGACGCAACCCCACCCGCTTCAAGGCCTCGTCGTTGGATGAAATGACCCATGCATCAAAGCCCGACCAATGGAATTTCAGACGATCCCCGATGCGCTCGTAAAGACCCACGACGTCCCCGGGGTCCATGCGCTCTCCGTACGGAGGGTTGAACACCAACATGCCCCCGTCGGTTCGCGGTTCGAGCTTGAAAAAGTCGGCTTGCTTCACCTGCACCAAAGATTCAACATCGGCGCCTTCGAGGCTTTCCGTCGTTTGGCGCACCGCACCAGAGTGCTGGTCGGAAGCGAAGATGGGGGTCTCGACCGGCGTGATGCTGGCCATGGCGTCGGCGCGAACCGCACGCCACGTGTCAGGTTCAAAGTCGCTCCAATCCATGAAGGCGAAGTGGCGGCGTCCCGCCTGGACAGGAAGTCCGGAGGCCCACAGGGCTGCTTCTGTTGAAAAGGTGCCCGATCCGCACATGGGATCGTAAAGGGGCGTGCCGGGGCGCCACCCGCTCAAGGCGAGCAATCCAGCGGCAAGCACTTCGTTCAGGGGCGCCTTGGCGGTTCGCGGCCGATAGCCGCGGCGCGACAGCTGCTCTCCCGAAGCGTCCACCGAAATGGTGACCTTCTCCCCCGAAATGTGCAGGTTCAGCCGCAAGTCGGGACGGACCTTGTCAATGCTGGGGCGCTTGCCCGTTTTGCCACGGAAGCGGTCCACGATGGCGTCTTTCAGCTTGAGTGCCGCAAAATGGCTGTGGGAAAAACCGTCCGAATGCACCGTGGCGTCAATGACGAACGAGCCGTCAGGGGCGAGCATGTTCTCCCACGCAAAGCGGGCGCCCTGCCGGTAGAGGTCGTCGGGGGTTTTGGCCTCAAACGACGTCAAGTACCGCAGCACGCGCACGGCAAATCTGCTGTGCATGCAAATCGTGTAAAGCACTTTCGCGTCGCCCTGAAAGGAGATGCCCCGTCGTCCCACCTCAATGTGGGTCGCGCCGGCAGCCTTCAGTTCTTCGGCGGCCAAATTTTCCAGGCCTGCCAGGGTTTTCAAATAGAGGTTCATCCGCCTTTGCGTTTGGTCTGGTATCCGAGGGAGTTCAAATGGGCCACCACCTTGTCGCGGTGGTCTCCTTGCACCAAGATGCAGCCTTCTTTCACGGCGCCCCCGACCCCACATTGCTGCTTGAGCGCCTTGCCCAACAGAAGCAATTCCGTGGCGGGGCCGTCAAAGCCCTCCACCAAGGTCACAGGCTTCCCCGCCCGTTGCTTTCGGTCAAGACTGACGTACAACGTGGCGCATTGCCCCACGGACCAATCCTCCTCGTCCTGATCCTCATCCTCCCAAGAATACCCTGGATTGGTGCTGTAGACCATGCCGTCGTTGTCGCCGCGGTTGCGGCCTTGCTTGCGCTTTCCCATGGACGTCGAAGGTACGCATGGACCATGGGTCTGAGGTAGCTTTGCACCATGGCCAAACGACGAGGCAAACCACCACGCATTCCCCAGTTGGGCAACCACGGACTCGACGACGCCTTGCACGCGTACGCCACGGACTTGTCCAGCACGGAACCTGCCGGCCTTGCGGCTTTGCGCAGATCCACATGGACCCAAACCGTGAAGCCCCAAATGCTCTGCGACGAATTGCAGGGACGTCTCCTCGCCTCCATGAGTCACATGATCGCACCAACACGCGTGCTGGAATTGGGCACCTTCACAGGATACGCCACGGCATGCTGGGCCGAAGGACTCACCCCGGAGGGCACGGTCGACAGCGTGGACGTGAACGACGAGCTCCATCCGATCCAGGACAAGCACTGGGCCCAATTGAACGTCGCCGACCGCATCCGTCGCCATACGGGCAAAGCCATGGACATCCTCGACAGCGGCGTGCTTTTTGATGCAGACCCTCGCCCCTTCGACGTGGTGTTTGTCGATGCCGACAAAGAACACCAACAGGCCTACGTCGATTGGGCCATCGACCATGTCCGTGATGGCGGTTGGATTGTGGTGGACAACGTACTGTGGTGGGGCGAAGTGCTTCGCGTTCAGGACGGCACGTCAGAGGACCCATACGCTGTTCGGATTCACGAACTCAACGCGCACATGAAAGGCCATCCGGACCTGGACAACGTGTTGTTGCCCCTTCGGGATGGCCTTCACGTCGCGCGGCGCAGGCCACGCGGATAAGAAGGGATGAATCAGGCGAGGACGTCCGCCACGGCGTCCGCGGCTTCCTTTAACAAGATGGCGCTGCGCACCTCGAGCCCTGACTCGTCGATGATCTTCTTGGCTTCTTCTGCGTTGGTGCCCTGAAGACGCACAATGATTGGCACGTTGATGTCGCTCATGTTCTTGCAGGCATCCACCACCCCTTGCGCCACACGGTCGCAACGGACAATGCCGCCAAAGATGTTGACCAAAATGGCCTTCACCTCGGGGTCCTTCAAGATGATGCGGAACGCTTTCTCCACACGGGCTGCGTCGGCCGTTCCACCCACATCCAAGAAGTTGGCGGGCTCACCGCCGCTGAGCTTGATGATGTCCATGGTGGCCATCGCCAAACCGGCACCGTTCACCATGCAACCGACGTTGCCGTCGAGCTTCACGTAGTTCAGGCCCGCTTCATCGGCTTCCACCTCGGTGGCGTCTTCCTCCGTCTTGTCGCGCATGGCGGCGTAATTGGGGTGACGGTACAAGGCATTGCCGTCGAGGCTCACCTTGGAATCCACAGCAATGATTTTGTCGTCGCTGGTCTTCAACACGGGGTTGATTTCAAACATTGACGCATCGCAACCCACGTACGCCGCGTACAAGGCCTGGGTGAACTTCACCATCTGCTTGAACGCCTGGCCGGACAACCCGAGGTTGAAGGCAATGCGACGTGACTGGAAGCCCTGAAGACCCACTGCAGGATCGACTTCTTCTTTGAAGATCAAGTGAGGCGTGGCCTCGGCCACCGCTTCAATGTCCATGCCTCCCTCTGGAGAGTACATGATGATGTTCTTTCCTGTGGCCCGGTCGAGCAACACACTCATGTAGTACTCCGAGGGCTCGCTCTCACCGGGGTAGTACACGTCCTCGGCAATGAGGATCTTGTTGACCTGCTTGCCGTCCTTGGACGTTTGGGCTGTGACGAGGTGTCCACCCAAAATGCCTGCGGCCTTCTCCTTCACGTGGTCCAACCCCTTGGCCAACACCACACCGTGCGATCCCGTTTCCGTCACGACACCCTTGCCGCGCCCGCCGGCGTGGATTTGGGCTTTCACCACGAACCACTCCGTGCCTGTTTCTTCTGCCAAAGCGACAGCCGCTTCGTGCGCGGCCTCAGGAGTGTCTGCAACTTTGCCTCGCTGGATGGCGACGCCAAACGACTGGAGGATGCTTTTGCCTTGATATTCGTGGATGTTCATGCCAAAGGTGTTGTGTGAATCGGCCGCAAAGGTAGTAGCTTTCAGGCGTGATTCAAGCCACGAACATCGTCAAAAGGTTTGGGGAGTTGGAGGTCCTCCGCGGGGTGGACTTGACTGTGAATGCAGGCGAGATTGTGAGCATTGTGGGCGCGTCTGGTGCCGGCAAAACCACCCTCCTTCAAATCCTGGGCACGCTCGACTTGCCGGATGCCGGCGAAGTTTCCATTGGAGGCCAAAGCACGGCCGGGTTGTCCCGCCGCGAGTTGAGCGCATTTCGCAATGCCCACCTTGGCTTTGTCTTTCAGTTCCACCGCTTGCTTCCCGAGTTCAACGCCTTGGAGAACGTCCTGATGCCTGCATGGATTGCCGGAAAGTCGACGGCCGAAAGTCGGGTGCGCGCGAGGCAATTGCTCGAGGAGCTCGGCATGGGCCACCGCATTGAACACAATCCCTCCGAATTGTCGGGGGGCGAACAACAGCGGGTGGCCGTGGCTCGGGCCTTGATGAATGCGCCGAGCGTGCTGCTGGCCGACGAGCCTTCGGGGAATTTGGACTCCGAAAACGCAGCCCTGCTGCACGACCTCTTTTTCGAGTTGCGGGACCGCTTGGGCCAAACCATCGTCTTGGTGACCCACAATGAGCAGCTCGCCCAACGGGCCGACCGCATGCTCCGCATGGCCGATGGCCAATTCGTTTGATTGCGCCTGCCTTTGAGGTCACAACGCGTCCCGCCGGTACACGGCGGTCACCGCGAGTTTGTCGTGCAGCGCTTGGCGGTGGGGTGCCAAAAGCAACAGCGTTCCCAGGCTGATCACCAACCCCGCAGGACCCGCCAACCATCCCAACATCCCCAGACCCGTCACGCCTGCCAAAGCCCCCAAGACCGGGCGAATGAATTTGATGGCAAAACGCTTCACGTACAACAGAGTGTCTCCTGCCGTGCCATTGGCGTGACCAATGCGCAGTCCCAACACCCACTTTCCCGGACTTGCCCCGGTCACTCCCTCGATGAGTGGGTAGCCAATCCCGAGCAATGCCGTGGCGGCGAGCAGTCCCTGCACACCGTGCACCATGCCAGCCTCGACGAGCACCTCCTCCATGGGGGCATACAAGTCGAGCAACTCTTCGGTTCCTGGCAAATTCTCGACCACACTGGCCCAGCCCCACCCCTTCCAGGCGAACAGCATCACGGCCATCGTGCTCAAGAAATAGTCCAACACCGCGGCGGCAAGTCTTGGCCCTGCCCCTACTCGCTCGGGCGCTTCAAATTCCATGGAAGGTTCGAACATGTCGGCAAGATATCGATTGGAATCGTGCCCCTTGTTCCTATGCACGCACAGAAAAATCGCAAAACGTTATGCATGCACAGGAAAATCGTGTACTTTGGACGCCATGGACGCCCAAGAAACGATCGACTTCCAACTGCGCTGGGGCTGGAGCAAGTTGGCCCGGCTCTACACGAGCCTCGCCGAATCGCACGGCATCAGCATGAGCGTGGGGTATGCCTTGCTCAGCATTGAACGCGAAGGCACCCCAAGCACCAAGCTTGGCCCCCGCATGGGAATGGAAGCCACCAGCTTGTCTCGGACCCTGAAAAGCATGGAGGGACAAGGCCTGATCGAACGACGCCAAGACGAACACGACCGTCGGTCGGTTCGCGTCTTTTTGACCGAGGAAGGCGTCAAGGCCCGTCGCCAAATCCGTGAATTGGTCATCGAACTCAACGCGCGCCTGCACGAGCTGCTCGGAGAGGACGCCGCGGACCAGCTGCTCCAAGGTTTGGCCAGGCTGAACGAACTCTTGGAAGTGCCCGACCAATTGATCCCCCCCAATTGGCAACCCCAAACTGAAACCCTCTCGTCATGACGACCACCCTTCCTTTTCACCGAATCAAACGCGTGGCCGTCCTCGGATCCGGTGTGATGGGGTCGGCCATCGCATGCCACCTCGCCCAATGCGGCGCAGAAGTCATGTTGCTCGACCTCCCCGCCGACGAAGGACCCCGCGACGGTGTGGCGGCAGGCCATTTGGCCAAGGCCCTCAAATCCAAGCCCTCCCCCATCTACAGCAAGCGGTTTGCGTCTCGCATCGAGACCGGCAACTTCGACGACGACCTGCCCCGCATCGCCGAGTGCGATTGGATCCTTGAAGTCATTGTCGAGCGCCTCGACATCAAGCAGCAGTTGTTTGAGCGGGTCGAGCAACACCGCACGCCAGGCACGTTCATCACGTCGAACACAAGCGGCATTCCCATCGGCATGCTCGCCGAAGGGCGCAGCGAGGATTTCCGCAAGCATTTCTGCGGCACCCACTTCTTCAATCCGCCGCGCTACTTGCAGTTGTTGGAGATCATTCCTGGGCCAGACACCCTGCCTGAGGTGTTGGACTTCTTCACCGCCTATGGCGAGCGAATCTTGGGCAAGCAAAGCGTCTTGTGCAAGGACACACCGGCGTTCATCGCGAACCGCGTGGGCGTCTTCGCCATCCAGGCCCTGTTCCACACCGTGGAAGACATGGGGCTGAGCGTCGAAGCCGTCGACAAGCTCACAGGACCTGCCATGGGCCGTCCCAAGAGCGCCACGTTCCGGACCTGCGATGTGGTCGGTTTGGACACCCTTGTGCACGTGGCCAAAGGCGTGGCCGACAACTGCCCCGACGACGAGCGGGCCGAGGTGTTCGCCATTCCTTCCTACGTCAAGCACCTCGTCGACCAAGGATGGCTGGGGAGCAAGTCAGGCCAAGGCTTCTACAAGAAGGTGGTGACCGACGGCAAGAAGGAGATCCATGCTTTGGACCTCAAAACGCTCGAATACAAGCCCAAACAAAAGGTCCAGTTCGCCACCCTCGCCGCCGCCAAAAACGTCGACGACCTGCGCGAGCGTACCAAGCTCTTGTTCAACGGCCAAGACCAGGCCGGTGAATTCTACCGCCGCATTTTCGCGGACGTCTTTGCATACGTCAGCCACCGCGTTCCTGAAATCAGCGACGAACCCTACCGCATCGACGACGCGCTGCGCGCCGGATTTGGATGGGAGCTCGGCGCCTTTGAAAGCTGGGACGCCATTGGTCTGCAGGCCGGGCTCGATGCCTGCGCCGCACGTGGACTCGAAGTGGCCCAATGGGTGCACGATTTGGTCGCCTCTGGCGCCACGGGTTTTTATGGCGTGGCCGACGGGAAGCGCACCTCATGGGACGTGGCCTCCCAAAGCCACACAGTCATTCCCGGTCAAGACGGACGCATCGCCCTGTCGTTGTTGGGCGAGGACAAGACGGTTTGGGCCAACAGCGGCACCACCATCCAAGACCTCGGCGACGGCATCCTCAACATCGCCTTCCACACGAAGATGAACACCATCGGCGCGGAAGTGATCGAGGGCCTGAACAAGGTGATCGACCTCGCGGAAAGTGACCCTCAATGGCGCGGCGTGGTCATCAGCAACGAGGGCGGCAACTTCTCCGCGGGTGCCAACGTGGGCATGATTTTCATGCTGGCTGTGGAGCAAGAGTGGGACGAACTGGATTACGCCATTCGCATGTTCCAAAACACGACCATGCGCCTGCGATACAGCGGCATCCCTGTGGTGGCTGCCCCGCACCAATTGACCTTGGGCGGCGGCTGCGAAGTGTGTCTCCACGTCGACAAAGTGGTCGCCCATGCCGAGTCCTACATCGGCTTGGTGGAGTTTGGGGTGGGCCTCATCCCTGGCGGCGGTGGCACCAAGGAATTTGTACTTCGCTTGCACGATGGCCTCAGCGACGGAGACGTTCGCATCAACGCCATGCGCGAACGCTTCTTGACCATCGGACAAGCCAAGGTGGCCACGTCGGCGTACGAGGCCTTTGAACTCGGTTACCTACGCGAAGGCGTGGACGAGGTCGTGGTGAACCGCCGAGACCAGTTGGCGCGGGCCAAGGCTGCCGCGCTCGCCATGGCCGACCAGGGCTACACCCAACCGGTCAAGCGCAAGGACATCACCGTGATGGGCCAAGAAGGCATGGGCATTGTCTATGCCGGAGCCAGTTCCATGGCCTCGGGCAACTACATCTCGGAGCACGATCAATTGATCAGCGAAAAACTCGGCTACGTCATGTGCGGAGGAGACCTCAGCGCACGGACCGACGTCAGCGAACAATACCTCCTCGACCTCGAGCGTCGGGCTTTCCTCGAACTCTGCACCAAGCGCAAGACCCTTGAGCGCATGCAGAGCTTGATTCAAAAGGGCAAAATCCTTCGGAACTGATGGACGCATACATC
>NYSX01000027.1 GCA_002683345.1 Flavobacteriales bacterium
CAGACGATGGTTCTTGCACGTACCCCGCTGACGCGACCTTGGATTGCGACGGCAACTGTGTGAACGATGCCGACGGCGATGGCATTTGCGACGAAAATGAAATCCTCGGTTGCACCTTGGAAGCAGCGTGCAACTACGACCCAAGTGCGACAGACAACGACGGCTCTTGTGCCCAGGAAGACGCGGCGGGCGTTTGTGGAGGTTCTTGTCAAGCTGACGACGATGCGGATGGCATCTGCGACGACATCGATGATTGCGTCGGCGCGCTTGATGAGTGTGGTGTTTGCAACGGCGATGGCATCGCTGACGGTGCCTGCGACTGCGACGGGAACGTTCTTGACGAGTGTGGCGTTTGTGGAGGTGACGGGTCTTCTTGCGCTGACTGTGCAGGCATCGCAAATGGAACTGCTGTTCTCGATGATTGTGGAGTTTGTAATCAAGCCTACATCTACAACTTCATTACCCACGTCCCCACCTATGTGGACAACGCAAATGCTTTGATTCCTGGTGTTGATTTTGATCCATCACAACAATTTGTTGTTTTGCCGGGTGATCCAGGCGATCCAAACTTTAACGCATCTTGCAGTGGTTGTACAGATAGCACTGCTTGCAACTACGACAGCGATGCAACCATTGATGATGGTTCTTGCGAGCAAGAAGACGCTTTGGGCGTGTGCGGTGGCGACTGTGAGGCTGACGCCGATGCCGATGGCATTTGTGACGACGTTGACGAGTGCGTCGGTCAACTCGACGAGTGCGGTGTTTGCAATGGCGACGGCAGCTCTTGCGCCGATCCTTGTGCAGCTGCTGCAGCTGCCAGCGCGTACAGCTTGACGGTTGAATCTTCTCCAGCCGTGGGTGCGGGAGGTACAGTCTACCGTTTCTATGTGAACGCCCAGGACGCCACGGACAAAATTTCCGCGGTGTTTGGCAACGATCAGGCGCACCTGCTCATCAACACGCCTGCTGGCATCTTCAACAGCACGTTCAATGCGAGCTGGAGTGCATCGGGCATCAATGCGGCTTTCATTCCGCTCGTACCCGATTTGGTTGATGACAGCTATGCCACCATCAACTTGGATGGTCCAGCGTCAACTTCTGGCGTTGCAGCCGCAGCTGATCCTTCCATTGTGGAAGACGCTGCGTTGAGCCCCACCATCTCTGGATACTTCACGGCGGGAGGAACATCTCTTGATGTGAACACGTTGACAGGTGGTTCATGGTATGTTCTGAACACTGCTGGCAACGCCTTGCCTGACGCGAACAACCGCTGGTTGATTGCGCAAATCACCACAACAGGTTCCATCTCTGGCCAAATCAACTACCAGGTCTTCCCACTCGGTGTGGGTGCGGACCAGGTTCAGGTCTCCATGCCGTTTGACGGTGCTGGCACCTTCGGCGGTGGTTCCGACATCGTTTGTGGCTGCATCGACGACACCGCTTGCAACTACAATGAGGACGCAACCAACGACGACGGCTCTTGCACGTACCAAACAGATCCTTTGTTGAACTGTGACGGCACTTGCATCAACGACGCCGACGGCGACGGTGTGTGCGACGAAAACGAAGTGTTGGGCTGCACCGCTGAGGCGGCATGCAACTACAACCCAGCTGCGACAGACAACGACGGCTCTTGCGCTCAAAATGACCAATGCGGTGTTTGTGGCGGAGATAACTCAACATGTTCTGATTGCGCTGGGATTCCAAATGGTACTGCAGTACTTGACGATTGTGGTGTTTGCAACTCTGCTTATATCTACAATTTCATTACCCACATTCCAGTTTACGTCGATAATGCAAATGCGCTGATTCCCGGTGTGGACTACGATCCAGCAACCCAAATGGTTGTTTTGCCAGGAGACCCTGGCGACCCCAACTTTAATGCATCGTGCAGTGGTTGTACGGATGCTTCTGCATGCAACTTCGATGTTGACGCTACAATTGATGACGGTTCATGTCAGCAACTTGATGAGTGCGGTGTGTGTGGTGGAGCTGGCATCGCTGATGGCGCCTGCGACTGCGATGGCAACGCTCTCGATGCTTGTGGTGTTTGTGGTGGTGACGGCTCTTCTTGTGCGGGCATCGGCGTTGCAATCAGCGCTTGCTCAAGCTTTACAAGTGGATCTGCTGCAGCGTGGCCATTTGTGTTGACTGCGACTACCATTGCTGATGGCGCCAGTTCTCAGGAAGCGCAAACGATGGTCATCAATGTGACCTCATTGCCAGCGGGAGCGCAATACCGCGTTTTCAAGACCACAGCGAATGGTGGTTCTTTCTTCGGAAATCCCCAAAACCTCGTTTTGGGCCAGAATACGGTAACGGTGTCTGCTGTTGGTTTCGACCGGGCAGTGAAGTTCCAATTCTCTGACGGGGACGTGGAATTTGATTTCTTGTCGATCAACGATGAGGAGCGTGACGAATGCTACGCGGTGGATCCAGGAACGCCCATTTCTGAGTGCAATCAATTCGGAGCAGGTCCCAATGGCAACTGGCCACATGCTTTGACTTTGACCACTCCCGATGATCCAAGCAGCAACGCAGCCCAGACTTTGGTGTTGACTGTTGCTTCACTTCCTGAAGGCGGTGCAAACTACCGCGTGGCCAAGACAGTGGCCAACGGCAACTGGTTTAACGCCAATGCCCAGGCCCTTGCTTTGGGCGAGAATTCAATCACTGTTTCGGGTGTTTCTTTCGCACGCACAGTGAAGATTCAGTTCTCAAGCGGTGCCGTTGGTGTCACTTCAATCGTGGCAAACGGTACAGAATTGGTCTGCGGTGCGGGTTGTACTGATGCAACTGCTTGCAACTATGATGCTGATGCGACCACTGACGACGGCTCATGTCTCCAAACAGACGAATGCGGAGTTTGTGGTGGTTCAGGTGTAGACGCGGATGCCGATGGTATTTGCGACGACGTTGATGATTGCATTGGTGCTGTTGACGGTTGTGGCGTGTGCAACGGCGATGGTTCGACTTGCACAGGTTGTGCCGACCCTGCAGCCAGCAACTACGACGAAAACAACATTTTCGCTGACAATGGTCAGTGTGTGTACGCGACCACGTTCAACGTGGACATGAACTGCTTCGACAACGCTGGTGCCAGCGTGAATGGTGCAACGGAGTTCACTGAGGTGTTCGTGACTGGTCCTCTTTTGGGATGGCCTGCCAACGATGGCTACAATGCCCTCACTGACGACGATGGCGATGGCATTTACTCAGTAACCCTCGACTTCCCTGCGGGCACCATCGAGTACAAGTACGCCATCAACGGTTTCGCCGATCAGGAAAACTTGGTTGACGACATGCAGAACGGTGGCGATTGCGCTCCCGTGACGGATTACGCTGGTTACGCCAACCGTCAGGTGGCTGCGGGCGCAACGGCCGACGACACGTACGGCTCTTGCACTTCTTGCGCAGATCAAGTTGAGCCTGTGAACCTCACGTTCCAGGTGGACATGAACCAGTACGCCGAAGGATATGTCTATGGCGGTGTGTTCGTGAACGGCAGCTTTAACAACTGGTGCGGCGGTTGCAACCCCATGAACGACGACGATGCCGATGGCATTTGGACGTTGACAGTCAGCCTCTTGCCTGGCACCTATGAGTACAAATTCACCCTTGACGGTTGGAACTACCAGGAGGAATTCGCGGGTGGTGAGTCTTGTACGACCACCATTGATGGCTACACCAACCGTTCGGTGACCCTCGAAGCTGAAACAACTTTGCCTGCAGTGTGCTGGGAGTCTTGCGACGTTTGTCCCGCCATCGAAGATGTGCTGGGTTGCATGGACGAAACGGCCAACAACTACAACCCAGACGCGACTGTCGAGCCTGAAAACGCTTGCTTGTACGATTTGACGTTGTCTGTCGACATCTCTCAGACGTCGTTCACGGGTGTGACCCTCGCTGGGACATTCAACGGCTGGAACAACGGTTCCAACCCCATGGCTGACGACGACGGCGACGGCGTGTACAACATCACCGTTTCTGTGACTGCGGGTGCGCAGGAGTACAAGTTCTTGGGCAACGGCGATTGGGGCCTCGCAGAGAGCTTCGATGGCACAGAATCTTGCACCACTGATCCTGCCGAATTCGTGAACCGCGTGGTTCTCGTCGAAGGACCGACTGTGGTGGAGACTGTCTGCTACAACAGCTGTTCAGCATGTGTTCCAAACGCGGTTCTCGGTTGTACTGATGCGACTGCGAACAACTACAACGCTGATGCGGACACCGACGACGGTTCTTGCTTGTTCAACACCACGTTCAACGTGGACATGAACTGTGCTGGTGTGGATTTCTACGAAGTGTTTGTGACTGGTCCTGTTTGGGGCTGGCCCGCCAACAGCGGATTCAACCAGTTGATCGATGACGATGGTGACGGCATCTACAGCGTGACCATCGAAACGCCTGCCGGCGACATTGAGTACAAGTATGGCATCAACGGATTCGCGGATCAAGAGAACTTGATCGACGACATGCAGAACGGTGCGTCTTGCGCTCCTGTGACAGATTACTTTGGGTTTGCCAACCGCCTCGTGGCTTCTGGCAGCACCACGAACGACACGTATGGCAGCTGCGAACCTTGTCCACAAGACGTGGAAGGTTGCATCGACGAGACGGCGTGCAACTACGACGAGACTGCCACGGTCCAGGCCTTTGGAGACGGTACATTGTCCTTTACCTGGACAACCATCGGTTCCTACGCTGGTGAAATTTCTTGGGACATCACAGATGCCGACGGCAACGTGGTGGCTTCTGGAGATGCCAACGCAGCTGTGGGTGGATCTGCGACCTTGCCTGCAGGCGATTACAGCTTCAACGGCTACGACAGCTATGGCGACGGATGGAACGGCTTTGTCCTCGGCATCACCGATGCGGGTTCAGGCAACGAATACAGCTTGACGCTTGATGACGGTTCAACCAACAGCGTGGCTGTTTCAGTCTCTGGGGCATCTACATGCACATACCCTGCGAACGAGCAGGTCGATTGTGACGGCAATTGCGCCGATGGTGGAATTCTTTACCAGTTCGACATCAGTGACCAGTTCGGTGACGGCATGTGCTGCAGCTACGGAGAAGGTTCTTACACCATCTTGGTGGACGGAGCGGAAGTCGCAACGGGTTCAGACTTCGGCGGCAGTGCTTCGCATGCCTTCTGCGCCCCAGCTGACGCATGTGTGTTGGTGGTCTTTGTGGCCGACAACTACCCCGGTGAGCAGTCGTGGAGCTTGAGCGCCGACGGAACCCAAATCTTGGGTGAAGGCCTCGATGGTTCTACAGCCACTTACGGTGCTGGCGGATGCGTGGGAGGTTGCTCCGACGAGACGGCTTGCAACTACGACGCGGATGCGGTGCTCGACTACGACGACGGATCCTGCACCTACATCGGTACCGGTGAGTGCGATTGCGACGGCAACGTCGAAGATGTGCTCGGTGAGTGCGGTGGTACTTGCACGGCAGACGAAGATGCGGACGGCATTTGTGACGACGTGGACGACTGCGTGGGCGCATACGACGATTGCGATGTGTGCAACGGTGACAACACTTCATGCGCAGGTTGCGATGGCATCCCAGGCAGCGGCACGGTCCTTGACGACTGTGGCGTGTGTGGCGGTGACAACAGCTCTTGCACGGGATGCTTGGACGAAACTGCCTGCAACTATGACGCTGACGCGACCATTCAAGGGTTCGTGACGGGAGACATGGGGTCACTCCAAATTGACTTGACCGCAGGCTCATGGCCCGGTGAAATCTCTTGGGAACTTGATGGCGCCACATATGGCGCACCTGCGAGCGGCTCCTTCGATCTCGCACCAGGATTGTACACCATCACAGGTACAGATTCCTACGGTGACGGATGGAACGGTGCAGAGATGACCATTGTGGACGCTGGAAGCGGCACTTCGTACAGCTTGATCGTGACTGAATCCACTGCTTCAGTGGAAGTGGAAGTGACTGCCGGCCTCGTGTCGACCTGTGACTTCTCATCTTGCTCTGGTTGCACCGACGAAACGGCGTGCAACTACGATCCAACTGCCTTGACCGACGACGGTTCTTGTGTGGCACCTGACGCCCTCACGGGTTGTGGTGACACCTGCCTCGACGGCGGTGTGTTGTACACGTTTGACATTGCTGACCAATACAGCGACGGCATGTGCTGCACTTACGGCGAAGGATCGTACACCATCTTGGTGGACGGCGACACGCTTGCCACAGGCGGCGACTTCGGAGCTTCTGCTTCAGAACGCTTCTGTGCACCTGCTGACGCTTGCGTTCAGTTGATCATGGTGGCCGACAACTACCCAGGAGAGCAAACCTGGAGCTTCACCGCCGATGGCGTGGAACTCGCGGGCGCTGGATTGGACGGTTCGTCAGCGACGTACAACTTCGGCGGTTGTGTCGAGGGGTGTACGGATGCCATGGCGTGCAACTACAACATGGATGCGAACATCGAAGATGGAAGCTGCACCTACGCTCCTGAGTACTACGAGTGTGACGGCGAGACATGCCTCAACGACGCCGATGGCGACGGTGTGTGTGATGAACTCGAAGTTGAGGGCTGTGTGGTCCCAACGGCTTGTAACTACGTTGCAAGCGGCGTGACTGACCTCGTGCCTTGTGTGTACCCTGAGCCAGGCTACCTCTGCGACGGCACGTGTGACGGTGATGCGGATGGCGATGACATTTGCGACGCCAACGAAATCGTCGGATGTCAGGACAGCACGGCGTGCAACTACGACGCCACTGCAACCGATGCCGGCACTTGTGACTTCACAAGCTGCCTCGGATGCATGGACGATGCGGCGTGCAACTACGACGCGGACGCCACTCAGGACGACGGTTCTTGCGACTACTGCTCATGTGCTGCCGATGCAGCTGGTGGACAGAACGGCTTCAACCTTTCTGTGGAGACCTACGCTGAAGGTGGCGTGTTTGGCACGACCACATACCGCGTGTACGTGACCACGCCAAACGAAACAGACTTTGTGTCTGCCATCGCTGGTGATGAGGTGAACCCATCTTACCTCCGCACGAGCACGAGCTTCTACCAGAACGCGCTCGGTGGTTTGACTGCGGACATGATCAACCCCTTGTTCTTCGGAGCCTTCCCAGAGCTCGAGTACGACAGCTGGTTGACCATCGGCATCGAATCTGCCCCAGTTGTGGGTGATGGCACTGCCGCCGTGACCTTGGCTCAGGCCGCAGGTGACACATGGGGCGCCGACTTCGAAGCAGGTCAAAACCTCGAGATGAACAGCTTCTTCGGCGGATCTTGGTTCACCACGAACCTCGTGAGCAACGGTGTGGCTGGTGCTGACAAAAAGGTCTTGGTCGCTCAGTTGACGACCGACGGTACGTTGACCGGCCAGTTGTACGTCCAAGTCTTCCCTGAAGGCGTGGGTGCCAATGCAGAGTACTTGACGCTCAGCTTCGGAAGCAGCTCTTGCGGTTGCACCGACGAGTCGGCGTGCAACTACAACGCAGGCGCACAGTACGACGACGGTTCTTGCTTCTACAACGAGCAGTTCTACACTTGCGAAGGCGTGTGTGAGAACGACGCGGACGGCGACGGTGTGTGTGACGAACTCGAAATTGCAGGCTGTCAGGATGCTGAGGCTTGCAACTACGACGAGACGGCCACCGACGACGACGGCAACTGTGAGTACGTGGAACCAACCTTGTTGCCAGGTGACGCACCTGCGTGCGGCCTCTTCTTCAGCGGATACGCGGAAGGTTCTAGCAACAACAAGTTCCTCGAGATCTTCAACCCAACCGACGCTCCCATCAGCTTGGACGGATACGCTTACCCGAACGTGAGCAACGCGCCAAACGTTCCTGGTGAGTATGAGTACTGGAACGAATTTGAGGCGGGTGCTTCTGTGGCCCCAGGTGACGTCTACGTGATTGCCCATCCTTCAGCTGACCCAGCCATCTTGGCTGAGGCTGACGAGACGTTCAACTTCTTGTCGAATGGTGACGACGGATTCATCCTTGTGATGGGCACGCAGGATGATTTCATCCAAATCGACGCCATTGGTGACTGGAACGGCGATCCCGGATCTGGTTGGGACGTTGCAGGTGTGTCTGCAGGTACGAAGGATCACAGCTTGATCCGCAAGTCTGACATCACCAACGGAAACGGTGGAGATTGGACAGCGTCTGCGGGTACGGACGCTGACAACAGTGAGTGGATTGTCCTCGACCAGAACGACTGGACGGGTCTCGGCAGCCACGACTTCACCGGCTCATGCGGCGGTGGCAACTTCGCCGTGGTCTACGACTGTGACGGCGTGTGCTTGAACGACGCGGACGGTGACGGTGTGTGTGACGAGTTGGAGATTGCCGGTTGTACCGACAGCGGTGCCTGCAACTACGACAGCGCGGCCACGGACGACGACAGCTCTTGTGAGTACCTCACTTGCGCTGGGTGTACGGATGACACTGCTTGCAACTATGACGGTTCTGCGACCATTGAGGACGGCTCTTGCACGTACCCAGATGCATTCTACGACTGCGATGGCAACTGCTTGAACCCCTCATGCTACACCTACGCGGATGGGTCGACCATCTGTGAGGAGAACGTGATCCTCGGTTGCACTTACGAGGCGTCTTGCAACTTCGACATGGACGCGAACGTGGAAGACGGTCAGTGTGACTTCAGCTGCTTGTTGACCGGTTGCACCGATGCGACTGCAGTGAACTACGACGCTGCTGCCACCACGGATGACGGTTCTTGCTTGTTCGTGGGTTGCACAGACCCAGAAGGACTCGACTACGATCCAACAGCCAACTACCCAGGTGGCTGTGACTACCCAGAAGCCTGCCCAGGTGACTTCACCGGCGACGGCGAGGTGGACGTCAACGACTTGCTTGACTTCTTCCAGCTCTGGGGCAACGTGTGCGAATAAGACTTCGCCTGATTGAAAAGGGAGCGGGCCACCTTCGGGTGGCCCGTTCTTGCTTTTCAGACATTAGATTTATAGCGGTTTACTCAGCAGGCGATTGAAAAAAGAGAGAGGAGGATGAGCAAGTCCATGACCGACAAAGACCCATCGTTGTCGAGATCACCAAAGCATGCATCATTGATTGGCAAACACATGGCTTCGGATGAATTCCAATGGCTGTTGGTCCCGCAAAGGGAAGATTGCAATGCTCCGATGGATGGAAGAAGGGAGTTGGAAACGGGCTGGCCAAAGAAATCACGGCCTCCGTTGTTTTCGAGAAAATCGAGGGTGTCTGCACTCCCCGAAATAAGCGTTCCACTTTCCACTGCAGGACTGTTGGGTTGCAATTGAAAATTCAGTGCCGACTGTAGGGGGATCATCGCAGAGTTTGAAACGAAAACCGGGTCCACCATCAATGCTCCTTCCAAGAGATCCTCGTCCAATTCAATCCGAGAGGCTGGGTAGAACAGATTGGTTCCGACGGAATACTGATTGTCTTGATCTTCGAGAAAACTCTGGAGCGTTTCACCGTCTGAAGCCATGCAGATGAGGTTGTTCAATATGTGCACATCTCCCGCCTCAGGCCACACATAGATTTCTGGGTTGAGCGTGGAATCAACATAGACCGTGTTGTTGTAGAAAAAAGTACCTACACTTGGGCATCGAACAGGACCGCCACAGAAAGTGGAGACCCAAAAGATTTTGCCTTTCTTGTTCCACGGGAGCCCATCAGGATCCTCTCTGTAGCCATCGTTGATGCTGATGTT
Source organism: Flavobacteriales bacterium (assembly GCA_002683345.1). GTDB lineage: Bacteria > Bacteroidota > Bacteroidia > Flavobacteriales_D > Sanyastnellaceae > UBA11663. Next base: position 9,713 of record NYSX01000027.1, read on the forward strand.
GTAGCGGTAGCCACAATTGATGTTGTCACCCAAAACCTCTGCGAAGCCTCCTTCGTTGTTGAAACTCAAGTTGTATTGGATGACCACATCCTTGTTTCCGTAGTCGATGTGAGCACTGTAGGAATCCTGCGGGCCGTGTGCATTCATCAACCGGTTGTTTTGAATGAAAACGCGCTCACACTTGAAGGTCCATGTGCCGCTCCCGCGTTTCCACATTCGTTCGTCTACACTTGAACCTGTGTGATTATAAACGCAATGTTCTACCACAACGTCCCGACATCTGTTGGGGACAAAACCTGATCCCCCGGTGTGTGAAAAGGTGCATCCTTTTACGTGAATATTGGTGTTTTTGATGTTGTTGTTCCCAGCCAGCCCAAGTGCTTTAATCCAAAAGCCATAATGACCAGTCCGTGTGATTTCCGTGTCCTCGACGACAACATGATCGATGGTGTTGACATTGCCCAGAAGTGTATCTGATCGGTTTTCCAGCTTGATGCCATAGCCCAAGTGCTTGTTTTCTAGGTTAGTGGGGGTAGGGAAAATGTCGTGAATGACAACGCCCCTGACAACGATGCCCTCGATTGATGTAGCATCTGCTACCACCTTGATGCCGAATCGGACATTTTTTCCTGAGCCCCAATCGTTCGATTCGCCCAAGAAAGTGGGCAACTTCTTCACCACGCCATTGGAATCTAGGTGTGAGGCCTGGTTGGTGAACACGAGATTTTCAACAGTGATGAAACTGTCGTTGTAGATGAGCAGCGCAGATTGAAAGCCATCTCCATCAAGACTGGGCGCAGGCTGATCCTGAGATCCGAAATCACTGAGAACAATCGGTTGAGTTGGCGAACCTGAGCCCTTGACATGAAACATCCCGAGCCAATGCCCACCGCGCTCAAAAAGGACCTGATCTCCTGGGGAAAAAGTCTGTTCGTTGAGCTTGGCAAGGGTCTGCCATGCTGAATTGGGAGCCGTGCCCAAAGCTTCGTCATTCCCGGTGGGAGAGATGTAATACGTGGATTGCGCCCATCCTGAAATGGATGTCATGGCGCACAGAAGAATCGGCAAGGATAACCGATACGACGAGAGGTAGAACATGAGGGTTCGGGTTTGGCCGGAAGTAGACTTCCTAAAGTACCTTGTCATGCAATTGTGTGAAACCGAGCAAACAATAGTTATGACCATGACAATGCGAATTTCAGGAGCGGTCGTTGCCAAAGCGGTGATGTCCATGGTGCCTCTCATGATGATGGCCTTCGTGGCGGTCAGCCAAGATCAAATTTCCTACAATTGGGAAGGTTCGAAAGAGGGGTGGGTGCCCGCCAGTGAGAACAATTTGGGCTGCAACCTCATCGAACAGCCAGAAGCCATGGCCATGCGTGCATTCAACACCACGCCTGTGATGAGAAGCGGTACGCTGAGTGAAAGTTTGGGCATTGATGCGAGCGAATACGACCGCATCCAAATCACGTTGAAGAACCCAACCAGTTCTGGCAATCCAAATGCGAGATTGTTCGCCTACGGACCCGAATCAAATGCGTTCATGTGTCATTGGAACGTCCCCGTGGATACGAGCATGACCGAATTCCAGACGTACACGCTGGACTTGACAACGCCTCCCAATGATGGAAGTGGGACGTTCGAGGGAGAAGTTGCTCGATTTGGTTGGAGAGGTCCTTGGGGTGTGGCGAATGGGGACACCATTTACTGGAAAAGTATGGTGATTTACAACTCTTTGGGGTGCACAAACGCCGATGCCTGCAACTATGAACCTTTGGCAGAAATTGACAATGGCGCATGTGTGTTGGTGGGTGATTCCTGTGATGATGGAAACCCAGCGACCTTGGACGACATGATCAATGCAGATTGCCTGTGTTCTGGTCAGGTCGATGAAATCCGGGAACCAAATGCGCCATTCAATCTGGATTTGGGACCCAATCCAACCTCCAACGCCTTGGAGGCCCATTCTGCCATCCCGTTGGGGGCCATTCGAATTTTGGATTCTCAAGGAAAGGTGTGCTTGGAACAACAAACCAGCGAGACGCGCATGGTTTTGGATGTTTCGAACTTTGTGCCGGGGCTGTATTTTTTTGAAGCCAACTCCAATCAAGCACGTGTGATTTCAAGGTTTATCGTGCAACGGCCTTGAGGATTTCTACGATGTGATGGACTTCAGCCGCAAAAGAAATTTCGTGTGGCTTGCGGTGTTGCTTTTTTGTGTTGGATGCACGGCCGCCAAAGACCGCCATTCCTTGAAAGGCAAAAACGTATTGTTCATCGTCGCAGATGATTTGAATTGTTCGCTGGGGTGCTATGGGGATCCAAATGCCGTGACACCACATCTGGACAATCTTGCAGAGTCAGGGGTTCGATTCGAACAAGCCCATTGTCAATACCCCCTGTGTGGCCCATCTCGGACAAGTTTCTTGACAGGGCTGTATCCGGGGCAATCCGGAGTGAGAGACAATCGAGTCTTGCTGCGAGATGCTCTGCCCGAGGTAACCACACTGCCCCAATTGTTTCGCCAACATGGATACGATGTGGTTCGAGTGGGGAAATTGTTCCACTATGACAATCCGGGAGAGATAGGCACCTCAGGTCAGGACGACAATCCTTCTTGGGATGAGACATACAACCCTGTAGGTCGTGACAAAAGGGAGGAGCATAGGATTCACTCTCTGGTTGAAGGAAAATTTGGGGGAACTTTGAGTTGGCTTGAGTCCTTCGGCGACGATGAAGAGTATACAGATGGCAAAGTGGCGCAAATCGCATCAAGAAAACTGGAGGAATTTGCACAAGAGGCCAGACCATTTTTCTTGGCCGTAGGCTTTTTTCGACCTCACACACCCTTTGTCGCGCCGAGCAAGTATTTCGACTTGCATCCTTTGAGTGAGATTCAGGTCCCGAACAAAGAAGAGGAGGCATTGGAACGCCTGCCTTTGCCGACTCAAAAGTCGGTGCGATCGCGTCCAAGTCAGTTGAATGTGCCTTTGGACACGGCGAAGGCATTGATTCAGGCGTACCGAGCTTCGGTGTCATTTGTGGATGCCCAGGTGGGACGTGTCCTCGAGACGTTGGAAAAGACGGGACTAGGTGACAATACCATGGTCATTTTCTTAAGTGATCATGGGTACCATCTTGGGGAGCATGGACATTGGCAGAAGCAAACGTTGTTTGAAGATGCCACTCGGGTGCCTTTGATTTTTCGCAGTGGCGACGAGCATCCTTTCGTGTGGAACTCAGATCGCCCTGTGGAGTTGGTTGACATTTACCCCACCGTGGCGGCTTGGGCTGGCATTTCGCACGACCCGAGCCTTCCTGGAATCGCGCTCTTTGAGCAGCCAGATTCAGTCGTGAATCGGCGTGCAGGTGCATACACAACCTGGAGGAAAGGGGTGTCACTTCGCACAGAGAACCACAGAATTACCCGATGGGGTCAATCAGGCTCACTGGGATGGGAGTTGTACGATCACAGAACAGATTCGTTGGAATTGTTCAGCGCTGCGACCAATCGTGAGATGGCGTCTTTGTTTGATTCGCTGTCTCAATTGTTGAATCATGTAGATTCCGTGAATCAAGTTGTGCCGATGGCTGCAGGTCATGTGAATTACAATGCCGAGCCACTCCCTCGAACGAAGCCGTTGGTCAAGGCGACGAATGCTCATTGGCCATGATGGAAAGGTGGTTGATGTTGTTGTGTTTTGGCATGTGGTCGTGCGCGTCTGTTGTAGACAGCCGAAACGGCCAGCCTCCGAATTTTATTCTGATCCTCGCCGATGACCAAGCTTGGAACGGAACGTCGGTGGAAATGCAGCCTGGCATGAAGGAATCGGCGAGTGATTTTCACCGCACCCCTTTTCTCGAGGAGTTGGCTTCCAAAGGCATCCGGTTTTCAAATGCCCGTGCTGCCGCACCAGTTTGTGCGCCGTCCAGATACAGCATTCAATTTGGGAAATCTCCTGCCCGCCTTCGCTTGATTCGGGTCGGGATGGATGCAAGTCACATTCCTCATGCTGAATGGCAAAGCATTGCCAAAGTCCTGCAAAGTGTGGACCCCAATTATGTGTCCGGGCATTTCGGGAAATGGGGGATGGGTGCGAGTCCCAAGGTTTTGGGCTATGATGTCGGCGATGGTGCCACACGGAACGTGGATGGGGGGTTTGTCAATGACAAGTCACAGTGGGAAACCACATTGACGCGAGATCCCAAAAAAGTGTTCGAGTTGACAGATCGTGCAACCGCCTTTCTGGACTCATGTGCATCAAGCCAGCGTCCTTTTTTCTTGCAGGTTTCACATTACGCGGTGCACAGCAACATCCAAACGACCGATTCCTCCTTCGCCAGCATGAATTCACGTCCTTTGGGGGATCGACATCGCCATGTAGGGTTTGCAGGCATGACGCTGGATTTGGATGAGAGTCTCGGCAAAATCCTAGAAACGGTTGAAGAGCTCGGGTTGAGTGAGCGCACGTATGTGATTTACATGTCAGACAACGGAGGTGTCCCCAACATTCCTGGAGCCAAGAAATACGATCAAAGTTTGAATCATCCCTTGCAAAGGGGGAAGTGGGATGCCATGGAAGGGGGCTTGCGGATTCCGATGGTTGTCGCGGGCCCGGGAATTTCGCCAGGAACTCATTCCTACGCTCACGTTTGGGGGGCTGACTTGCTTCCGACCATTGCTGACTTGGCAGGTGGACTGGCGTTTTTGCCGGACAGCTTGGACGGGGGTAGTTTTAAGCCAGCACTGTTAGGTTGGAAAGGCGTTGAAGTCACTCGGTCAGTCGATGGCATGGCTTTTCATGTGCCCTACCGAAATAAAATCGCCCTGAATCGCCCACATTCGGCTTGGATTTCCGGCAATCACAAGCTGCTCTATTTCCATGATGATGGCGAAGTAAGGTTGTTCAATTTGGAGGATGATTTCGGGGAAACCCGAAATCTTGCAACAGCGTTGCCTCTCAAGGCAGAAGCCATGAAGGAAAGTTTGTTCAGTTATCTGAATGAGGTGAGTGCACCGAGGTGGCAAGAGGGCATCACTTGGAAAGGCGAGCCTTTTTCGACTTACGAATCCACCCATTGATGACCGTACGACTTCTGATTTTGACAGTGGCATGTGTTTCCATGATTGCATGTGGTGACATGGCTGAGGAACAGATGTTCAAGGGAGATTCCAAGTTGCCACAAGCTCAACCTGCGACCATGGTTTGGATCGAAGGAGGGGAGTTTGTCATGGGCGCAGTGGCTGAGGACCCCGAGGCGTTGCCTCGTGAAAAGCCGCGTCATCTTGTGGAGATCAGTGGGTTTTTCATGGATGTCCATGAAGTGACGAACGGACAGTTTGCTGAGTTTGTACAAAGCACCGGTTATGTAACTGTCGCAGAGCGGCAAATTGAGACTGAGCAGGGAGTGCTTGAACCAGGCTCCATGGTGTTTGAGATGCCCAAGGAGATTTTTGGTTTGCGTGATCATGGGCAATGGTGGAGATGGAAAATTGGTGCGAATTGGCGGCATCCAGAGGGCCCTCAATCTTCTCTGGAAGATCGCAGAAATCATCCTGTTGTGCATGTGGCTTATGAGGATGCGGTGGCTTATGCCACTTGGCGCAATTGCAGATTGCCGACTGAGGCAGAGTGGGAATATGCAGCACGATCAAAAGGCCAGGAAGTGCGGTATCCCTGGGGCAATGAGTCTCCTCTCAATGGAGATGTCAAATGCAACATCTGGGACGGGGTTTTCCCCACAGTCAATCACGCCATGGATGGGCATGTGGGAGTTGCCCCAGTCATGACCTATCCGCCAAACGACATCGGGATTTGGGATTTGGGAGGCAATGTTTGGGAGCTATGTGAAGACTGGTATGCCCCCAATTCATACCAAAGGTTTGATACGACAGAGAGGCGTGATCCGAAAGGTGTGTCCGAGTCTTTTGATCCGATGGAGCCCATGGTGCCCAAGAAAGTGATGCGTGGAGGCTCTTTTCTCTGCAATGAAGGGTATTGCTCCAGCTACCGAGTGACCGCGCGCATGCCGGTGGCTTTCGACACAGGCACCAGTCACATTGGATTCAGGTGCGTTCGGGATTCCATAGGTGCTGGGGCGAAGGCAGTTTCGAAATGACATTTTGTCGACTTCTGATTTGTCCGTGTGTATTAAGTTGCGGTGTGGAGAAGTTGTGTGATTGTCTCTATTCTGTTGGCTGTCATGCTGGCCGCTTTTGCCTCCCCGTTGGACTGCTTCTCATGTTGGGTTTTTCCACTTTTGCGCAAGAAGGAGGGATGTCAAACTGGGAAAGCAGTGCGCCTTCACTTGAGCGTGCCCCGGTCCATGGGATTTCAGCTTCTGGGTTCTGTCGCGTGCTTGGGTATGTTCGATCCCAGCAGGAAGTTTTCCCAAACAATTCAGGGAAGACCATGGCCGTGCTGGTGGGAGACCTTTACCGTGAGCCCATGTTTTTAACCAGATTGAAGCTCGTTACCCAAGATGGTGTGCAGTTTGGTGTTGATTTGATGGGCAATTCGTTGTTCAAAGGGCCTGAATTGGAGGCTTCTGCACTCACCTTGGATTTGGGTTTAAATACCTCCCTCAAAATCAAGAAGCCTTGGGGCAAGGTGACCCTTCGGACAGGAGGAGTGACATGGTACAGGCAGAGTCGATTGACAGTTTGGGGCAATCAGGCGTTCAACCGTTTGAGTCTGTTCGACAGAAGACCCCAAGCAGCCGTAGATGCCAGACCTTGGAACCGATACCGCAACTATGTCGATGAAGGACTTGTCGACATGGGACTTCGCTACGGGTCCCGAGCGTTTCAAGGCATGTTCATTGGGCTCAGTGATTTGCCGGGAGGAATGAAGTTGAAGGGAGTTGTTGGGAAAAGCAATTTCAATCGCCCTGCTTTTGAAGGGGCAATGAGTTTCACCTCAAGCTGGAGAGTGGCGAAGGACGTTGGTGAGAAGGGCAATTTGGCCATCAACACGCTCATGTCCCGTTCAGCATTGGACTCCACATTTGCAAACGAACGAGCGTACCATCTTCACACCATGGAGTCGCGCTTTGGGGTGCGCGAGCACGTCGTGATTGTAGAGGGGGGGTGGGGATTTTATGCAGAGAACTCTTCTGACGCTGTGCAGCAAGGTGGCGCTTTGTTCATGGATGTCAGGGCGAGTCCTGGTGCACGCATTCCACTTTCCCTGAGGGCTTATCGAATTGCGCCGGAGTTTGTCAACGTGACAGGAAATTTCCTCAATTCGTCTGTGCTTGAAGTCTTTCCCAACGTAGCAGGAATCGGGGCAACGGTAAGGGCTCCTTTTGAATCGCCTCTTGTTGGATTGGGCATCCCTGTGAACAACAGGCAAGGACTGGAACTTCAGGCGCAGGGGCAAATCTTGGGGTGTGCGGTCAATGTCGGAATGGGGGTGTCCTCCGAAATTTCACCCACTCAAGGTGGGGTGTCCTATTTCCACCTCGTCAATGGAGAAACCATTTCGAGGTTGAACCTTTTCTCGCGAGCATGGGGCCCTTACAACGCATTGAACAGCGTTTACCGTAGAACGTTTGAGGTGGCTGCGTTGTCGGATTCGCTCGTGAACGCTGGAGCGTCTTTTCAAAAGAGGTTCAACACCCTTGAAGCCCAACTCAAAAAGCGTGGTCAGTGTTTAGACCACGCATGGACGCTCTTGTCCACGTTGAAGTTGCGTTCCGCACAACGCGAGTGGTTCGGGTTGCATCAATCCGCTGGAACGGCCTTGTTAAAGCAGCAATGCATGCAGCTTGATTTGGGCATTGAATTGAATCCTCGCGTTGTCGCTTTGGGTCATTTGGGCGTGGAACGCGTGGTAGGAAATGACGAAACGTCACAAGGAGATGCAGATGTTCCTTCCGTGGCCAATAGATTTCAAGACTGGCTGTCCAAAGGACAGCGTCAGGTTTCGACCATGGCACGAAATCAAACCCATCAAAGGGTGGGATTGGGGTTGGATGTTTCCCTCTTCACCGGCGTCAACTTGTATGTCCGACAGCAATGGTATTCCTACCGAGACCCCAATTTCACAATGAACCAACTTTCAGGAACAGAAACGATGGTAGAATTGAAAATGACCTTTTGAAATGAAATTCCCTTTCCTTGCGTTTTCATGTCTTTGTCTAGGTCATTTGGGGTGGTCACAAACCACGACTTCTGGACCTCCGAAGCAATATTGGCTTGACGGATTTTCACGGACTTGGTTTACGTCTGACGCGTTGCTGGGGAATGAGGTGAACCCGGCCAGCATATCCAGCGGTTGGAACTTGCTCGATTTGAACCCACACGTCAACCCTGTGCAAGGAGTAGAGGTGTTTGCACAAATCCGTGTGCTGAATGAATTTGGGGGGTTCTTCGGGCAGGGTACCCAAGTTGATGTTCGTCAGCTGCGGGTGTCGGGAGTGCTCAAGAACAAAGTGAAATTCAACCTCGGAGATGTTTACCTCAATCAGTCTGCATTCACGTTGCACGCAGACGAAGGAGAAGCCTCTGATCCGTGGGGCCATGCTTTTGCCGCGCAGCGTAACCTGGTCGCTTACGAGAATTTTTTTCAAGGAAATCGTTGGCGATTGCAAGGGGCCCAAGCCAATGCCTCGTTCAAAGGAGACCGTTGGATTGAACATGTGGTCTTGGATGGCTATGTCACGCGTCCACGCGGATCGCGTCAACTTTCGGAATCAACTTACTCGCCGGACCGAGTGCTGGCAGGATTGACCACTGCGCTCGTGGGTCAAAAGGGGTGGTCAGGGGAGTTGCATCACGCCGTTTTGGCAGACTTGCCCTACTCTGGAACAGTGGAGCACAACGTCCTGAATCCCGTGACGCACGGCCTGTTGCACAAACAGCCGCAAATGAATGGGGCGCGCATGCGTTTCACTGCTGAAGGCGGGTGGTCGAACCACTCATGGCGCATTCGCGACATGATGAGCGGAGAGGTCACCGGTTTGTCGGATTCAAGGAAAGGTGGTTTTGCGGGTTTGAGGTTTCTCGTGGCGGCGCAAGACTCGTCATGGCAAGGAGAAGTGGCCTATCGAGAGGTCGACCCGTTTTTTAGAAGTGCGGGTGCGCAGAGCAAGCGCTACGATTTCTCAGACCTTTCGATTCCGTCGGTCTTTCCTGTTGTTGGAGAGGAGGAACTCTCCCGTTCTGTTTCCTTGTTTGACCTCATCTCTGATGTGACCGTCGCAAACCAAGGGGTTTCGGCAACCCTGATGCCAATCGCACCGCTGTTTGACAATGTCTTGCCTTATGGTCAAGCCACCCCCAATCGCAGGGGGGCGATGGCGCACATCCGCAGAAACTTTGAGAATGCCAAGGTGGCGCTTCGAATGAGCCGTTTTGCGGAGTTGACGGGACAAGGCACCTCGGAATTGAGAACGTTTTCTGCTGCGGGATTGGGCGTGGAGTGGAACTCTGCGCCATCAGCTTCGAGGAGCTTCCGTGTGTCGGCTTATGAGCAGATTCAGCACACCTTACGCGGTGGCAGCGACCTTGAAAAAGTCGAACTGCTCACATCCAACCTCACGCTTTCTGCTGCTCTTGAGTTGTTGCCGCAGTTTTGGATCGAGTGTTCGGGAAGGCATGCCATAGGTGCAGGACACGAATATTTGAACGTGCGTTCTGAACTTGGAGAGTTGTTCAATTTTCAAAAGACAGAATTGGATGTCCAGGCATGGATGACCTCCTTGGGCATCATGCACAGTTTGTCAAAGGATGTTTCTGCCAGGGCCCAATGGAACGTGTGGGGTCAAAACGATGCCAATCGGAGTTCTTCGAAAATCTTGGCCAGTCAAGTGTTTATTGTGATATCCGCCGACCTATGATGAAGACCACGACACATATCGCCCTTGTTCTTTTGTTGACCTTGATTTGGAGTGCCGGATGCAATCGTCCTGCCTCGGAGGGTCCATCAATCAATGATTTGTTCGGAGTTTTCGAAGTGATTGATTCCCTCCAATTGACCAATGTGTCGCCTGATTTTTCCTCGGGGGAATCGGTGGGATTTTCCTGCAAATTCTCCAAACCGGTGGAGTGGAATCTGCTCATCACGGGTTTGGAATCCGGGAGCAGAAAGACCTTCGAGGCTTTTTCTTCAGAGTTGTTTGCTGAACAGATTGTCTGGTATGGGAATTGCGACGATGTTCCGTTTTTCTTAGAAGAGACCTGCGAGGTCAGATTGAGCGTGGAGGGCGAGGAAGAGGAGTATGTTGCCGCGTTGCAAGTGGCGGGGGTCAAAACGTACTCGGGAATTGAGGTGGCCACTTTTGACGTTGGGCTTCCCGATGGTGCTCTCGTTTGGCACCAAGACGGAGGCAACATGACTTTTGAACTGGCTCAAGAAAATGCACTCCAGGGAAATCAGTGTTTCAAAATGGGGGGGAGGGTGAATTGGGACTGGAGTCTTGGCTACATAGACATTCCAATTGACTTGAATGATGTCAATGCATCAGCCGAGGACTTCTTCCTGAATGTGGGCGTTTTCGGTGGGATGGATGATCAGTTTGCCACGGATCAATACGTCAACATTTTGCTTTCGGAGTCAAACGCTCCGTTCAATGACAACGTCAACAACAACGCAGCGGACATCTTTGGCACAGGATCGGAGGTCTACAAGCACCAAATTCGTCCGGTGGACTGGGAGGGATGGAGATATTTTGCCATTCCGTATTCGGAGTTCGAAGTAAAAAGTGAAGGAGGAAACAACGTCAGGGAGCCTTCCGAAATTCGGGGGATTCGTCTTGGATTGCAAGCATGTCCCTTCAACAGTGGGAATTGCCCAGACAATGGAAACATTGAAGCGCAGGCAGATGTGGATTACATCATGTTTACAGTGGGATTGCCATTGCTTGAGCAGGAATGATGAGAAGAGAGATTCTCATATTCGGAATCTGTGTGTTCTGCTATCTCGGATGTGACAGCATGCAAGAGGTGTCCCTTTACGAGGTGGACTTGACGCCCACTCCTGAACAGTTGGTTTCGTCATATCCTTACCGGCACGTCTATCTTGACTCATGCAACTCGAATCTATTTGGCCACCGCAGCCATCCTTGCAAGCGGGTTGAATTTGTCAAAGACAACTCAGTGGAGGGTGAAGATCACCTTTCGATTGCATGGCAACAAGGGGACAGCTGCCGCTATCTCGGAGTGGGATTTCCGTGGGCGAACTACGTGGGGAAGAACTTGAAAAACTTGGAGCAAATCGCAGCGTTGCAATTCCATGTTCGACTTGACTCAGGTTCGGTGAGCAAAATCCCCATGTTTTTTTCTTTGGTGGACTACGGTGGGCGTCAGGCCACCTCCAAAATCAACCTGTTGAATGTGGAGGGACAGAGATTGGATGAGGAATGGCGCACAGTACGTATTCCGTTGGCGACCTTTCGGGCATCAGAGAAAGGGCTCAATCTTGAGAATGTGAAGGAACTTCGCATCGAGTTTCAAAGAGAGGGTCATGTGCATTTGGATGCCATTCAGATTGTTCCTTTTCACCATGAAGGCAAATTCTTGGAGCCCATAGGTGAGGACGTTTGCGAAAATTTGCCATTGGTGATGAATGCCAGGAATCTGTGGTGGGGGTTGAACGGCTCAGAGACGATGGGTTGGGCTGAGGGAGAGGGATTTTTGGCGCTGCATTACGACAAGACCGGTCCTCAGAGAGATTGGAATTCATGTGGAGTGGCGCTGAACCAGTGGGAAGCCCTTGACATGTCCGAGGTGTATTCTGCTTCGGCGCTGACGTTTCAGCTGCACGGACAATTCAGTCCACTCAACTTCTCCATTTTGTCTTCAACGGGTGCCCCAAGGCAGATCCGTCAACGACTGTCACTGGATCACTGCATTCAATTTGAAGAGGGCATTTGGTCGTGTGCCATCCCCATCAAGCAGTTCGACCAGCATGAACAATTCAATTGGTCTGCCACAAGGGAAGTGCGCTTGACTGTCACTGAAGACATCGACGCGGCAATGCATGAATTGCAGTGGTCGGAGTATCGTGGAAACCCCAACAAAGTCCATCGTTGGCTTGAACATCACAAGCAGTGAGAGCAACGCTACGACATATGATGTGGTTGGGGTTGTGGATGTTTTCGCAATGGGCACATGGTCAAACGACTGCCGTGACTCTCGTGGCTGATTCTGCGGGGTGGTCTTTGATGCGTCACGGAGCGCAGCATGAGATCCTAGGGGCAGGGGCAAAGGCCCATTTTGGGCTGCTGGAGGAGTGTGGGGCCAATTCCATTCGGTTGTGGAGCACAAACAAATCGGCATTGTTGGATTCCGCACACCAACGAGGGATGTCAGTCATGCTTGGATTGTATCTGAGGCCCGAACGTACAGGGATGAATTACAATGATGTTCATGCCGTCGAGGGGCAACTCGCCGAGTTGAAGCAAGAGGTGTTGAAATACAAGGACCATCCGGCTTTGTTGTTGTGGGGCATTGGCAACGAGTTGGATCTCAAGTACACCAACACCAGGGTTTGGGATGCCGTGGAGGAGTTGGCCAAGTTCATTCATGACGTCGACCCCAATCACCCTACCTCCACGGTGCTTGCCGGAATCGACCCGGCAAAGGTGCACATGGTGAAAACCCGGTGTCCCGACATCGATGTTTTGGGGGTGAATGCCTACGGGAGCATCGAAAAACTCCCACTGAACATCCGTCGCTTTGGTTGGAGCAAGCCTTACATCGTCACGGAGTGGGGTGTGAACGGTCCATTCGAAGCTCCTACAACATCTTGGGGAGCGAAGAAAGAACCACCAGGAGGGGTCAAGGCCTCTACACGATTGAGGCGCTACGACGACATCATCGCGGCAGATTCGAGCATGTGCCTTGGGAGTTATTGCTTTCTATGGGGCCAAAAACAAGAGTCCACAGCCACATGGCACGGCCTGTTTTTGAGCGATGGTTCGGCCACTGATGGTGTGGACGCCATGCACAAGGCCTGGTCAGGGGAGTGGCCAACTTGGCGTGCTCCAAGCATTCGAAACATCCGTATGAACGATCGAGGCTGGAAAATCGACCACATTGTGGAGCCCGATTCAGAAGTGCAAGTGGATGTCGACTTGAATGCATTCGAGGGTGAAGTCCAATGGCAATGCACCTTATTTCCTGAATCACGATCCAAAAAAATGGGAGGTGATCGTCAGAAAAGTCTCGAAGAAATTCCCACCGACTTTACGTTTGTCAACCCGGGATCGGTTGTCTTTAAAACGCCGAAGAATCCAGGTGCCTATCGTGTTTTTGTCAAGGCATGTCGGGATGGGAACAATTGTTCGTCAGCCAATGTCCCTTTTTTGGTGCGAAAATGAAACCCTCAGAAAATTTCATGTTCATGATTCAGTCTTCCTCATTTACCCGTGTGCTCACAGCGTGCATGATGGCCTTCGTTCTCGGGTCATGTCAGACAGGTTCGGTCAGCGTTCGAGAGTCCAAACCTTTGAATGTCATCTACATCATGGCTGACGACCACGCTTACCAGGCCATCAGTGCCTACGGTTCAGACCTTGCCACCCTCGCCCCAACGCCCAACATCGACCGCATCGCCAAGAATGGGGCACGCATGGACCAAGTGTACTGCACAAACAGCATCTGTGGCCCGAGTCGTTCTTCCATCTTGACGGGGCAATTCAGCCATGTCAATGGCTTTTACAAGAATGTGGATGGAGGAGACTTCAATGGAGACCTCGTCACCTTTCCTAAGGTGTTTCAACAAAACGGATACGAGACTGCAGTCATTGGCAAATGGCACCTGGGGACAACGCCAACGGGATTTGACTATTCGAAGGTGCTGATCAATTGGGGAGGGCAAGGGACCTATTTCAATCCGCAATTTTGCGTCAATGGGGTGGATACGTTGGTGGAGCAGACAAGGCATTCGACCCAAGTGATTGAAGACGACTGCATTGATTGGCTCTCCCAAAAGCGCGATCCCGAAAAGCCCTTCATGCTGCTGTATCAATTCAAGGCACCACATCGGGATTGGCGCCCGGACTCCATGTACCACGATTTGTTCAGTGACTTCGATTTTCCAACGCCACCCAATTTTGACGACGACTATGCAGGACGAAAGGCGGCATCTGAGAACATGATGGAAATTGGGAATCATCTCAATCGAAGAGACATGAAGCAAGTGCCGCCGTCAGGTTTGACGCGCCGTGATTCTATGCGATGGCTTGCATACGGGGATAAGGGACAATTCTGGACCCCCCATGACTCTCTACAGGGGTCAGAACTCAAGCATTGGAAGTTCCAAACGTACATTAAGGATTACTTGAGGTGTGTTGCAGGAGTCGACCGTGCTGTCGGCCGTGTTCTCGATTATCTCGAAGAAACGGGACTTGATGAAAACACCTTGGTGGTGTACACCTCAGACCAGGGGTTCTATCTCGGTGAGCATGGTTGGTTCGACAAACGTTGGATGTACGAAGAGTCGTTCAAAATGCCATTTGTGATTCAATGTCCTGGAGTCATTGAACCCGGAATGACCTCAAGTCATATGGCCATGAACATTGACTTCGGTCCCACGCTGCTCGACATGGCAGGCCTCGACATTCCGAGTTCAATGCAGGGCAAAAGTTTTCGGTCGGCCTTTACCGAAGAAAAACAGACGGGTCGCAATTCCGTATACTACCATTATTACGAGTACCCCATCTGGCACCAAGTGCAACCACACTACGGCATCAAGTCCGGACCCTACAAGCTGATGCACTTTTACTACTCGATGGACGAATGGGAACTCTACAATTTGGAATCAGATCCCAGGGAAATGAACAACCTTTACGCGGAAGCCTCTGACACACTCATTGCTCGTTTGAAAAGCGAATTGCACAAATTGCAAATTGAATTTGGGGACAATCAATCTTTGGAACGAATGAGGTCCATGACGGACACAGTGATTACGAGGGTGTACAATGAGCCACGAAAAGCACTTGAAAAGAAGAAATAATGAGTGCGTGGTTGCATATGAAGCTGATTTCCACTACCTTATTTAGGCAACTGATATTGACGAAATGAAACCCCTTCCCTACCTCCTTGCCGCATGTTTTGCGTGCTTTTCTTTCGCCCTTGCTGCTCAAAATTTGACCGGTACATGTGATTTGTTCGAAGAGGGAACCAACGCCAGCTGGCCATACGTGTTGACGGCGACCTCTCCTGCAGATCCAGGGTCATCCGCAGAGCAAACCATGGAAATCAACGTTCTTTCCATGCCTGTCGGTGCCTCTTATCGCGTGGCAAAAACAGTCGCCAATGGAAATTGGTTTTTTGGTAACGCCACAGCATTGTCTTTGGGATTGAATACGGTCTCAGTTGCAGCGGTGTCATTTGATCGCTCGGTCAAGTTCCAGTTTTCTTCGGGTGATGTTGAATTTGATTTGTTGACCGTGAACGCTGAGGAATTGAGCTGCGCAAGCGACCTCGAAGGTGTGCCCATGGCCAATTGCGCCGCTTTTGATGTGGGACCAAATGCGACTTGGCCTCATGTGATTACCGCAACAACCCCTGATGATCCTGGCAGTTCGTCAGCCCAAACCATGAACATTTTGGTGAGTGCCCTTCCAGCAGACGGAGCCAATTACCGGGTTGTCAAGACGGTGGCCAATGGGAATTGGAACAACGGAAATGCAGTGGCACTCAACATTGGCATGAATGAAGTCACGGTAAGCGAAGTCAGTTTTGCACGTTCGGTGAAGTTTCAATTCTCCAGCGGGGCGATTGAAGTGGCAGGCATCTCCATCAATGGAGCCTCCATTGCTTGTGAAGTTGAGCCTTGTGACGACCTTGATGCAGATGGCATTTGCGACGATGTGGACGATTGTGTGGGCGCTCTTGATGCCCTAGGCATTTGCAACGGCACTTGCTTGGAAGACTCAAATGCGAATGGGATTTGTGATGCTGATGAGGATTTTGTGGATCCGTCATCTTATTGTGGCCCCGGCACGACCTGGGATGCCGCCTCCGGTCAGTGCGTAGGGGCAGATACGTGCATGGGGGATTTTGATGGCGATGGGACAATCGCCACGTCAGATTTGCTCGGATTCCTTGCAATTTTCGGAACCACCTGCATTTGACCTTGATGTCTTCTTGAGAATCGATGCGGGCCACCTTCGGGTGGCCCGTTCTTATTTTTGGCCTTTCACAAGCGCAACCCAGCATGACCCCACAAGACGACGCCAAACGCGAACAGCTTCGCGCCCAATTGAACGACACGCACACGTGGCCGTGCGTCTTCAAGTTCAAGTTCATCATGCCTTCGAAGCCGGAGAATGAAGCGACGCTGCGTGCGATTTTTGGGCAGCAGGCCACGTTCCAAATTCGAGATTCGAAAAAGGGGAGCTACCGCGCGGTCACGGTGGATGAAAAGGTGGAGGGGCCGGATGACATTTTTGCCCGGTATGAAGCCGCGGCGACCATTCCTGGCATTCTTTCGCTATAAGCCATGGAGACGCTGCAGTGGACATTGTTGGTGGGGCTGTTGGGCATGGTGGTCTTTGTCCTGTGGTCACGATTGAAGGCTTCCTACGCCCGCGGCGGGGCGCCGCGTGTGGACGTCGATTGGGAAGGAGAGGCGGTGGAGCCCGGGGACGGGACTGTGCAGGTCTCCGTTCGGGTCAAAACCGCAGGGGAGGTGCACATCGAATTGCGCGGACCTGGGGAGGTCCGTGTGGTCGTTCATGAGGGGGCACTGGCGGAAGGCGTTCACGCCTGGAGTTTGGAGCGCCCCACAGCGCAAGGGGATTGGACCGCCCACTTGACATGTGAGGGTCACCGCTCAGAGCGAAGATTCAGCCTTTGATCACATGCGCTCGGGCATGTCAATGCCGAGCAGGCTCATGCCGTTGGAGACGGTGGTGCTGACGGCAGCACACAGGGCCAACCTCAACTGACGGACATTGTCGTCTTCTTCCTTGGCGATTGGATGATCTTGGTAGAAACTTGAGAACGCCTTGATGAGGTCGTAGCAGTGGTTGGCAATCAGGGAGGGGTCGTACGTCGCTGCCGCCTCTTGGACGATGGAAGGGAAGGACAACACGCCTGCCGCAAGAGTGCGCTCGGCGGAATCCATCGGGGTGTCTGACGACCACGCAAGGTCTTGCACCATCACGCTCCGGAGGATGCTTTTGCAGCGCACCACATTGAATTGAATGAAGGGCGCGGTGTTGCCAAAGAAGTCGATGCTCGACTTGGGGTCAAACATCATCGACTTGGCTGGCGCCACTTTCAGCAGGAAGTATTTGAGTGCGCCGTGGCCGACTTTTCGGGCCAAGGCCGCTTTGTCTTCTTCTGAGAATTCGTCCACCTTTCCAAGTTCGTCGGAGATGTCGCGGGCGGTGGAGCGCATCTCGAGCAGCAGGTCGTCGGCATCGACCACAGTGCCTTCACGGGACTTCATTTTGCCCTCAGGCAACTCCACCATGCCGTAGCTGAGGTGGTGGTTTTGGTCTGCCTGGGCAAAGCCCAATTTCTTCAGGATGAGGAAGAGGACTTTAAAGTGGTACTCCTGCTCGTTGCCCACGGTGTAGACTTGGCGGTCCAACGCGGGGAAGTCTTCGAACCGCAGGATGGCCGTGCCGATGTCTTGGGTCATGTAAACGGCGGTGCCATCCCCACGAAGGAGGAGTTTCTCGTCCAGGCCGTCCTCGGTGAGGTCCACCCAAATCGAGCCGTCCTCTTTTTGGAAGAACAACCCCTTGGCGAGTCCGTCTTCGACGTGCTTTTTGCCCAAGAGGTAGGTGTCGGACTCGTAGTAGAGTTTGTCGAAGGTCACGCCCATGTCTTCGTAGGTCGCGTTGAAACCTTCGTACACCCAGCTGTTCATCGTTTTCCAGAGTTCGACCACTTCGGCATCGCCATCCTCCCACCGTTGCAGCATGGCACGGGCTTCTTGCATGATGGGGCTTGCGGCTTCTGCGTCTTTGGGGTCCAGGCCTCGCGCCACGCCCTCGGCCACCTCGGCTTTGAAGGCCTTGTCAAAGGCCACGTAGTAGCGGCCCACAAGCTTGTCGCCTTTCTCGCCGGTGGAGGCTGGGGTTTCGCCGTTGCCCATCTTCTGCCAAGCCACCATGGACTTGCAGATGTGGATGCCTCGGTCGTTGATGATTTGGACTTTCACCACGTCGTGGCCCGCAGCTTCGAGGATGCGAGAGACGCTGTAACCCAGGAAGTTGTTCCGGAGGTGGCCCAAATGCAGGGGCTTGTTGGTGTTGGGGGAGCTGTACTCCACCATGACCTGAGACTTGGACCCCTTTGGGGCAAAGCCCCACGTATCGGTCAGGGCATCTTTCAACGTGTTGGACCAACTCTTGTTGCTGAGCGTCAGATTGAGGAATCCCTTGACCACGCCGTAAGCCACAATCCAAGGGTGAGCTGCGGCCAAAGCTTCTCCGAGCTTCTCCGCAACGACGTGGGGAGGTCCGCCCGCCATGCCGGCGAGGGGGAAGACCACCACGGTCCGGTCGCCCTCGAATTCTGCGCGGGTGGTTTGGATTTGAATTTGCTTGTCTGCAGGGCGCTTGCCAAACGTGGCTTCAAACGTGTCGAGAACCGCGTCGTGCAGTCGGGAGTCGAGAAGATGAATCATGGATGCAGGTCAGGACGGGGATTCAAGCGGGAGGTGGACTTCGGCCATCATGCAGCGCGCCGAACCTCCTCCGCAGGTTTCAATGGTGTTCAAATCGTTGTGAACGAGGGTTCCAAACTGCCCCAGCGTCTCGCGTTGGGCAGGAGTGAGCACGTCAAACGCCGCTTGGCTCATCACAATCAAGGTCTCGCCTTGGGTGGTTCGAACCTCGAGCATGTTGCCGGCGAAGTGGTTGATTTGGTCTTCGGTCAGGGGCACCACGGCCAACCCGTCTTCCGACAAGGACTCTTCGAGAAGTTTTCTGTCCTCGGGGTGGTCGACGCAGTCCAAACACACCGCCGCCCAGCCCGTGCCAATGGCCATCATCACGTTGGTGTGGTAAATGGCCTTGCGCGCGTCTCCCACGGATTGGAAGGCTTCGAACACCACGCCTTCCAGGTCCATGGCTTCGCACCACTGTTCAAAGGCATCACGGTCGGTTCGGGGGCTCAATGCCGCATAGGCTTTGCCGTGGATGCGGTCCAGCACCATGCTGCCCGTGCCTTCCAAGAAGGCGTCGTGCGATTCGAATTCGGTGAAGTCCACAATCTCCTCCATGGCAAAGCCGTGGGCGTGCACCAAGTCGTGAAGGATGTCTTCGCGTCGTTCTTGACGACGGTTGGGCGCGAACATGGGGTAGAGGCCCACCCGTCCGTCGCTGTGAAAGCTCACCCAGTTGTTGGGGAACAGGGCGTCCGGGGTGTCGGTGGAAGGATCATCGTCCACGACAATGACGTGGACGCCGCGCGCCCGAAGGTCGTCGACCATGCCGTCAAATTCGGACAATGCGACCTCGTGAACGTCGTCCACTTCGGCGTCCTTTTGGTAATGGTTGTTGCCTGCCGTCTCTTCGTTTTTTCGAAATGTGGCCGGGCGAACCATCAAGATGTTCGCGGTGCTTTGGGAACGGGTTGGGTTCATGCTGAACAGGTTAGGCTTGGCGGAAGAGGGGCAAGGTGACACAGCGGAGAAGGCCTTCCATTTTCGCGGTCTCTTGCAGAGGGGTGGTGTGCACGCGATATCCCCAATCGAGAAGCTGCGCATTCACGTGTTCAAAGGTCGGGCAGGAGACCACATCCTCTGGCGTGATGGAGATGATGTTGCACTGCATGTCGTACATCTGATCGGCATTGACTTCAAGCAGCTTGCCTTCAAATCGAGACCGAATGAACGCCCGGTCTTCTTCGTGCTTGAGTCCGTTGGCGTGAAAAAGGACGTGCCCGCCTGCCAGCACACTCAGACAACAGTCCAAATGAAGGGCATTGGCCCGTGGGTCGTCGTCCGATTTGGTCAACTCAAACCCCCGGACGCGCCAGTCGGTGTACTGGTCGGAAAGCCAATCCAGCGCAGCTTCGTTGGTGCGCGCGGTGGTGTAGGCGCCAAAATCATCTGCGGCGCTGTGTCCCACCCAGATTTCTCCATTCATGGGCATCACATCTCCACCTTCCACGCGCACGCCATCGGGCGGCGTCAGCACATGTGAATCACGGACGTCCGTCAACAGCGGCGCGATGCCTTGCCACTCTGCAGCGCGGTCGGAGATCATGCGCGTGGCGACGAAACGGTCATCGATGACTACCCCGACGTCGCGCGCGAAGATTTGGTTGAGGTCATCCAACACTTGAGGCCGCAGCACGCGGATGTCATGGGCTTCCAGCAGGGCTGCAAGACCATCTAATTCCGCCATGCAGTCCTTCTCGACGGGAAAGGTGCCCGCGCGGATGTGCTCCTTCGACTTGGGATCGTACGCATCTTGGAGAAGGGGTGTGCCTCCCATCGATTTTGCCGTGCCCACCACGACCGTGTGCAGGGCATCCCATTCGTTGACCGCGCGAAGGTTCATGGTCTCAGCGCTTGTCGAAGTGCTCACGCTTGTGACGCAACAACTCCAGCATGGTTTCCTGCTTCATCATTTCCGCAGCCAGCTGCGGGGATTTGCTGATTTGGGGTGGCAGGAACATGCAGTGCAAACTGTCTTTGCTGCTGAGCACGTACATGGAGGACTCCGCGTTCACCTCAAACTGGCGGATGCGCGCGGTGTCTCCATCTTCCACTTGGTTGAAGTCGAAGTACTCGATGGCTTCCTTGCCGTATTGGTCTTGGAGGGTCAAACGCATGCCTTCCGGATTGCCTTCGAAATTCTCGAAGAAGTCCAAAAAGTAATTCAGGTCCAAGCCGAGCAGGGCCACTTGTTGATCGCCCTCGTCCACCCAGGGGCTGGCGTAGCGAATGTGGCATCCACCGGCACGGTTTCTCAAGCCGTTGTGAAACCACTTGTCCATCATTTCCTTTTGGACCGTCAGCATGGCGGTGTCGGCTGTGCGGTGTCCGGGGAAATGCTCAAACATCGCGTCCCATTCACCGACGTTGGACAAGTGGAAGTACGTGTAGAGGTCGTCCAGCACCACGGCGAGGGAATCGTCTCCCATGAAGTTGACGAGGCCGACCTTGTCGACCGTGATGCTCAGGGGGTCCAACTCGGGGTGCACTTCCAAGTCGGGGACGGCCACCACGTTGTCTGGGGCGTCTTCGGAGACCATCAATTTGGACGAGCCTTCGGAAGAGGAAGGGGGCGTTTCACAGCTTTGGAGTGCCAAACCAGCACAAATCGTTGCCCACAATGCAGGCGCAAACACACGTTTCCAAGTCATGTTCCAAAGATACGCGGAGCCACCTCGTCGGGGCCCTTCGTCAGTTGACGAAAAACGAGCTTCCGTCCTGAGGCGATTGTTGAATCAGACGTCGCGTCATTTCGATGCGCTCCAAAAGCGCTTGTTGCATCTCCTGCACCGTCGGTTGGCTGAGGATTTCGGCGCGTTGCATGGCGTCGACGCCCAGGTGTTGGATGAGGCGGACGAGGCCCTGATTTTCGAGGTTGCCCACGTACATGTCGTGCGCCCTCATGTCCTGAATCAGGGCGTCTCTTGCATCGGCACAGGCCTTGCCCAAAGGCCAGTTGGACCACTCCTGAATGTCTTCGACTTCTCCTAGTGGGTAGGGAACGACGCCTGGGGTTTCGTCCATGTTCTTCAATCGGAACAGCCCTGTGGCCGTGACGGCCACGTCGCGTTTGCCTCCCGAGTGGCGCTTTTGCACCGTGACCAATCGCATTTTGGCACCCACACGCCAAATTTTGGAATCGTGGAAAAAGGGAATGCCAAACTCGTCCAGATGCATGGCTTCCAGATCGTTGAACAACACCTGATAGCGTTGTTCGAAGATGTGGAGTCCCACGGTTTCACCCGGCATGGGCAACAAACGCAGAGGGAACAGAGGCAAAGGCATGCTGCGAGGTTACGACTTCCATTCCTCGCATCTTCGGCTTTCGTCACCAAGCCCTCACTTGGAGGGTTAAGGCCTCACATCAGGGACGGCAACGCCCGCGAACCCTCGACTGCCATCGGGATACATGCCCTCGAGCAGGAGTCCTTCCTCGTTGTTTTGGGCGGCACGGGCCACGACGCGCTCCACGTCTTGCAGGCCAGTCACTGGCGAGCCATCGATGCGCAAGACGATGAAGCCTTTGCGGATGCCTTGTTGCGCCCATGGGCCGTTTCGAAGGTCGGTGACCATGACGCCGCCGCGCAATTGGAGCTTCTCGCGAATCCGCTCGGGGACGGGACCGAGTGCGACACCCCAAGCCGCTTCGAGTTGGTTCATTCGTGGCGCAGCTTTGGGGAGCTCCGCGTTGCTGCTCGGCGGGTTGATCGTCGCCGCGCCTTGGCGGTTGGTCAAGGTCACGACCACATCGCGCCTCGTTTGCCCGCGCTGCACCGTGACGCGAACCACGTCGCCAGGTCGGTGTTTGGACAGTTGCTCTTGAAGGGAGGGAAAGGAGCCGACGTCGATGCCGTTGATGGCCAGGATGCGGTCTCCATCTTCCATGCCCGCTTCTCGTGCGCCGCCGTCAGGACTTGTGGAGGCCACCACCACACCGGGTTCGCGCGCGCTGACTTGAATGCCCATGTACGCACGCTGCACCCGACCAAATTCCCGAATGTCCTTGACGACCTTGGCGACGATGGAGGAGGGGATGGCGAAGGAATAGCCCGCGTAGGAGCCTGTCTGGGAAGCGATGGCCGTGTTGATT
Source organism: Flavobacteriales bacterium (assembly GCA_002683345.1). Lineage (GTDB taxonomy): Bacteria > Bacteroidota > Bacteroidia > Flavobacteriales_D > Sanyastnellaceae > UBA11663. The sequence goes on from NYSX01000027.1 coordinate 32,438, forward strand.
CCAATGAGTTGCCCCTCCAGATTCACGAGCGCGCCTCCGCTGTTGCCCGGGTTCACGGCCGCATCGGTTTGCAGGAAGCTCTCCACCGGGAAGACCTCTCTGGAAGCATCGGCCTCGAGCAGGCGAATGTTTCGGCCTTTGGCACTCACAATGCCCGCCGTCACGGTGGAGGTCAAATTCAAGGGGTTGCCCACGGCCAGCACCCATTCGCCCACCTGCACTTCGTCGGAGTTGCCCATGGTCATCGCAGGAAGGGGACGGTCCGCTTCAATGGCCAGGACGGCCAAATCCGTGCTCGGGTCACTCCCCACCACTCGGGCCACATGCGATTCGCCGTCGGAGGTGTTCACGCGCACCTCCCGCGCGCCTTGAATGACGTGGTGGTTGGTGACAATGATGCCCGATTCGTCCACCAAGACGCCGCTTCCCGAGCCTTGTGCGATGCGGCCGGCGGCCATGCCCAACATGCTGAGCCAAGGGTTGCTTTGGTCCGCCACTAGAGAGGCAGTCTGCACGTGGACCACAGCATCCACAGACGCCGCGGCGGCATGGACAAACGCATCTCCGCCCGCCGTTGCTGCGACGGGTGCAGGCCAATTGGGTGCGGCCGAGGAGGGGGTGGAGGTGAGCTGGACAGGTGTTGACTCATGTGCGGAGGACCCCCGTGAGACCAGCGTCAAGGTGGTCACGACGCCCAATGAGAACAAGGTTATGCTGCCCACCAGTCGGAAGAACAACGGAGATTTCATGGTCTTGTGCATGTGTCACAAAACAACGCAAGCGCCCCGCCAGGCGTGCCCCGCAAAATGTCAAGAAATCTGAACGCCCTTGAACGTTTACTTTTCTTGGCTGAGTCCGATTTCGCGCAAGCGCTCGCTCAGGTACTCGCCGGCCGTCGTCGCAGGATCTTTGGGGGCGCTGCCGTCGGCCACGCATTGAGGCAGTGCGGCCAAACTCATGCTGGGGACCGGGTGGCAGAAGAAGGGCATGCTGAAGCGCGGCTGTCCCCACAATTCTTTGGGTGGGTTGACCACGCGGTGGGTGGTGGACTTCAACTCGTGGTTGGTCAACCGCTGGAGCATGTCGCCCACGTTGACGACGAGGTGTTCGGGCAGGGCCTTGACCGAGGTCCAAGCGCCTTCCTTGTCCATGACTTCCAATCCGTCTGCAGATGCGCCCACGAGCAGCGTGATGAGGTTGATGTCTTCGTGCTGGCCGGCGCGAACGCTTGAATCAGGTTCTGACGTGATGGGCGGGTAGTGAATCAGGCGCAAAATGCTGTTGCCGCCGGGGACGTATTGCTCGAAGTACGCCTCGTCCAGTTCGAGGTGGAGGGCAATGGCGCGAAGCATTTGGCGTCCCACGTCTTCGAGGCTCTTGTACAAAGCATCTGCTTGAGGAGCCAAGGCCGGGCGCTCAGCGACATCCGCATTGGGAGGGTAGTTGTCCATGTCGGCCCCCTCTGGAATGTGGGTTTGTCCCACTTGCCAAAACTCCTTCAAATCGGCTGCATTGGAGTCTTTGGCGTGCTCTGTCCCAAAACTCACATACCCGCGCTGGCGGTTGTGTTCAGGATGCTCGTGCAGGAGTTTGGTCTCCGTGGGCAACGCGAAAAATGCTTCCGCCTCAGAGTACATGCCTTCGATGACACGCGGGTCTACACCGTGGCCTGAGATGGCCGCGAAACCGACCGAGCGGTAGGCGGCACCCAAGTCTTGGACAAAGGCCGTTCGCTGCTTAGGGGTGCCATGGGTGAAATGGCTGAGGTCCAACGTGGGAATGCCGGCCACAAAATCGAGGTGGGCCACGGAATCAGGTGGGTTCTTCATGACGAGGAGGTTGGGGCAAAGTTCGCAATTCTCAGACAGATGCGTGCCCTGCAATGCGAATCAGGAGTTCGGACAGCGTTTGGCTGTGGGTGCGCCACGCGAATTGTCCTTCGATGCTGCGTTTGGCGCGTCGGGCCATGTCCCGGGCCTCCACGCTGGCGCCAAGGAGGTCATCCACGGCTTCGGCGAAGGCGGCCGCATCTTGACAGACCACGGCGTGTCCAGTGCTCGGCAAATTCAGCGGCGCGAAGGCATGGGGAGAAAGGACGCAGGGGACCTCGGCAGCCATGGCCTCCAGAACCTTGTTTTGGAGTCCAGTGCCAATGCGCAAGGGCGCCACAAACAGGGTGGCTGCGCGGTACTCGGCGGCGATGTCATCCACCCAACCCGTGACGGTCACCCTCTCGGAGGCCAGGGCTTGCACGCTGGCTTTGGGCTGGGCACCCGCCAACACCACACGGACGCCGGGATGCTTCACGAGAGGAAGGATGTGTTCCACCAAGTGGTGGGCGGCATCCACGTTGGGGGCGTACGACATGTTTCCCGTGAACAGGAGCACAGGATCGCCTTCGGGGGCGGATTCAGCCGGTGAAAAGGCACTCAAATCCACGCCGTTGGGCACGAGCTCAATCCGGTCGCGGTCGCCGTGCGGAATGAGCAGACGGTCGTTGCGTGAAATGATGGTGGCCCCGTCGAAGTAGTCGAACACGCGGGATTCGTAACGGGCGAGACGAGTGCCTTCGGTGCGTAGCAGCCATTGGTACGGCTTCATGACCAAGCGCGTTTCGTTGTTGGCGCGACGATGCATGCCCGCACTGAGTGCATCCATGTAGTCCAACACCTTGGGGACTTCGTGGAGGTCCTTGACGTATTCGGCGCAGCGCACCAATTGTCCGTAAATGACGTCGGGCGCGCTTCGTGCCGCGAGGTCGCGGATTTGACGTTGGATGCGAGGCTCCGTAAACCAAACCACCTGAAAGGGCTTGTCCGAGGCCCACGCCCAGGCCATGCGCCAAAGCCGTCGCATCCAAGAAAGGCGGTACACATGCAATTCATGGACCCAAGGAGAAAGCGCCTCTCGTTGCGCGGGGGTGGCGTCTTTGGAGCTCAAGCAACACAAAATCACTTCGTGTTCCTCGCTCAGGTGCTTCAATTGGTGAAACAGGCGCAGTTTGTCTCCCTTTTCGAGGGGGAAGGGGATGCGCGAGGACATGACCAAGATCCTCATGCGTCCACCCACGATTGAAGGTGATCGGTCAAAATCCGGGCACGTGCGCGGTGACCGAGATGGTCCAAGGCCCATTGCCGTCCGGCTTTCCCAAGTTCGATGGCGGTTTCCGGCGATTCAATCAAACGCACCAAGGCCTCGCTCATGGCGGGCGCATCGTCCGCCACCCAGACATGTTTGCCAGGCGTCAAATCCATGCCCTCCATGCCCTTGGTGGTGGTGACCACAGGGCGGCCTGCGGCGAGGGCTTCCGCCAGTTTGATGCGCATGCCTGAACCCGCGTGAAGGGGGACCACGACGATGCATGGGGAGTTGTATGTGGCTTGGGCATCTTCCACCTCGCCCAGGACATCGATGCCAAGGGATTCGTCGGAGGTCCAATCTTCGGGCATATGTCGGCCCGCAAGCAACAGCCGGAGTTCCGGCGAGGCTTGGTGAGCCAGCGGCCAAACCTCGTCTTTCAACCACTGCACACCTTGGACGTTGGGCGTCCAGTCCATGGCACCGAGGTGCAGCACCGCGTTGGGTGGGGTGTTCATCTCAGAGTGAAGGCGGTTCTCCACGTCGAGCCCAAAAGGCAGGGCAATCACCCGTGACGTGTCTGTCGAATCGGGAAGGTGGTCCCGAAACCACTGCGCGTCATTCGCGGTGATGGCCGCGACGGCATCGACCGCATGCAGAAGCTTGCTCTCTTCTGCGGCGAGCTTGGATTGAAACAGGTTGAGCAACCATTTCTTGGGGCCAGGCCCCATGCCTTGAGACACGTCTTCCCACAACTTGTGTTCGACGTTGTGCGCCCGCAACACGATCTCGGCGTCGCTCAGCCGACGGATGGCAGGGATGTAAGACGTAGTGAACAAGGACTCCAAGAGGATGACATCGTACATGTCCACCCGCAGCGCCTCCTCGATGGCGCGGTCCATTTCAGGCACGTGAAACCGGCTCAAATGGTAACTCTCTCCCGTGATCACGTGGCTCAAGGCGTCCCGGAGGTTGAGTTCCGTGTCTGCAAAAATGGCCTCGATGGCGGTGGCTTCGAGGTAGGTGTGGTCGATTTGGTCTTGAAGAAACGGGTGCTTGTGTGTGTGAAGCGTCAGCACCTTCACGCGGTGCCCCTCCGCCAGCAACCCGGTGGTCAGGCTGTCCATGGCGATGCAACCTCCATCCACGGCGGGACGGGGCGGCTTGTGACAAATCTGAAGGATGCGAAGGGGAGCACTCATCTCGGCCGCGAAATTAGGACGAACCCCATCTTGGAATCCACCGACGTTCTTTCGTTGTACTCCACATCAGAAATGCCGCCAAAGGAAGCAGGGTCATGGTGCTCAGCCACATGCCGGACCAAGGGGAGAGGCTTCCCACTTTGACCAACTGTTCGCCGAGCATGGACAGGGAGTAATAGAGCAAAAACAAGCACAGGGCCAGCAGGGTGGGAACACCCAAGCCGCCGCGTCCGACCAGCGCGCCGAGGGAACTTCCGACCAGAAACAGGACCATGCACCCCAGCGCGAGGATGTACTTGCGGTGCCACTCGATGTCATGACGGTGCTGGCGAAGCCGCTTGCCCTCCATGTTCGAGATGGCGTTTTCCAGGCTGCGAATGTGGTTTCGGGTGGTCTCTTTGGCCTTGTCGAATGCACGGCCGCGGGTCACGGGATTCAGCGAAGCGTGCCAAGGCGTCAACGGCGCCGCTTGAGGAGTCGATCCCGCATTGGCGAACCATCCTGTGGAGTCGGCCAAGCGTTCCAAGTTGCGCCGGCCATATTGCACCAAATCCGCACGCTCACGGACAATGTTGCCCCTCAAAGAGTCGCTGTAATGGCTGAGCTCCGCGAGATTCATCCGCTCGTAGGACCGGCGAAACAGGTCTTCGTTGGCCATGGAGAAATCGAGGCTGTGGAGGGGGATGCGCAGGGTTTGGGTCCCAAACCGGCTGTGGATGTGTGGATGCACGCGTTCCTTGTTGCGCGACATGGTCTCTTGGTGCTCTTCGTAGCTGACGCCCTGTTCCAATTCCACCACCAACGCGCCGTCGTCCTGGGTCATTCGTCCATGCGCTGCGTGGACCACGAGGACGCTTCGGCCCTTGGGGTCCCGGTGATCGTGAATGAGCACGTCGTCGAGGGTGCCGTCCGGATGCTTGGTGCCCACGCGAATGGAAAATCCGTCAATGCCGTTGTAGAAAACACCTTCGCGGATGTTGAGGGCGGGTTTTTGTTTGGTGACGGAATAGAGCAAGGCACGGAAGCGCATGTTGGCAGCCGGCCAGCCGGTGTTGCTGAACCACAACGCGCCGCTGCAGATGAGCGTCATGCACAGCACCAAAGGGCGGAGGATGCGGAGGAACGACATGCCTGAGGCCTTCATGGCCGTCAATTCGCTGCGCTCGGCGAGGTTGCCCATGGCCATGATGGAGGCGACGAGGACGGCGAGCGGGAGCGCGAGATTGACCAAACGCGCGGACGCAAAGACCATCAATTTGAAGACCACCCACAGGTCGAGTCCCTTTCCGATCAGGTCGTCGGCGTACACCCACAGGAATTGCATGTCCAAGATGAACAGCGCCACGGGCAGGGTGACGGCGAAGGGGCCGAGAAAGGCACGAAGCATGAGCCGGGACATCCGCACGTCGCGAAGATACTCGTCGGAAGTCGTGTACCTTGGCCGGAAAATCACCGAATCCATGCGTTTCATACGAATTCAATGTTGGAGCCTGGCCGCCACCATGGCCACAGGAATGCTCCTTTCAAGTTGTTCCATGCCCACGCCAGAGGGAGGCGACTTTGCGCCGGCACCCGAGATGGAGTCCAAGGCGAGTGCCCCTGATGACAACGGGTTTGTGTGGAAGACGGAGCAATTCGCGGACCTGAAGATTGTCCGCTACCAAATCCCTGGCTGGGAAAAATTGAGCGCCAAGCAGCAAGCGTTGGTGTACTGTTTGAACATGGCGGGCCTCAGCGGTCGCGACATCATGTACGACCAAAACAACCGCTACAACCTCCGCATCCGTCGCCTCCTCGAGGACATTTACGTGAACTACGAAGGCGACCGCAACACGGTGGGGTGGCAGGCGTTTGAGGTGTACCTCAAGCGCATTTGGTTCTCCAATGGCATCCACCACCACTACGCCAACACCAAGCACCAGCCTGGATTCAGCGAAGCCTACATGGACCACTTGTTGGCCGAGACCGGCAACAGCTTGGATGCTGAATTGCGCGGCGTCATGTTTGACCCTGCTTTGGAATCCAAGAAGGTGGAGCAGGATGGATCCAAAGGGCTCGTGGAGAGTTCAGCGGTGAACTTCTACGCGCCCGACGTCTCGACCGAGGAGGCCAAGGCCTACTTCGAATCCATTGTGGACCGGGGTGACCGGAGTCCTGTGGAATACGGCTTGAACAGCCGTTTGGAAAAGGACGCGGAAGGCAAGGTGTTCGAGAACGTCTACAAGCTTGACGGCTTGTACGGCGAGAGCATCGCAGAGATCATCAAGTGGTTGAACGAGGCGATTGAATACGCAGAGAACGCCAAGCAAGCGGCAGCGCTTCGCAACCTCGTGGCCTACTACGAGACAGGCGACCTCGCAAAGTGGAGCCTCTACAACATCAACTGGGTGCAGGACACCGAAGGCGATGTGGACTACATCAACGGGTTTGTGGAGGTTTACAACGACCCGCTCGGTTACACCGGCAGCTATGAGACGATCGTGGAGATCAAGGACTTTGACGCCAGCGCGCGCATGTCCACGCTCATGAACAGCGCGCAGTGGTTTGAGGACCACATGCCGTTCATGGACGCGCACAAGAAGTCCGAAGTGGTGGGCATCACCTACAACGTTGTCAACGTGGCCGGTGAAGCGGGCGATGCGTCGCCAAGTACGCCCATTGGGGTGAACCTGCCCAACAGCAACTGGATCCGTCAGGTGCACGGCTCCAAGTCCGTGTCGCTCGGCAACATTGTGAACGCATACGACAAGGCAGCAGGGGGCGGCATGCTTGAGGAGTTTGTGCACGACGATGCGGAATTGATGCGTGTCAAGGCGCACAGCGAACTCGCAGGCAAACTGCACACCGCCATGCACGAAGTCATTGGTCACGCCTCCGGACAGCTCGAACCCGGGGTTGGGACGCCCAAGGAGACCATCGCTGAGTACAGCTCGACCCTCGAGGAAGGGCGCGCCGACTTGGTGGCGTTGTACTTCTTGCTCGACGAGAAGATGGTCGAACTTGGCTTGATGAAGACCCTCGATGTGGGTCGCGCCGAATACGACAGCTACTTGCGCAACGGCATGCTGACGCAGCTCCAGCGTTTGGAGTTGGGCGCGGACATCGAAGAAGCGCACATGCGCAACCGCGCGTGGGTCAGCAACTGGTGCTTCGAAAAGGGCCAGCCTGAAGGCGTGGTCGAAAAGGTGGTGCGCGACGGCAAAACCTACATCGACATCAAGGACTACGAGCGCTTGCGCGAGTTGTTTGGAGAGTTGCTTCGCGAGGTGCAGCGCATCAAGTCCCAAGGCGACTACGATGCCGCCAAGGCACTCGTGGAAGGCTACGGTGTGAAGGTGAACCAAGAGGAGCACAAGGAAATCCTCGACCGCGTGGCGGTCTTGGGTGTCGCTCCTTACGGCGGCTTCATCAACCCCGAGATGAATGCCACGCGCGATGCGGACGGCAACATCACTTCTGTGGAGGTGACCTACCCCGACAACTTCACGGGCCAAATGCTTCGCTACAGCGAGCAATTCAGCTTTTTGCCCGATGTGAACTGAGGAAAGGCTGCCGCGAGTCATTCGCACCCACCATGAAGTCAAGGGCCCCGTCGTGCAACATCACGACGGGGCCCTTTGTTGTTCCTTTGCACTCCTGAAAATTCACCTCCATGATTCGAATGTCTCTCCTCGCATGTGCCTTGGTTGCAGCCACGTCCATGCACGCCCAAACCCCTTGTGTCGATGGTTTTGCCGGCGATTACCCATGTGAGGGTTTGGATTTGTTGTCGGTACGTTCGCTTGAAGAATTGGGGGGAGGCGCCAACGGCAACGATTGCTGGGGATGGGTCGACCCGGAGTCGGACCGAGAGTTTGTGCTCTACGGACGATCCAACGGCTTGTCTGTGGTGGAGGTCACGGACCCTGTGAATCCGGTGTTTGTGGCACGCGTCCCGACAGCGACGGTACAAAGCTTGTGGCGGGATGTCAAGGTGCACGACAACCACGCATTCATCGTGAGTGAGGCGGCAGGTCACGGCATGCAGGTGGTGGACTTGACAGAGGTGCTCGACGTGGAATTGGCTCCCGCGACCTTGACGCCCGTGGCGGTGTACTTGGGCTTTGGGAATGCCCACAACATTGTCATGAATGAAGCTTCAGGTCATGCCTATGGGGTGGGGACCAACACCGCCGGTGGGGGGCTGCACGCTGTGGACGTGAATGATCCCACGTCACCCATGGTGGCAGGCACCTATGACGGTGCGTACACCCACGACGCGCAGGTTGTCATGTACGAAGGTCCAGACGCGGATCACGCGGGACAAGAAATCGCGTTTTGTTTCAACGGCAGCGCCGGCGTGGCCATTGTCGATGTGACGGACAAAACGGACATGCAACTCGTCTCATCTTTCAACTACACGCAATCGGCGTACACCCACCAGGGGTGGCTGAACGAGGACCAAACCATGGTCTACTTCAACGATGAATTGGACGAGCAGGGATTTGGCAACGGCACCAGGACGTACATCGCGGACGTCAGCGACCTGGACAACCCTGTGGTGTTGGGCTTTTATGAAGCGGACAACACGTCCGTCGACCACAACCTCTACCTCCGAGGAAACAAGGTGTATGCGTCCAATTACATGAGTGGGCTGCGGGTCTCCACGATTTTGCCCAACGGCAACCTCGAACCGTATGCGCACTTCGATGTGCGTCCCGACTCGGACACCACGTCGTTCTATGGCACGTGGAGCAACTATCCCTACTTCCCCAGTGGCAACATCGCCATCTCTTGCCGAGGGGTGGGGTTGTTCATGGTGTCGGACCCCAACTTTGTGCCGACCGCGGTGTCGGAGTCGCTTCCTGCGGGGGAGACCTTGGATGTGTATCCCAACCCTGCACGTGGCGCGGTAACCTTGTCAGGCATGGGTTCGGCGGAGCGCATGCGGCTGTTGAATTTGGTCGGCAAGGAAGTGCGCCCTTGGCAACGCGTCCCTGGTTTGCAAGGACTGAATGTCGATGTGTCCGACCTCGGCGAAGGCATCTACTTCATTCAAGCGGAGACCGGGACAGGGGTGCTGCGCACCACGCGCTTGGTCGTCCAGAAGTAAGGTTTCAAGCCTTAAGGGAGTGGAACGCGCTCAGCCCCGGGCGTTCATCAACTCGTGCATGATTTCCCGGCAGTCGTTGGGGTGCAAAGCGCGACGCAATTCGCCTTCGTGGGCGAGGCTGATGGTGCCGGTTTCCTCACTCACAATCCAAATCAACGCGTCGGTGACCTCAGACAATCCGAGCGCAGCCCGGTGACGCATGCCCAATTCGACGGGGAGGTGGTTGCTTTGGCTCACAGGGAGCACACAGCGAACGCCGCGAATGCGGCCCACGGCGATGTAAAGGCCGCCGTCGTGCATGCTGCATTCCTTGTGGAAAATGGCCTCGATGAGCGGTGCATAAATGTCCGCAACAAGCTTGGTCGAGCTCTGGATGTGGTGGGTGAGGTCAGATTGACGCTGCACAATGATCAAAGCGCCTTCTTTCCGCGAAGCGAGTCGCTCCAAAGCCCGCACGATCTCCTCGACGGGAAACGCGGAACGGGCTTCTTGCGTCTTTTGGGGCAAGAAGCGAATCAGCCACTCGGGCGGTTCCTTGAACGAGGCCCGATCCCCGATGGAAAACAGGAATTGCCTCAGTTCTTGCTGGAACACGATGATGATGGCCAAAATCCCCACGGCAATGAATTGACCGAGGATTTCGCTCATGAAGTTCATGCCCACCAGGGTCACCACCTGCCAGATGATGTAGATGGCAAGCAGGCCCAAGAAAACAGGGATGGCTGAGGTGCCCTTGGTCAGGCGGTAAAGCCAATAGACAATCAGCGCGACCAACACGAGGTCCAGCGCCTGCACGCCCATCTTCACAAAGGGGGCGATGGCTTCCCACAGCTCGAATGCCAGCAATCCAAAGGTCATGGGTGCGAAGTTCGGGATTCTCTCAATGCTTTGTGAAGCTTGACCACTTCCGCGGCTTCCGCCACGTCGTGGACGCGCAGGATGTGGGCGCCTCGGTCGACCGCCCAGGCGTGAAGGGTGGTGCTGCCGTTGAGCGCGTCTGCGCTCTGGACATCGAGAACTTTTTGAATCATGGACTTTCGACTGACGCCCACCAGCACGGGGCATTGCAGCGCATGGAATTCCGGGAGGGCGTCCAGCAGGGCGTAGTTGTGCGCGACCGTCTTGCCAAACCCAAAGCCCACATCGGCAATCACATCTGTGACGCCTGCGTCGTAGGCGCGGAAGAGCTTGGTTTGAAGATTCTGGTACACGTCGCTGACCACGTCGGTGTAGGTCGGGTTGGCCTGCATGGTGGCGGGGGAGCCCTGCATGTGCATCATGACGTAAGGCGCGCGGGCGTCCGCCACAACCTTCCACATCTCGGGGTCGGCGTCGCCGCCCGAGACGTCGTTGATCAGGTCGGCGCCGGCATCCAGCGCCCGGCGGGCCACCGAAGCGTGAAAGGTGTCGATGCTCAGCAAGGCATCGGGGTGGGCATTTCGGAGGGCGATGAGGACGGGGGAGAGGCGCGTCCATTCCTCGTCCGCGCCGACCTGTTCGGCGCCGGGCCGGGTCGACTGGGCCCCGAGGTCCAGCACATCGGCCCCTTCGCGCAGCATCCGTTCGGCCTGGGCGACGGCGCGCCCTGTGTCGTTCCACGCCCCGCCGTCGTGAAACGAATCGGGGGTGAGGTTTAGGATGCCCATCACCCAAGTTTGGTGAAAACTCCTCAAGGAACCGCGGACAGAAATCGAAGGGGACAAGACCTGCATTGTAACTTGCCGCAAGTTAGCATGGACACCCTCGCCCAATACGACGCTTGCCTCGCAACTTGTGAGGATTTGTTCAAGCGAAAGACCCAGGATTACGGGACGGCGTGGCGCATTTTGCGTCCTTCGTCGCTCACAGACCAAATCTTCATCAAGGCCAACAGGATCCGCACCATCCAGCAGGTGGGAGAGTCGAAGGTGGACGAAGGGGTGGAGTCGGAATTCATCGGCATTGTGAACTACTGCTTCATGGCCATGGTGCAGTGCCGCTTGCCGGAAGACGCCCCCACGGAGCTGGCCGTGGCTGAGGCCAACCGGTTGTACGATGCGTCCAAAGACGAGACCCGGGCGCTCATGCAAAAGAAGAACCACGACTACGGCGAGGCGTGGCGCGACATGCGCATTTCGTCCCTCACGGACCTCATCTTGATGAAGGTGCTGCGGGTCAAGCAAATCGAAAACAACGACGGGAAGACCGTCGCGAGTGAGGGGGTGGAGGCCAACTACATGGACATGGCAAATTACGCACTCTTCGCATTGATTTTGAGTTCAGAACAAGGTTCGAATTAAACCAAAGATTGAGAATATGTTGAAGGCGCTTGACGGATTGACTTGGCTCTCTCGGATGCTCGTGGGGGCGCTGTTTGTGGTCTCGGGATTGATCAAATCGAACGATGCCCTGGGCTTCATGTACAAGCTTGAAGAGTACTTTGAACCGGGCGCCATGAACCTCGAATTCCTTGCGCCATGGGGATTGGAGCTGGCCGTGTTTGTGTGCATCGCAGAGATCCTGCTGGGCATCGCCATTCTCGTGGGGGCGTTGCCTCGCCTGACCGCCGTGTTGACGACCGTCATGATGGTCTTCTTCACGTGGCTCACGTGGTACACGGCGACCTGCGACCCTTATGGCACCAAGCAAATCGTGGACGCCTCAGGCGCGGTGGTGGAAATTGCCAACCAATGCGTGCTCGAGTGCGGGTGCTTTGGCAATGCCATCCCGTTGACGGCGTACCAGAGTTTCCTCAAGGATGTGGTGCTCCTGATTTTTGTGGCGCCCATTTTGCTCAGTGCCTTCTTGGGCCGCATCCAACTCAACACGCCTCGACAGTCTACGTTCCTTTACGCAGGCGCCTTGTTGGTGACCTACTTGTTTGCCGAGGGGATGTTGCAGTGGGGATTCCCGGTGTTGTATTTGGCCCTCAACCTGATTGCGGCAGAGGCGGTGAAGCGTCGCAGCAACCACGCCCAAAAGGAATGGTTCATGGCCCTTGCCGTGGTGGTCGTCAGTGGCTTCGTGCAGTACTGGACGTTGGCCCACTTGCCGCTCAAGGACTACCGTCCGTACGCCGACGGGGAGAGCATCATTGAGAACCGGATGACCGCGGAGGAATTGGGGCTCGAAGGGCCAGAGTTTGACAAAGAAATCCGATTCTACCATCCTGAAACAGGTGCGGAGACCCTTGTCATGCAATCGCGCTACATGGATGAAAAGTTGTGGGACAAAAACAACGAACCTGGCAAGTCCTTCAACGAGACGTACCCGGAGGGAGATTGGGAGAACGCCAAGGAAGTGAAGATCAAGGACGGCTATGAGCAGCGCATCATGGATTTCCAGATGGTCGATGCCAGTGGATTTGATTTGACCGACGACATCCTCGCCTCTGACAAGCCAGTGTTGCTCCAAGTGTCGAAGGATTTGGCCGCCATGTCCACAGCGTGGCAGGACGACTTCAACGCCCTTGGCCAAGCGGCAGGCGCACGTGGCTGGTCCATGTACGGCCTCACCAATGCCACGGCGGAAGAGCATGCCGCGTTCGCAGCCGAGAATGCCGCCACGTACCCGTTCTTGACGTGTGACCAAACGGAGCTCAAGATTGTGGTTCGCGCCAACCCGGGGCTCGTGTTGATCCAAAAGGGGGTGGTGCTGGAGAAGTGGGCGGGACGCGATGTTCCGTCGCCCGAAGACCTCGCTGAATTGCTGAACGGCCGCTGATCATGCAGCGCGTGCTTCGCCAACTGGCCCAGGGCTTGGGCGTGCTTTGGGGAAGCGTGACGTTGGTGTTTTTGATTTTCTCGCAAGTGCCGGATCCGGCGCGCGCCATCGCAGGCCAAAACGAACGCGCCGAAGCCATCGAGGCCTTTCGCGCCGCCCACGGCTTGGACTTGCCCCTCGGCGCCCGGTACCTGCGCTTTCTCGGGGAGCTCTCTCCGCTGGGTCCCACCGACGGTGGCTCTTGGGGGCTCAAGTGGCCCGGACTGGGCACGAGCTACTTCGGGGGGCGTCCGGTGGTGGATGCCCTTGTCGAGGCCTTGCCCGCCACCATGTTGCTTGCCTTTGCGGCCATGGGACTCGCCCTCACCTTGGGCATTGCCCTCGGCTTGATGCTCGCATGGCGCGGGGACGGTCCGTTGGCGCGTGGCATCATCGGCGTCGCGACCTTGGGCATGAGTGCCCCGTCGTTCTTTGTGGCCATTTTGGTGGCATGGGGATTGGGGGTTGTTTGGCACGACTACACGGGCCTGCCCGCAACTGGGGGGTGGCGCGTGCTCGACCCGTTCGAAGGTCCCCAGGTGGCGTGGAAGCACCTCATCCTGCCTGCCTTGACGTTGGGCATCCGCCCGCTCTCTGTGGTCATCCAATTGACCCGAAACGCCGCCGCCGACGTGCTGGAAGAATCTTACGTCCGAACGGCCCGGGCCAAAGGTCTCGGGGGGTGGCCACTCATGCGTCGCCATGTGTTTCGCAACGCCATGAATCCGGTGCTGACGGCCGCGAGCGGTTGGTTTGCAAGCATGTTGGCGGGGGCGGTGTTTGTGGAGTACGTGTTTGGGTGGAACGGCATGGGGCTGCTGATGTTCCGCGCGCTGGAGCAAGGCGATTTGCCGGTGGTAATGGGAGGGGTGCTGGTGGTGGCCACGACGTTTGTGGCGGTCAACATCCTCGTCGACGTGATGTACGGTTGGCTCGACCCAAGGGTCAGGCTGGATTGACGGTGTCCGCGGCAGCCTCAGCTTCGACACTCTCTTGAATCCAATCTGCCAGCTTTTCGGCCATGGCGTGGAAGTAACGCTTGGTCTTGTAGCTGGACACCCATTCGATGCCGCGCACCGCGTTGGTCAGGAAGAGCTCGTCGGCTTGGAGGAGGGTTTGGGGAGTCAAGGCGGCCTCATAAACTTTCACCCCATGGTCCATGGCTGTGCGAATGAGCACCGACCGCATGATGCCCCCGACACATCCGTCATCCAAGCTTGGCGTGTAGAGCACCCCGTTGGACACGACAAACAGATTGGACCGTGAGGACTCGATGATGCGCTGGTCCGGATTGAGAATCAAGGCGTCGCCCCATCCGCGTTGGGCCGCATGACGCGCCGCCTGGATGTACACCGTGCTTGCCAGGTTCTTGAATTTGCTGAGGGGCCCGAGGTGCTTGACCAAATCCTGATAGATGTCCACATCCAAGCCCTTGGCGGGAAGGCCAAACCCTTCCTCGGTCATCGTCGTGGCGGTGGCCACCCAACTCACCTCGTCCGTCTCTGGCGCATACGCACCTTCGCCTGCTCGGAAGGCCGTCAGGCGAATGCGCACGTCGCTGCGCACACCCCATTTCCCTTGCCATTGTTGGATGGCAGTTTGCAGGGCATCGTGTTGCAGGGAATCGGGGACGGTCATGCCATGGGCATCCAAGGCTGCATGGAGACGCTGCACATGGAGCGCCAAAAACGGCACTTTTCTGGAGGTGAAGCGCATGGACTCAAACACACCGTCGGCAAGCAGAAAAGCCCTGTTGGCAAACGCCAGTGGCAATTCGTTGGCAGAGGTGAGGTGTCCATTGACCAGAAGCGTGTCCAGTTTCGCCATGGGTTGAAGATACAGAGGCGACCTCAGGAATGTTGGGACAAGATGTGTCGTACTGCGTCGAGCAGCGGCGCATTCACCCCAATCAAAACGCCACGCACACCCACCGGCGAAGCCGCATCGAGGTCGCGCTGCTTGTCGCCGACCATCCACGACCGCGCAGGGTCGAGGCCGTGCTTTGCGCATGCCCGTTCCACCATCAAGCTTCCGGGCTTGCGGCTCAGCGACCGCCCCGTTGAAGGGTGGTGTGGGCTGTAGAAGATGTCGAGCAAGGGTGTGCCGTTCTTCTCGCATTCTGCGCCCAATAACGCGTGAATCTCTGTCACGTCTTCGTGGGTGTACAACCCCTTGGCGAGCCCGCCTTGGTTGGTGATGAGTACCACCTCGAAGCCCGCGTCACGCGCCACGCGCAGCGCCTCCATCACGGTGGGTAGAATCGTGAATTCAGACAGGTTCTTCGTGTAATCTCCGGGGTCGTGGTTGATCACACCGTCGCGGTCGAGGAAGAGGCAGGGGCGCAGGCTCATGGTGCAAACCTAACATGTCATGACGAGCCTGACACAGGAGGAAGGCACAACCTCCGACAATCCGTTCGAATGCTCGTAAATGAGCAAGAAGATGCCAAGCACAGGCATGGTCGGCGATGGTTGTCAAGTAAGTTTGAGGTTTGGATTTTTGCTTTGGGAGAACAAAAATGAAGTTTCGTCGGGTATTTCAGGGAATTGGGTTATTTTTATGTATTCAACAGCTCATCCCACACTTTCATGTTGCGGTTTGTCTTCATTTCTCTGTTTTCAGTGTTCTGCTGCCTTTCTGTTCAATCCCAAACGGATTGTACGAATCTATTTGACGGCGACGGTGACGGGACTGTGACAATCATGGACCTTTTGGGGTTCCTTACGGTTTTTGGAGATGCCGATTTGGATGGGGATGGGGTGTGGGACAGCACGGACGCATGCATCCAAGACGCGGATGCCGATGGCATTTGTGACAACGTGGACGACTGTGTGCCCTACGACGTCAACGGCGACGTGGCTGTTACAGTCGTGGATCTTTTGGGGCTTCTTTTGGTTTTTGGAGATTCCGATTCGGATGGGGATGGGGTGTGGGACAGCGTGGACGAATGCTCGGATCTGGAAGCATGTAATTTTGCCCAGATACCGGCCGCACCTTGCTTTTATGACGGCGCTGATGTCAACGGCAATGGTTTGTGTGACGATGACGAAGTGACCGGCTGCACCATTTCTGCAGCGTGCAACTACGATCCAGACGCCACCATCAACGACGGCTCATGTGCCGAACTTGATGCGTGCGGAATCTGCGGCGGTGACAACAGCTCATGCACAGGTTGCTCCGATGCTTCGGCATGCAACTACAACGAAGACACCATATTCGACGACGGCTCATGTGCCGAATTTGATGGGTGCGGCATCTGCGGTGGCCCTGGTGCCATTTACGAGTGTGGATGTGCGGACATCCCCGAAGGAGACTGCGACTGCGACGGAAACCAGCTTGATGCGCTTGGTGATTGTGGCGGGGACTGCGCAGCGGACGCCGATGCCGATGGCATCTGTGACGACGTAGATGACTGCGTTGGCGAACTCGACGAGTGCAGCATTTGCAACGGTCCTGGTGCCATTTACGAGTGTGGCTGTTCTGACATCCCAGAAGGAGACTGCGACTGCGACGGCAACCAGCTCGACGCCTTGGGCGTGTGTGGCGGGGACTGCGCGGCAGACGCCGATGCCGATGGCATCTGTGACGACGTGGACGAGTGCGTTGGTGAACTCGACGAGTGCGGTGTCTGCAACGGACCCGGCGCCATCTATGAGTGTGGCTGTTCTGACATCCCTGAAGGAGACTGCGACTGCGACGGCAACCAGCTCGACGCCTTGGGCGTGTGTGGCGGGGACTGCACGGCGGACGTCGATGCAGATGGCATCTGTGACGACGCGGACGGCTGCGTTGGCGAACTCGACGAGTGCGGTGACTGCAACGGACCGGGCGCTATTTACGAGTGTGGCTGTTCTGACATCCCTGAAGGAGACTGCGACTGCGACGGCAACCAGCTCGACGCCTTGGGCGTGTGTGGCGGGGACTGC
>NYSX01000028.1 GCA_002683345.1 Flavobacteriales bacterium
ACATGTTAGCCTTCCGGAAGAAGTTGCCATTTCTGGAAGACGCAGACCGATTTGGGGTGCGGTGACGGGCCTCCAACAAAGTCGAACTCGATTTACTTGAACGCGTTTTCGCCAGTGATGTCCAAACCTGTGATGAGCAGGTGGATGTCGTGCGTGCCCTCGTACGTGATGACCGACTCCAAGTTGGCCATGTGACGCATGATGGGGTATTCGTTCATGATGCCCATGCCCCCGAGGACTTGGCGCATCTCACGAGCGATGTGGATCGCCATATCCACGTTGTTGCGCTTGGCCATGGAGATTTGGGCGGACGTTGCGCGACCCTCATTGCGCAACACCCCGAGACGGTGCGTGAGCAACTGCGCCTTGGTGATCTCCGTGATGGCTTCGGCCAACTTCTTTTGTTGCAATTGGAATCCTGCAATCGGACGGCCAAACTGCGTGCGCTCCTTCGCGTAACGCAAGCCGACGTCGTAGCAATCCAACGCCGCTCCAATGGCGCCCCAGGCGATGCCGTAACGGGCGCTGTCCAAACAGCTCAACGGCGCGCCAAGGCCGGTGCGTCCAGGCAAGATGTTCGCCTTCGGAACGCGGACGTTGTCGAAAATGAGTTCCCCTGTGTCCGACGCGCGCAAGCTCCACTTGCCCTTCATCGTGGGGGTGCTGAAACCCTCCATCCCGCGCTCCACAATCACCCCGTGGATTCGACCTTCCTCGTTTTTGGCCCACACCACGGCGAGCTGCGCGAAAGGCGCATTGGAGATCCACATCTTGGCCCCATTCAAGATGATGTCGTCGCCATCTTCCTTGTACGAGGTGGTCATGCCACCTGGGTTGGAGCCGTGGTCGGGTTCGGTCAATCCGAAGCATCCCATCCACTCGCCGGTGGCCAGTTTGGGCAAGAACTTTTGCTTCTGCTCCTCCGAACCGTACTTCCAAATCGGGTACATGACGAGCGAACTCTGCACGGAAGCCGTGGAACGCAAGCCGCTGTCGCAGCGCTCGAGTTCCTGCATGATCAAGCCATAGGCAATCTGATCGAGGCCGGCGCCTCCGTACTCCTCTGGGATGTAGGGCCCAAACGCCCCAATCTCACCCAACCCCGGCAACAAGTGCTTGGGGAATTCGCAGCGCTCCGCAGCGTCTTCGATGATGGGGCTGACTTCCTGCTTCACCCACGCACGCGCGGTGTCGCGGATCAACTTGTGCTCCTCGGTGAGGAGCTCATCCATGTTGTAGTAGTCGTGTCCTTGGTAGAGGTCTGTACGCATAGTCATTGAATTGCGCCCCAAAGATAACCCCTGCGACCTCCTCAGCGCTCAGGCTTCGTTCTGTTCATACCAAGTATCGGTCAACAAGTTCCCGGTTTGGTACGCAGCGACCGCCATGGCGTCCACGCGTTCGTTCAGCGGATTGCCCGCGTGGCCCTTGACCCAATGGAAGGTGACGTGGTGTTTGCGGTAGATCCGCAGGAAACGCTGCCACAGGTCGGGGTTCTTCTTGTCCTTGTACCCCTTCTTCTCCCAGTTGAACACCCATCGCTTCATGACGGCATCGACCACGTACTTGGAATCGGAGTAGACGTCCACCTCCACCCCATCGCGGGTCAGCGCTTCCAACCCCACAATCACTGCGAGCAGTTCCATGCGGTTGTTGGTCGTCAAGCGAAAACCCTCGCTCATCTCTTTCACGTGTTCGCCGTACATCAGCAAGGTGCCGTATCCGCCTGGACCGGGATTGCCGCTGGCCCCACCGTCGGTGTACATCGTCACTTTCGCCATCAGAACAAATGCTGAATGTTGGACGTGAACAATTTCACTGCGATGGCAAGCAAGATGATGCCAAACACTTTTTGCAACACCGCGATTCCACCTTCTCCAAGGAAGCGTTCGAGCCTGCCCAAATTCCGAAGCACGAGGTAGACCAACACCATGTTGATGACGATGGCAATGGCAATGTTGACTTGGGCAAATTCCGCACGCAACGAAATGATGGAGGTCATGGACCCGGCGCCCGCGATCAGGGGAAACGCCACAGGCACGATGGTGGCCGTTTTCATGGCACGTGCATCCTGTTTGAACAGCTCCACACCCAACACCATTTCGAGGGCCATGAAAAACAGAACAAAAGAGCCCGCCACAGCAAAACTGTTGACATCCACCCCCATGAAGCCAATGATGCCCTCTCCCAAAACGAGAAAGGCCAGCATGATTCCAAGGGCCACCAGCGTGGCGCGGCCCGCGTGAATGTCTCCCGCCTTTTGTTTGACATCCACCAGAATGGGGATGCTTCCTACAATGTCGACCACGGCGAACAACACCATGGTGCTTTTCAGCAGTTCTTCCCAATTCAGCAGCTCCATCATCGTTTCAGGATGTGTGTGATTTCAAATGCGTGTTGTCCCGAACGTCCCAACCATGTGCCAACCGGATGAGGCCCTCCAACACTTGGGCGTAGTGTCGGTGCTCCAATTCCAGCACTTTGGCGGCAATGTCCTCCGCCGTGTCCGCTGCGGCGAGCTCAACCTCTCCCTGGAACACAATGTCCCCCTCGTCGTAGTCTTGGTTGACAATGTGAACGGTCATGCCTGACAGGCGATCTCCCGCTTCTTTGACGGCGCGGTGGACATGCATGCCATACATGCCAGGTCCCCCGTGTTTGGGCAACAACGCAGGATGGATGTTCACCATCCGACCCGCAAAGGCCTCGCACACCTCCTCGGGCACCTTCAACAGAAACCCAGCGAGGGCCACCCAATCCACCTGACGCGCACGCAAGCCTTCGAGCAACGCACCCGCCTGAATGTCGGCCTTCTTGAGGTGGGTGTCCTCGACGCCGAACCGTTGGGCCACAGCCCTGACACCCGCCTCCTTCCTGTTGGTGCACACCCACACGACCTCCGCCACCTCCGCACCACTGCCTTCGGCAAAATGCTTGAGCATGGCTTCCGCATTGGAGCCCCCGCCGGAAGCCAAAATGGCGATGCGAGATGTGCGCCGCTTCTCTTCCATGTTCACTTAGAACGCAAAGTCACCGAGGTCCACGAGGTTGCGCTCGTACGCTTCCACCGCGGATTCCATCTCTGTGAGCTTGTCCTCAAGCGCCTTGGTTTCCGGCGCCGATACGTGGAAGTACTTCATCACCCGAACGAGACGGTCCCCAATCTGCAGCGCGAATTGCAGGTCGCGCTCCGCGGCCATGTAGAACTCGGCATCCAACGAGGTGAAGTAGGCCACTTGGTCCTCTTGCATCTTCATGAAATGGTTGGTGACCTCTTGGGCCATGGCCCAAGCATGGTCGCGCTGTGCCTGAGAAAGGCCGCGGGTTTGGGGTGCCACCGTGGTGTCGGCGGCCAGTTGCAAGTACGTCTCTGCCACAGGCATCATGACCCGGCTGTAGGGCACATTTTCCTTGGGCGTGGCACGCAACAACTCGTCGAGCACGGCCATCGCGCGCTCCGGATCTCCGGCCTTCAAAAGCGTCTCCGCGAGGTTGGACATCTGCAATCGGATGTTGGTCACCATCCGTCGGTTGTTCTCATCCATGTAGATGCCGCGCTCCACGTCGTCCATGTTGCCCCAGGCCCACTTCTCCATGACGTTCTCGTACATGATGTCGAGTCCAATGGATCCCAAAATGTTGGGGTTCTCGTTCTTGGGGTACTTCAGCGGAACAAATCGGTAGGCAAGGCCTTCCAGACGGAAGAACTCAGACAAGCCCAAGTAGCTGTCAGGACCTGTGGTGACTGCGAAGTAAATGGGGCGCTCCCAGTTGTTGTTCGCAATCATGTTCAGCGCTGCGTAGTGGTTCTTCGTGATGTAGGTCGGGGTGCTGCCGCTGCCGTTGGCCAAGGTCCATTCCACCTCGTCCACGAGGTACTTGGTCTCCTCTGGACTCACCAACCCTGAGGCCACAACCGCAGCGGAATCGACGGGGATGCGGAAAGTGTTGCCCGGGAGGGAGAAGTATCCCTTTTGGCCGGGGAATTGCTCCAAATTCTCGTCATCCAACGTGAATGCCATGGCCTCCAGCAAGTCGACAGGTTGGCTCTGACGATTCACCAAAATGACGTCTCGCGTCCCCTGACGGTACTTCTCTTCATCCATCA
The DNA here is from genome assembly GCA_002683345.1 of Flavobacteriales bacterium. GTDB lineage: Bacteria > Bacteroidota > Bacteroidia > Flavobacteriales_D > Sanyastnellaceae > UBA11663. The sequence goes on from NYSX01000028.1 coordinate 4,109, forward strand.
TGATGGGAAGCGGCGCACTCTCGTAGGCCCGGCGACGCATCTGGTCAATGTACCAGTCTGTGTTGAGCAAGCTCAGGTTGCAAACACGCACATCCGTGCGAATGCCCTCCACTTCTTGGGCGTACCAAAGCGGGAAGGTGTCGTTGTCACCGTTGGTGAAGATGATGGCGTTGGGCGCCAATGAATTCAGGTAGTTCTTGGCCATGTCGACCCCGGTGCGACGGCGCGCACGGCTGTGGTCATCCCAGCCTTCGGCGACCATGATGAGCGGCACCACGGCAGCCAGCGCCACCACAACACCCGCCTTCACAGAATCGCTCATGGAAGCCTTGCCGAGGGCCCACGAAACCGCATAGAGCACGGCCGCAACAACCCCCATGAACAGCACGCTGTAGGACAAAGCATGGGATCCACCCGTCATGGTTTCCATGAGGAAGAACACCACTCCCGCCACCAACGGGAGGGCGAGCCCTTGCATGTGCGCCTTGACTTCAGGACGGCGTGCCGCCTCAAACAAGGCCATGACACCCAGGCCAATCCACATGGCAAAGGCGTAGAACGACCCCACGTAGGCGTAGTCCCGCTCACGCGGTTGCAACGGCGTTTGGTTCAAATAGACCACGATCGCAATGCCTGTCATCAGGAAGAGCAAACCCACCACGGAGGCTCCTTTCGGATCACGGAACGCTTGGAACGCCAATCCGATCAAGCCCAAAATCAGCGGCAGATAAAAGAATCGGTTCCAGCCCCGGTTGTCCATCATCTCTTGGGTGAGCGTGTCCCGGTTGCCGAGGCGTTCGGCGTCGATGAAGTCGACCCCGCTCAGCCAGTTGCCGTCCATGAAGTCGCCGTGACCTTGGACGTCGTTTTGCTTTCCAATGAAGTTCCAGAAGAAGTACCGGAAGTACATCCAGCCCATTTGGAAGTCCGAGAAAAATCGCAGGTTTTCACCCTGGGTAGGCATCAACTCTTCGAGCGTTTTGGTCAGGCGACCTTCCGCCTGCAATGCCCGGCGCACGTCATCCTGGTTGCGCGTTTGGTTGGCGCGCTGCGTGGACCGGCGCAAGTCCTCCTCTTGGGCGCGTTTGGTGCGCTCCAAGCGTTGGACATATCCCTTTCCGTATTCCAACCCCTTGTCCAGCTGGTCGACGATGTATCCCGTGAGGCTGGAACGCATTTGCGCATTGTCGAGGGGTGCCGAGTTCATTTGGCCCGTTTCAGGGTTGCGCACCAGAAGGACATTCTTGCCTTGAACGCCAAAGTCCGTGTCAAACCGCCGCCCGTAATCGGCAAACAAGCGGCGAAGCACACGCTCGAGCTCGGCTTGAGCCATGCCTGCTGCAAGGATGTCGTTCTCCAAGTGCGCCTCGAATTCAGGACGCGACATGGCCACCTCCAACAACGGACTGGTGTAATACGTCGGCGAGTTGAATCCCTTGTAATTGCTCCACTTCTTGTACTCCCCGATGTGCGATCCCGTGGAGCTGTACATCCGAGGGAAGACCATGGTGAAGTCCGCGTTGTAATTGGGCTTCGAGCCCCGCTTTTCGCCGCTGTCCACATATTCCTCAACGATGAAGTACTTCTCACCTGCGTTCGCCTTGACGAAGTTCTCTGCCGCGTACTCGCCTTTGAAGCTCTTGACCCGTCGGTTGACCGGACCGCGCTTCTTCATGACGCTGTAGCTCTTCACCCATGCGGGCTTGCCATCGAGGTACGGCTTGTCCAGTGCAGTTGGTGTGTCCCAAAACTGACCCGTCGCCAAGGGGCGGTCTCCATATTGCTCGCGGCTGAGGTAGCTCAGCAGGGCGAAGAGGTTTTGGGGATCGTTTTCATCCATGGGCGGATTCGCCGCAGAACGAATCATGATGGTGGCAAACGAGCTGTAGCCCAAAAGCACCATGGCCATGCCCAACGTAAGCGTATTGACGGCCCACCATCCCTTGCGCTGGGAGACGACCACCAAAGCCACGATGGCCCCCACCAGGAACGCCAGGTACACCAGCGCGCCGGTGTTGAACGGCATGCCGAGGTCGTTCACAAAGAACAACTCAAAGCCCCCTGCAAGCTGCACCGCGCCTTTGATCAAGGCCTCCTGCACAAACCCAAGAAGCACAATGGAAACCGCGCCTGTGATGACCAACCCCTTCCATGAGAACGTGTAATTCCGGTAGTAGTACACCAGCGCAATCGCAGGAATCGCCAACAAATTCAACAAGTGAACCCCAATCGACAACCCCATGAGGTAAGCGATGAGGATGATCCACTTGGCCGAACCGGGCTGGTCCGCCACGTTTTCCCATTTGAGGATGGCCCAAAACACCAGCGCCGTGAACAGGCTGGACAAGGCGTACACCTCGCCTTCCACTGCGCTGAACCAGAACGAGTCGCTGAACGTGTACGCCAAGGCGCCAATGGCGCCCGCGCCGAGCACCGCCACCGCCGCGCCACCCTCGGGCTGGTCTTGGCCCGTGAGTCGTTTGGCCAAATGCGTGATGCTCCAGAACAGGAACAGAATCGTGAACGAACTGCTGAGCACAGACAACCCGTTGGCCGCCATGGCAGCCGATTCAGGGCTCATCGGAATCATCAGAAAGCGCGCCAACAACATGAAGAACGGGGCCCCAGGAGGGTGGCCGACCTCGAGTTTGTACGCGGAGGCGATGAATTCACCGCAGTCCCAGAAACTCGCGGTGGGTTCAACAGTCAAGAAATACACCAGCGTGGCCACGGCCCATACGGCCCAGCCAGTCACGTTGTTCAAGCGATCAAAACGCATGCAGTTTCAGGTCTTCGTGGATGCGCGAACAGCGGTGTTCGCGTCTCGCGAAGGTAGGGCACGCCTTGCGAAGCCAAGGCTCAACGCACGACCAAGACAGGCCGCGTTGTCCAGCCGTCTCCGGAGACCTCCGCGACGACAATTCCCCGCCACTCCGGGCGCAACGTCAAGGACTCGCCCGGGGCGATGCCTTGGCGGGTCATCAAGGTTTGGCCGAGGGCGTTTCGAAGCACCACCGTGACGGTTCCCTCGGTCCAACCTGTGAACTGCACTTGGTCCTGGGCGGGGTTGGGCATGGCGGTGACCGTGGGCCTCGCCAAAGTCAACACGCCGTCGGGTTCCTCCTCTCCACATCCCTCAATCATATCCACACCCACCGTGGCCATCCACGATTCCTCTCCACTTGTCAAAACCTCCAGCACATTTTGCCACTCAGGCAATTCCTGCCCCACACCCACAGCCAAGTCGATCACATTGATGTCGTCCAACGCCACGCCCTCCACAGCCGCTTCCAAGGCGAAGCAGTAGCCCGCGGGCAAGCAGAAAACGAAGGTTTCTTCGACGGAACCGCCTTGCAACACCTGACTCAAATCCAGTTCGACGTCGACGTCCAACATGCTCAGGACGAGCTCAAGATCCAAGGGATCCACACCGGCCGCGGCACCCCATTCGACGTTCAATGAAATCACCACGTTCTCGCAATCTCCTTCGGTTTGGCCCTCGTTGGGGTTGTCCCAACACACGTCAATGATCTCATCCTCGCACATCACGCTGACACACATCACAAACAAAAAGTCATTGGTGCCCCAAAACGCGACCTGCGTGGCGCCATTGGGACCGTCTTCCCCGACAACTTGGCCATTGCCTTGCCATTCGAGGTCGTCCCCAGACAAGGGGCCTCCCGCGGGATTGGACGCATCGTAGACCAGGAAATTCCACACCCCAGGAACGTCACTGGGCCACGCTTCGACGATGGGTTCGCAACCGCCTGTCGAGCCGCACTCGCCCGATATATACTGCGTCACGCCACCATAGTTGGTGGCATGGCAAGCGTTGCTGTACGTCACACCGTCGCAACCGCAGACGGGATTCCAGTCCGTCGTGCAGATGGCATTGGGATCGATGAGCGACTCGTCGATGCAACCATCATCGCCACACTCGCCTTCCTCAAACGAGGTCACCCCACCATAGAACGTGGCGTAACACGCGTTGCTGTAGGTCACCCCATCACAACCGCATACGGGGTCCCACTCCTCGGTGCACGCCATGTTGGGATCGATGAGCGACTCGTCGATGCAGCCACCCACTTGCCCTTCCAGCTCTTCGCAAGCCCACACCCCCATGGGGCAGTCAGGCGTCTCGTAAAAGGCGCACACCTCTTGGGCGCCGTCCATCATGTCCGGCGTCAATTCCAAGACTGGTCCGCCAAAATTCAGCCAGTTCCCGTCGATGACCCAATTGATCAAGGCATCGTCTGGAAAGTCAGACGCCTCAAACACATAAGAACCCAGTGCCGTCAATTCGCCGTCGATGTCCAGATCGCAATCCACCTCAAAGTCCGACGGGTTCATGCAATCCGTGGCCGTGCAACCGTCAGGGGTCACCAAGGTCACGCACACCTCCCACCAGGGCGCGCCAAGCATGTCGTACCACTCCCACTCGTTGTCGGGTCCTTCTGCAAGGATGGACCCGTTGACCGACCATGTGAAATAGGCCACTTCCGAGTCTGTTTCGGCCTCAAACAAATAGGCACCGTTGGGTCCCACCCCCAACTCAGCCTCCAACTCCACTTCGCAGTCGGCGAAGTTGTTTTCAACGCAAAACGTGAATCCCAAGAGGTCGTTTTGCTCGTACATGGGCTCGGGCTCCGAGACGGACCACATCAAATCGTCCGTCACAACATCCACACTGGGCCACCAATCCGCGGCGGTTTCCAACCCGACAAAGTAGCACCCCGCGTTGAGGCACACCTGCGTTTCAGTGGTTAAGGTTCCGCCCGCCGGAACATCCACCACGCCGTCGGCCGAAATCACGGCCAACCCATTGAGCGGTGTCACCCAGAAATACACCTCTTCCGGAGTCGACCCCGGTTCAGTCGCAAGGTCAAACGTCATCCAGAGCGGGGCACACACAGGCTGGGCCAACGCGGAAAAAGTCAAGGCCATCATGGCCAGGGTCGAGGTCAAAAAACGCATGTCGCAAGGGTTTGATTGTCAGACCGATTTCAAAGCGAAAGGGTTGCTTCGCTCAGTCGACAAATCGGGGGTCGGTTTCCATCACGTGGCCGCAAGAATCGCAGGTGCGCAAATCTTCGCTGCCATAGAATTCGCGAAAGCGAGGCAAAAAGTCCTTCTCGATGTTGGTGAGCTCGAAGTAGGTGTCGTGCAGCTTGAGGTTGCACTTGTCGCAGAACCACATCAGGCCGTCTTTCATGGGCGTGCCCTTGCGCTTCCGTTCAATCACCAGCCCGAGCGAGCCCGCCTCGCGCATCGGGCTGTGCGGCACGCCTGCGGGATGCAGGTACATGTCGCCCGGGCCGAGCTTCATGTCAACCGCCTTGCCGTCTTCTTGGATGCGGACGGTGATTTGACCTTCAAGCTGGTAGAACAGCTCTTCCGTCTCGTTGTAGTGGTAGTCCTTCCGCGCATTGGGGCCAGCCACAATCATCACGATGTAATCGCCGCTTTCCACGTAGAGGTTCTTGTTCCCCACGGGCGGCTTGAGTAGGTCGCGGTTCTCTTCGATCCACGCCGTCAAGTTGAAGGGTTTGCGTATCGCCA
>NYSX01000029.1 GCA_002683345.1 Flavobacteriales bacterium
CTGGAACGCATTTTGAACAAAGTGCGCCAAGGCGGAGGACCCAAACGCATCGCAAAGGAGCACGCCAAAGGCAAATGGACGGCTCGCGAACGCTTGGATCGATTGTTTGACCCGGGATGCGAACGGCTCGAAATCGGCGCCTTGGCAGGTCATGGTATGTATGAGGATGAAGGCGGTTGCCCTGCGGGAGGGGTTGTGATTGAAATGGGCCGTATCCACGGCAAGCCTTGCCTTGTGGTGGCCAATGACGCCACGGTGAAAGCCGGTGCGTGGTTCCCCATCACGGGCAAGAAAAACCTCCGCGCCCAGGAAATCGCCCTCGAAAATCGACTTCCCATCATCTACCTCGTCGACAGCGCCGGCGTGTACTTGCCCATGCAGGACGAAATCTTTCCAGACAAAGAGCACTTCGGACGGATGTTCCGCAACAACGCGCGCCTCTCCTCAGCGGGCATTCCTCAGATTGCCGCTGTGATGGGCAGTTGCGTGGCGGGCGGCGCCTACCTGCCCATCATGAGCGACGAAAGCATCATCGTGGAGGGCTCCGGCTCCATTTTCTTGGCGGGAAGCTACCTGGTCAAGGCCGCCATTGGCGAAACCATCGACAACGAAACGCTCGGCGGCGCGGCCACCCACGATGAAATCAGTGGCGTGACCGATTACCGCTGCAAAGACGAAGCCGAGGCCCTCGCCCACATTCGGACGCTGGTCTCTCACTGGGGCGACCTCGGACCCAGCGCGGGTTTCCAACGCGACGACGCGTCGTTGCCAGCCGGCCCTTCCCCCTGCGCCGTGCTGCCCGATGCACGCACGGAACCCTATGACACGTACGAGCTTATTGCCTCCCTCACGGACGAAGGCAGCTTCACCGAATACAAGAAGGGGTATGGCAAAACACTGGTGTGCGGATACGCGCGCATCGATGGATGGAGTGTCGGGCTGGTGGCCAACCAACGCAGTTTGGTCAAAAGCAAGAAGGATGGCCTGCAATTTGGCGGGGTCATTTACTCCGACAGCGCCGACAAAGCCGCGCGGTTCATCGCGACTTGCAACCAGCGCAATGTGCCGCTCGTGTTCCTTCAGGACGTGACTGGCTTTATGGTGGGGTCTCGCTCAGAACATGGCGGCATCATCAAGGACGGCGCCAAAATGGTGAATGCCGTCGCCAACAGCGTTGTTCCCAAATTCACGGTCATTGTCGGCAACAGCTACGGCGCAGGCAACTACGCCATGTGCGGGAAAGCCTACGACCCGCGTTTGATTGTGGCATGGCCCACGGCCCGCATTGCGGTCATGGGGGGCGAACAGGCCGCCAAGGTCTTGCTGCAAATCGAAAAAGCGTCTCTCGCCAAGCGCGGCCAAGAGCCCACAAAAGACGAGGAAAGCGAACTGCTCCGGACCATCACCGAACGGTACGATGCCCAAACCGACCCCTTGTATGCCGCTGCGCGACTGTGGGTCGACGCCATCATCGACCCCGAAGCCACGCGCTCTTGGATCAGCATGGGCATCGAGGTGGCCAACGCTGCGCCAGCAACCGAGCCCTTTCGTCCCGGGGTCTTCCAAACTTGATTCATGAAATACATTCTTTCCATTTGCACTCTGTTGTTCGCCCTTGATGGGGTGGCACAGGCACGGGCGCTCTCCAAGGCCTTGGCCGATTCACCACGCGCGTATGCCTTGTTTGACGACGCGGGCAAACCCGTGGCTTGGCCCGACCTGGTGGAGGCGGCCCGCGAAGCCGATGTGGTGTTGTTTGGGGAGTACCATGACGATCCTGTCATGCACTGGCTCCAGGCAGAGTTGATCCATGACCTGCTGGCTGCAGACATTCGTCCCGCACTTGGCGCAGAGATGCTCGAGGCGGACGACCAATTGGTGGTGGACGAATTTTTGGCCGGATGGGTCAGTGACGACAAGTTGAAGGCCGCCGCCAACCTGTGGCCCAACCACTTCACGGACTATCACCCCCTGTTGGAGTTGGCCAAGGTTCATGAACTGCCGTTCATCGCGACCAACGTCCCGCGCCGCTATGCGAGCTACGTGTACCGACATGGGCTGGCCGGCTTGGAGGAGCTCAGCGAGGAAGCCAAGGCCTTTCTTCCGCCGCTCCCGGTGCCCTTTGACATCACCTTGCCCGGGTACGACGCCATGTTGGCCATGGGTGGAGGACATGGAGGGGAAACGCTGCCGATGGCCCAGGCCATCAAAGACGCCACCATGGCCCATTTCATCCTGTCGAACTTGCCTGAGGGCGCGCCCTTTGTTCACTTCAACGGCGCCTACCACAGCCAAGATGGCGAGGGCATCGGGTGGTACCTGCGCGAAGGTCAGCCCGACCTCGACATCCTCACGATCCACGTGCACATGCAATCCGACATGTCGGCGCCCGAAGACGGCGAGGTGGGCCGAGGAGATTTCCTTTTGGTCACCCATGAACGCATGACGCGCACGCACTGAATCCGCCCATCCCCCTACCTTTGAGCTCCAACCTCTTCGCCATGAACAACCTCTTTGCCCCTGCCCTTTTCCTGACTTGCTCCGCCGCCCTTTTCATCGGGTGCGAATCTGCCACGCCGGTTGAAGCTGCGGGCACACCTGACAATCAAACCTTCTATGGATCGGTGATCGACACCGACGGCACCATGAATGGGGCCGACATGCGAGCCGCCTTGGACAAATCTGGGCGCGCCGAGGTCCGTTTTGAAGGCGAAATCACCGCCACTTGTGCCAAAAAGGGATGCTGGATGGACGTCGCTTCTGGAGAAGACACCGTGTTTGTGCGGTTCCTCGACTACGGGTTCTTTGTTCCCACGGAAGGCGCAGAAGGCAAGCGCACTGTCGTTCAAGGCGAGGCCTTCTACGACACCTTGACGGTGCCCATGCTGAAGCACTATGCCGAGGACGCGGGCAAATCCCAAGAGGAAATCGACGCCATCACCGAACCTGAACTGCGCCTCGCCTTCACGGCCACCGGCGTCATGATTGAGGATTGAGATGCGTCTTGTGAAGCGGTCGACTGCGGGCGCATTGGGAGGCTTGGTCCTCGGGGTATCCCTTTTTTCTGCCTGCGACCAGTCGCAGTCGTCATGCGCCGCCCCCAAACTTGCCCCCAACCAACCCAACGGATCCTCGGCCTTGGCCTCTGCCATGGTCGCCATGGACAGCCAATTGCAAGTTGTGCTGGAGGCCGTCATGGCGGATGCCAACCACGCCTGGGAGGGATACACCCTTGCGAGCCACGACTTGCTCGCCCTGGAGCCCACGGATGCTTCCATGATCAATGGGCACTTCACAACCCATGCCCCATTGTACCTCCAGGCCATCGCCCAATTCAACGAAGCCCCTTCGGCCGACCACTTCAACGCCGTCGTTTCCGCGTGCGCAGATTGTCACCACGGAACTTGTCCGGGTCCGCTGACGCGCATTGAGAAAAGAAGGCCGCAGGTGGACTGAGTCCCCTTACTGCATGCCGTCGTAAAGCAGGGCCAAATGCGTCCGCATGGCCTCAAGGAACGGTCGAATGTCTTCTTTGGCGTCGGATTGAATGGCCTCCCCCACAACAACTTGGGCCTCGAGAAGGTCTTTTTCATCGGACACGCTTTCCACTTGCTCCAGCAGCGTGACCCCTTCAAAGGCCTGCTGAAAATCGCCCTCGCATGCGGCATCGGCCACGCGCGACAACAAGCCGTCACACGTGAAACCGCAACTCCACAGGAATCCGAGAATGTCCGACTTGACGTGACTGAGGTTGGGGTCCACCAGTGCGTCGAGGAATGTTTGCTCTGCGGCAGACACTTTCATCGATCCCAGCATGGTCCGCATTTCCTCCCTCAACGCATCCTCCTTGCGCCCGGCATAAGCTTCAAGCAACGGGCGAACCCAGGTGGCATCCCCTTTTTCTTTGGCTGCAGCCAGGGCCACCTTCACCTTTTGGTTGTTTGCGTGTGTCAGGTCCTTCATGCGATGGGGTTTTGTGAGGCTGCAAAGGAACGACCAAATCCAGCCTGCGCGCAGACTTCCTGCAATTCAGCCGTCATCATGGCCGAAGCCCCCCACAGCACGCCATCATGCATGGGCCAACCTGGCACCGACGCTTTACCCCCGCGGATGGGAACGGTGTGGGTGGGCCAGGTTTGGCCTTGCGCAGGCAACCCACCCAAAGGCACGGCCACCACTTCCTCCACTTCGTCTCGTTCCAACACGAAGGTGGGTGGGCCGTCAACAACCGCCACAAGGGGCTCCACATAAAAGTGACTCGGTGGGATGTACAACGGCGAGAGCGTCCCGACGATGTCGTCGTCTGTCAACTGCACGCCAATCTCCTCCATGCATTCCCGACGTGCCGTGCGCCCCAAATCCCCCCCATCTTCAACTTCTTCCGCGCCCCCCGGAAAGGCCCATTGGCCACTGTGCGCTGTCCCATCTTGGGTTCTGCGCATGAAGAGCACGACCCAAGCCCGCTCCGGATCCCACCACATCAAGCAGACCACCCCTGCCTTTCGGGCCGATTCGATGCGTTCCGGCAGGTCTGGAGGACGACCCGGCGGGCAGGCGAGTTGTTGCGCTTCCCATCCGGGCCTGACCTCGGGTTGGAGTGTTTGACGCAATTTGGCCTTGAACGCTTCGAGATTGGCGGGGTCCATGCCTGCAAAGGAAGTCCATGGTCCGTTACTTTGTGCCATGAAGGTCCATGTGCTCGATGCCGATATGCATTTCCCTCCCGTGAATGTCGCAGGAGAGCATGGATTGTTGGCTGTTGGGGGTGATCTCTCGAGCGCCCGGTTGCTCGCCGCCTATGAGCACGGTGCCTTTCCCTGGTTCATGGATGAGGACCCCATTCTGTGGTGGGCACCCCCTGAACGGGCGGTTTTGCCTGTTTTGGAGCTCAAGGTGTCCAAAAGCATGCGCAACGAGCTCAACCGAAAACGGTACCGCATCACTTTGGACAGGGCCTTTGAAGAGGTGGTTCGAGGTTGTCAGCACGCGCCACGCGATGGCGAAGGCACGTGGATCACAGACGACATCGTCCAAGCCTACGTCAACCTTCACGACCTTGGGTTGGCCCACTCTGTGGAAGCTTGGGACGGGGACAATTTGGTGGGGGGACTCTACGGCGTGTCGCTGGGCCGGATGTTCTTTGGCGAAAGCATGTTTTCGACGGCCACCAACGCCTCCAAAGTGGCCTTCGTACACCTCGTGCGGTGGCTGGCCCTCAAAGGGTTTGGTCCCGTGGATTGCCAAATCATGAACCCCCACCTCGCCTCACTGGGCGCCACGTTGTGGACCCGCGAGGATTTCCAGACCCAGCTCACCCACTTCCTTCACGCAGGACCAACCCTGAAGGGCCCCTGGACGGCCTTTGAATCCGAACTCCATGGGTGATCTGCGCAGGCCAGCCCCGACCCCCGGACAACGGCGCCCCAGCTGGAAGGTCAAACTCTGCCGTGGAGCGGTGAAACTGCTCGGATGGCAATTGCGCGGTCAACTCCCCCCTCAATTTTGGAGAACAACCTTGGTCATGTGGGCGCCAAAGACTTGGCAAGGACGCGCCCTTGCAGCCATGATGCCGGTCAAGGTGCACTGGATTCTGGCGCCGATGTCAGATGTGAAAGGCCGTGGCCGAGAAAGCCTGCGCTCGTTTGAGCAGGGCATGACCAACGCCACGGTTACACAAGCCACGGAAGACGAGTTGCGCGCCATTGTGCATGCGGCGCAGCAGGCCAAAAGCCGAATCACGCTATGCGCTTGGGAGGAACGTCGAAAGTTTGTCCACGTCCATGCGCCTTTCAAGACTTCTCCCTTCCCCGACAGGGATGTACACTACATGCACCGGTATTTCGCCTACTTCGCGAAAACCGCTGGCACTCAGGGCACTTCCTGAGATATTCACATGTTGTGAACATTTTCTGAAAGGCCGTGGACAAATCGTTCATAACGGACCTCAGTGTTTACAAGCCTTTCCGAAGGAAAAGTCCTTTCTTGCTGTTCAAATCTTTCATTTACCAAAGCCTGCATCATGAATAACTTGGACAAGTACGACCACATGATTCTCGACATCATTCATCAGCACAAAATCGAGAACCAGTGTCACATCCGCCTTGCTGTTCTTGAGCGCAACTTCTGGAAGCGCATTGAGGAGGACACAGATCTCCACGTCGGGAAAGCCCGCATCGGAGAGCGCATCACCAACCTGTACCTCGATGGCTTGATTCAGAACAAGGATGGCTACGCCCTGACCAAGAAAGGCCGCGAGCAGCTCGCCTTTGCCCCTTGGAAAGAACAGGCGGCCACCGAAGCTCAGTGACACAGTCACGCTGAACACGGCGAAAGAAAAAAGGCGACCCTAAGAGGTCGCCTTTTTTCTTGCCCTGACATGCCGTCAGCACAGGCTTTGCATCACGATTCTTCGAGAATTTCCAGTCCGGGGAATTTCTCTTTCCAGTAGGCTAGCTTGCTGGAGTCGCGAACAGTGATGACGGTGCGACGATCCAAGCGAACCTTGATGTTGGGTTGGAGTTCCTTCGCTGCTTTTTTTCTGCGTGCCATGAATGTGAGGTCTCTGGGGATTCCTATTCGACAAAAGAACACATCTAAGCCCGATAAAGTTGCCTGATGTGCATAAAGTGCATGAAGGCGTTAAGGAAACTTGGCGATGTCCGTCCCATCAGGACGACCTCGAAGGCACCAAACGTCCAGCATACCACGCGATGTACAAGTAACATGCCATGGGCAAGACGAAAGCCACCCCAAATCCAGCGCTGTCGACAAGGGCCCCCATGGCGGGTGGAATGAATGCTCCGCCTACAATGGCCGTGCACAACACCCCAGACCCCTGAGGTTTGCCCTCACCGAGGTCTTCAATGGCCAAAGTGAAAATCGTGGGGAACATGATGCTGTTGAAGAACCCCACAGCCAGCACCAACAACAATGCGGCAACGCCCTGGCTTAGCATGGACAACCCAATCAAACCCAAAGCCATGAACGCGGCGCCGGCCAGCAATTTGAAGGGCCGAATCCGTTGCATCAACGCCGAACCCGCAAAACGGCCAAGCATCGCCCCGCCCCAGTAAAACGTCAGTAAGGCTCCGAGGATGCCCTTGGCGTCCAATCCAGACACATCCATTCCTTTGATGAAGGCGGCAATGCCTGCCATGCCACCCAACAAGCGGCTGGTCTTGACTTCTTCCACAATGTCCAGGCTCAATCCGTAATTGACCATGTACGAGCCAAGCGCCACCTCTGCACCGACGTACACGAAAATGCCAAGCGCCCCAAACAAAAGCTTTTTGTTTTGCAGGACCTGTCCATAGGTGGTGGTGGTTTGGCTGTCCCCGCCCAAAATTTTGGGCAAGGTGATAACTCCGACCACACCTGCAAGCGCGAAGAACGCCAGGGCCAACACGACAAAGGGCACTTGAACCGCCGACGCCTCGCTGGCGTAATAGGCCAAGCGGTCGGCCTCACTGAGGGCGCGAATGGCCTCGCTGGAGAGGATTTGGTCTCCCAACAGAAAGCTCGCCGCAACAACAGGCGCAAGGGTGGTCCCGAAAGAGTTGAAAGCCTGCGCCAAATTCAACCGTGCAGAAGCCGATTCTTCCGGCCCCAGCACACTGATGTAAGGGTTGGCAGCCACTTGAAGGATGGTGATGCCACCAGCCACCACAAACAGGGCGAGCAAAAACAGCGGGTACATCCGTGTTGCGGCGGCGGGATAAAACAGGAGACATCCCAAACCCGCCGTTGCAAGTCCCACCAAAATGCCACGTTGGTAGCCCATTCGCGCAATCAAATTGCCCCCCGGGATGGACAACAATCCGTAAGCCGCAAACCATGCGAATTGGACGAGACCGGCCTGCAAAAAGGTCAATTCAAACACCTCTTTCAATCGAGGAATCAGGGCGTCCACGAGAACCGTGATGAAGCCCCACATGAAAAACAGGGAGGTCACAGCCACGAATGCGCCGCGCAGGGAGCGGCCAGTTTGAGAAGAAGTCATGGGAAGGTGTTTAGCGCATTAAGTGGACGAACCCGCGGAATTCTTGGGCATCCGTGTCAAAACCTGAGGCTTTGATGATCCAATGGTACACGCCGTTAGGTGCGAAGTGGGTGCCGCCATTGACGTCACCAATCCACGCCTCGTCCAAGTCGGTGCTGTTGTACACCAGCTCACCCCAGCGGTTGTAAATCCAAATCTCAAAGAGTCGAATCTGACGTCCGGTGATTTCCAAGGCGTCGTTGAGTCCATCGTTGTCTGGCGTGAACGCCGTGGGGATGTAGAAGAGCACATCTCCGTACACATCGACAATGGCCACGTCGGTGCAACCGATGTCGGTCGTCACATCCACCTGCGCTTGGTACGTTGACAAGCCGTCGTAGACGTGAATGGGGGCACGCTCGAAAGCATATTGACCATCGCCAAAGTCCCATTGGTAGAAGTACGCGCCCTCATAAGGCTCCGCGGGGTCGACCAAGACGTCAAACGCATAGGAATCGTCACCCAAACTTTCCCGCAGGATGGTGGCCTTCACCGTTTGGACGTCCACCTGTGTGGAGGCAAATTCAGAGTAATCGCAATTGTCCACGACGACCACTTCGTACTCGGTGCTCACCTCAGGGTCCACCAAGTGCACCAATTCTTCGTCGTTGAAGTCGTCCCACTGCACTTGGTAAGGGGGCTGTCCCCCAACAATGTCCAATTCCATGTACGTCGACGCACCGTTGCAAAGCAGCGTGTCGTTGGGCATGGTCAATTCAAGTTGGTCGTACGGCACTTCAAACAACCCCTGCAAGTACAACTCCCGCTCACATCCGTCTTCCAAGTACACTTCCATCAAGGACGAATTCAGCGCCCCGTAGGTCACGCATTGTTCGTCGCCAAAGTCCACGCCATTGATGGACCAGTTGTACGTCACCGGCGGATACGCGTATGCCGGATCTTGGATGAGGTCGATGCAAACTTCTGCCGTCTCATCGCAAGGAACCGTCACCACATCTGGCATCGTCGCCTCGAAGGGAGGTGTGTCGTAAATGATGATGGTGATTTCACTTTCAATGGTGCCGCTCACCACCTTCAAATTCAAGGTCTCTGTCCCCTCATCAATGTTGTCTTGAGGCACTTCGAACGTCAGTGAAATGCCGTATTCACCCACAGGCACAGCTGCAGACGATGGCAAGCCAAGCAGGTCTTCATCCAAGGTCGCTTCCGACCCCGGAGCGGCAATCAAATCAAAAGGAAAAGGGAACAACGACGACACCGCACATGGACGGCTGATGGTGATGGTCGAGGGTCCGCAATCCTCCCAAGCACAATAGATGATTTCGTCGTCGGTGGGATCGGGATCGCAATCGGGAGAAGCTTGAGACTCATACGTGGTGGGAATGGGAGATCCGAAGCTTCCCTCCTCCAAAATCACCACGGAATCCAAAATGGTGTCGGTGCCATCCCCGATGGCCAACTTGATGTGGTAGGTTTCCCCACAAATCACCGGATACACCGCCGTCAGCACCGTGGTGTAGCCATTCATGCAAATCTCAGGAGCCTCATTGAGGATGTAATACTCGGCATTCAATGCTCCGTTCACCGAACTGATGGTGATGGGGAGTTCAGGATCGGAATCAGGAACACTCGCAATGTTGACCGCTTGCCCTGGAAACGCACCGGGGGCATTGTACGGGCCATTGATGCCTGCGCCCGACAAAAAGAAGGCGAAAATGTCGTTGTATTGGCTGTTCTCCCAGGCCTCATACTCACTCGACCCAAAGACGTAATTGAACGAGACGTAGTCCCCCGCGGGATCAAAATCGAATTCGAGCACACAGAGGTCGTTGACACTCGACACCGTGAAGGCCTGTCCAATCAGAGGGGGAACGCTGTTGGCAATCTCAAGAAGGTCTGCGTCGGTGGGATTGCCCCCTTGACAGCCTCCACATCCGACCCCCGCACAGAAAGCATCCGCAGCATTGCCGGAACTCAGAACCAGTCCTCCATCGATGGGGAATCCCACATCGGTTCCCCCTGTCAGGTAGCCGATTTGTTCCGTGGAGCCAATGAATGAAATGTTCGTGGCTGTAACCCCCTCCCCGAGCAACACCTCGTTGACGTAGTCTTCGATGGACAACGTCTGGTCTACGGTCTGGGCGGACATGGAGAGTGTCCACACACCAATCAGGCACGCCAGCGACAGCCGGAGCGTGGCCAGTCTATGAAATAGGATGGAGCAATGAATCATTCTAGAGCACGATGGTGCCCCGAATATAACCTTTCCGTGCGACGGAGAGGAATGCAGGCTCAGTTGAAGTCCGAGAGGGAAACCGAGAGCTTCTTGCGGGCGTGGAAGATGCGTGACTTCACAGTGCCCATGGGGATGTTCATCTCTTCGGCGATCTCATCGTAATGGTACCCGTCTAGGAACATAGTGAACGGCTTCCGGAAATCAGGCTTGAGGTCGTCAATCGCTTCAAGGATGTCTGCCTGGTTGATCACAGTTGTGACCGTGTCCACGCGATAGTCTTGGCTGGCGTTGATGAAATACTGATTCTCCGTGCTGTCGAGCACGGTGTTTTGGAACTTCTTTCTCTTGTAGTTGTTGATGAAGATGTTCCGCATAATCGTGTAGAGCCACCCTTTCATGTTGGTGCCCTCCTTGAAGTTGTTCTTGTACCTCAAGGCTTTCACCATGGTGTCTTGCACCAAATCGTCCGCATCCGCGCCATTCCGCGTGAAACCCAAAGCAAATCCCCGGAGGAAGTCAGACTGGCTGACGAGAAGCTGGTTGAATTCGAGTGTGCTCATGATCGATTTGTTTAACGATTCAAGCCAAAGATTCAACAAAACTTCGTTGAAGCCAAGCTTTTTGTTCAACAATTTTTCCAAAATGTTCAACAAAAAATCCCTGAATGCTGATTTCGAACAGGTTACGGCTAAAAATTTCCGACGGCAAGAATTGTGTGTGGGTTGTTCAAAACAACCGCTGGACCAAATCCCCTCCCGTGACGTCTACCGTGACGCCGGGCAAAGGGTTGACCTCGTTGAACACACTGCCCGCGAGGTGGAAGGTCACGTCACTGCCCGCAAACGTACGTGCGATCCGGTCGACGTACGCTTGGGCTTGGTGTTCCGCAGGTGAGGTGGTGCAATAGGTGACAAAAGCCACTTTGGGGAACTGGGCAGCCACCCCATGCAAATCGTCAAATGGCACGCTTTGGCCCAAGAGGACCGACTTCCGGCCATGCTCGCGACACAACTGATGCACAAAGAGCAAGGAAATGTCGTGGATTTCACGCTCCGGGAGATAGAGCACCAACACAGTGTCGTCCTCGTTTGCCTCCGGGATGTCGGCACTGTGGATTTGGGCATACAACATCTGGCGCAAGAGGTTGCTCATGAAGTGCTCGTTCGCCGGGCAAATGGCGTTGGTCAACCACAACACCCCCACGTCGGCGAGGAAGGGCAAGCACACGCTCACCACCGTCGCCCCAAAACCGAGACGTTCAATGCATTCGTCGATGGTTTCGCGAAACAACTGCTCGTCGTAAGACATCATGGACACCTTGAGCTTTTGCTGGGCCACGAGCTCTCCTCCCGCGTCACCCGCCCCTGGCGCATCTGTGATGGCCTGCGCGAGTTGGGCGTCGCTCATCGCGGCCACCTTGGAAATCTTCATGCCGCGCTCGAGCAGCAAGCTCACGTTGAGCAAGCGCTTCAAGTCGTCACCCGAGTACGTTCGGATGTTGGTCTCCGAACGGGCGGGGTTCAGCAACTGGTAGCGTTGCTCCCACGCACGAATGGTGTGTGCCTTGACTCCTGAGAGGTTTTCGAGGTCCTTGATGGAGAACTCTTGTTTCACGCCGCTGTCTTGAAGATTGTGAGGTGTTCCAACCCAACCAACACCCAAACGGTCGTTTAGGTTCACATCATAATTTTGTGACATGGCTGATTCCTTCATGTTGGAAGTTCCTTCCTCTCCTGACCTCTATCCCTTGAACGTGCTTCGCGAGGAGCACACCCTTCACTTTGGCGTGAGGTCCATTGCAAATCAATGGAAGGAATGCTTGCAAGCCAAACCCCACACGCGCATTCATCCCTGTCTGCTTCCCACCCCCGCCAATGTGAAGGTCGTGTTGGGCCTGAAGGACGACCAACACTGGACGCACCAAGGCGAGCGGGTGGCGCAATGCGGGGAGGGATCTTCGGCCCTCGAAGGAAGTCCGAACCCCGACATGTTGAAGGAGGCACCTGACCTGTTTGAGCGCGCATCGGAAGGGCTTCAAGGCGACCTGGTTCGCCTCAAGTTGGCTTGGCGCTTGCGCACCTTGGAGGAAGACGAGCGCGAGGCTTGGGCGCGGGTTGGGGTGATTGTGCATGGCCCCATGGAGCGCATTCATCTTGCGCCTGGTGCGGTGTTGCGCGATGCTTCGCTCAACACCGAAGGCGGAGACATCGTCATCGGGCCCGACGCCGAAGTCATGGAAGGGTGTCGCATTCGCGCCCCCTTTGCCTTGGGCGAGGGCAGCGCGCTTCGCATGGGGACGTTGGTCTATGGACCGACCACCATCGGCAGCCAGTGCAAAGTCGGCGGCGAATTGAGCAACGTGGTCATCCACGATTTCAGCAACAAAGCGCACGGCGGATTTCTGGGCAATTCGGTGTTGGGGTCGTGGTGCAACCTCGGTGCCGAAACGACATGCAGCAACTTGAAGAACACGTACGGGGAGATTGCCGAGTGGTCCGAATCGGAAGGCGCGCTGAAAGGCCGCGGCCGGACATTCTGCGGATTGCTCATGGGCGACCACAGCAAATCTGCCATCCACACGGCGTTTAACACCGCCACCGTGGTCGGCGCCATGTGCAATGTGTTCGGTGCCGGCATGCCGCCCAAGTACCTCCCCTCTTTCTCGTGGGGCACGGAAGGCGACGTGCACGACGTGGAACGCGGTTTGGCCACGGCACGGAAGGTCATGGCCCGACGCAATGTGGTGATGACTCCGGAAGAGGAATCGCGGATTCGGGATGCCTTCGCCAAGCGCGTCGGCGCGGACTGAACCTGACAACATGTCGCACGCCCTGACGATTTGGGGTGACTTGGACAAGGAAATGGACAGGTTGGCGTTTGATTTTGGCAGGCTGCGCGATTGAGGTGCTTTGGCACGCGCTTTGACCTGTGATGAGACAAATGAAGAAGGCCATGCGTTTGAGCGACATCCAAGACCAAGATTTCATCCCCATTCTCACGGAAGAGGATGAAACCGCCATGCAAGAAAAGGAGGTGCCGGAGGTGCTGCCTTTGCTGTCCTTGCGCAACACTGTGCTCTTTCCGGGCGTGGTCATCCCCATCAGTGTGGGCCGCGACCGCAGCGTGCGCTTGATTCGCGAAGCCAACAAATCCGAGTCCTTGATTGGGGTCGTCAGCCAAAAAGAAGACGACACCGAAGTTCCCGGACCCAACGACCTCAACAAGGTCGGCACCGTGGCCCGCATCTTGAAGATGTTGAAGATGCCCGACGGCACCAACACCGTCATCCTGCAGGGACAACAGCGCTTCCGGTGGACGGAGGTTCTCCAAGAGGAGCCCTATCACAAAGCCAAGGTGGAAGCCTACGGAGGGGTGGATGAGCCACTTCCAGAAAAGGAAGGCCAAGCCATGATGGAGAGTCTGAGGGACCTGTCGGCCGAGCTCATCGAGATGAATCCGAACATCCCGACGGAGGCCGCGGAGGCGATCAAGGGGATCGATCGTTTGGGCTTCTTGGTGAATTTCATCGGCAGCAACATGCAGGTCGAAGTGGAGGACAAACAAGGCATCCTCGAAGAGGTCAACCTGCGGGAGCGCGCCCAGAAAGTCCTCGAATTGCTCCACAAGGAGAAGCAAATGCTGTCCCTGAAGCAGGACATTCAGCGCAAGGTCAAAACCGATCTCGACCAACAACAACGAGAGTTCTTCCTGCACCAGCAGATGAAGACCATCCAGGACGAGCTCGGGGCCAATCCCCTCAAGGAGGAGATCCTCGAAAAGCGCGCCAAGGCGGCCACCAAGGATTGGCCAGACCACGCCCGAGAAGCCTTTGACAAGGAAATCGGCAAGCTCGAGCGGATGAACCCGCAGGCCAGCGAATACAGCGTGCAGTCCAATTACCTCGAGACGTTGCTCGACTTGCCATGGAACGAGGTGTCTCAGGACAATTTTGACCTGAATCACGCCCAAGCCGTGCTCGACCAAGACCACTACGGCCTCGAAAAAGTCAAGGAACGCATCATCGAGCACCTCGCCGTGCTCAAAATCAAAGGCGACCTCAAAGCCCCCATCTTGTGTCTCTACGGCCCTCCGGGGGTTGGGAAAACGTCGTTGGGCCGAAGCATTGCCGAAGCGCTCGGCCGCAAATACGTGCGCATGAGCCTCGGGGGGCTGCGCGACGAAGCCGAAATCCGCGGACACCGAAAAACCTACATCGGAGCCATGCCGGGTCGCGTGCTTCAAAACTTGAAGAAATCGGGCACGAGCAACCCGTTGTTTGTGCTGGATGAGATTGACAAGCTCGGACGCGACCACCACGGAGACCCCTCCTCTGCCCTGCTCGAAGTCCTCGATCCGGAGCAGAACCACACGTTCCACGACAACTACCTCGACCTTGATTACGACCTGAGCAAGGTCATGTTCCTCGCCACGTGCAACGACCTGAGCACCATTCAGCCCGCGTTGCGCGACCGCATGGAAATCATCGACGTCAGCGGCTACACCTTGGAAGAGAAAGTCCAAATCGGCAAGCGCCACCTCCTCCCCAAGCACCTCAACGAATCGGGCCTCGCCAAAACGCACCTGAAAGTGCCGGTGGCAACCATCCAGTCTGTGGTGGAACAGTACACCAACGAGAGTGGCGTACGCGGGCTGGACAAGCGACTCGCCAAAATCGTGCGTCACCGCGCGAAGCAAATCGCCCTCGAAGAGGCCCACGATGTCGAGGTCGGTGCAGAACACTTGCACGACATCCTCGGAATCGCCCGAACCAAAGACCGGTACGAAGGCAACGAGGTGGCGGGGGTCGTCACCGGGCTCGCTTGGACGCCTCGTGGAGGCGACATCCTGTTCATCGAGTCTTCGCTGACGCCGGGCACGGGCAAGCTGACGCTGACCGGCAACCTCGGCGACGTCATGAAAGAGTCGGCCATCATCGCCCTGCAACATTTGAAGGCCCACGCCGATTGGCTCGGCTTGACGCCCGACGTGTTTGACAAGTGGAACGTCCACATTCACGTGCCCCAAGGCGCGATTCCCAAGGACGGCCCAAGCGCTGGCATCACCATGCTCACAGCGCTGGCCAGCGCCTTCACCCAGCGAAAGGTGCGCAAATACCTCGCGATGAGCGGAGAAATCACCCTGCGTGGACAAGTGCTTCCCGTGGGCGGCATCAAGGAAAAAATCCTTGCGGCCAAGCGGGCCGGCATCAAAGAGATCATCCTCTGTGAGCGCAACCGTCAGGATGTGGAAGACATCAACCCACGCTACATCAAGGGATTGACCTTTACTTACGTCTCTCACATGCGAGATGTGGTGGACCGTGCGTTGTTGGGACAGCACGTGGAACATCCCTTGCGCATCGTCTCTTCCTAACTTGCCCTCCATGCCCCTCCTCCTCCGCTGTTGTTGTGTCGCTGCGTTGTGTGTCTTCGGCGTGCTTCGCACCCAAGCCCAAACCCCCGGCGACGTCCCCCTTTCCCTGGCCTGGGATGTGGCAGCGGATGCCCGAAACGCCGCCCTCGGTGGATTGGATGTGGCGCCTGTCCAAGGCGACGGATGGTCGATGTTGGTGCATCCGGCCGCCATCGACTCCACGGTCGAGCAACACCTCTACACGTCCTACCTCGATTACTTCGCAGGGATGCGCACAGGCGCGATGGCCGTGCCCCTTGCCCCCTCTGGCCGTCGGGCTTCCATGGTCGGCGTTCGATTCGCGACCTACGGGGAATTTGAGGGCGTGACCGCCGCGGGGGACCCCACCGGGGCCTTCTCCGGCGGGGACTACGCGATGCAATACGGCACTTCTTGGACCCTCGACACGCTTTGGGTGGTGGGCGTCTCTGGATTTGCAGGGCTCCGCAACCTCGAGCAGGTGAATGCCGGGGTCGTTGGGCTCGACTTTGGGGTGGTGCGGCGCAGCCGCAGTGGCTACGGCGCCGTGGGGTTGCTCGTGTCCAACTTCGGTTTCCAAGAGGACTTCTCAGGCATCATGCCCGATGGACGACTGCCCCACAACGTGCAACTTGGTTTGACGCAGAGCTTTCCCAACGCCCCGTTCACCTTCCACCTTCGCTTGCAGCGATTGGAAACGTGGGACCTCGCTCCCGCAGGAACGTACGACGACCTGTACGACCCCTTGACAGGCACCGTCATCCCCAACGACACTTGGGTGTGGGGCGACCAGTTTTTTCGTCACTTGAGCGGTGGCGTGACCTTGAATTTGGGCACCCACCTGCGCGGCTACCTCGGCTACAACCACCAGCGCCAAAAAACCATGGCCGCAGCAGGCCGAACCGGGGTGAATGGCCTGTCTCTCGGCTTGCGGGGGCAATTCAGGAGCATCGACTTCAGCGTCGCACGAAGCGTCTACCATTTTGCGGGGAGTTCCACGCATTTGGGGTTGGTTCTCCGGCTGCCAAATCAGGCCCGCAAAACACCCCCCGTGAAGCCCTGATTTTCAACGCGGCCATCCTATCTTCGACGCATGGGGAGAAGCCGCATCAACATCGCCATTGACGGGCATTCAAGTGCTGGAAAGAGCACCATGGCCAAGTCCCTGGCCAAGGAACTGAATTACGTGTACATCGACACGGGCGCCATGTACCGCGCCGCCACGTTGCACGCCATGCGCGAGCGCAGTGTGGTCGACACCGCGGTGAATGAAGTTGGATTGCGGGCGGGGCTGGATCGCATGTTTTTGGCCTTCCGCTACAACCCCCAAACCGAGCAGAGCGAGATCCACCTCAACGGCATCAACGTCGAGAAGGAAATCCGCAGCATGGAGGTGGCGTCCAAGGTGAGCCTTGTGGCGCGCGTGCCCGAGGTGCGGACCAAGCTCGTCGCCATCCAACAGCGCATGGCCGAGGCCGGCGGTGTGGTCATGGACGGACGCGACATTGGCACCGTGGTCCTTCCCCAAGCGGAGTTGAAGGTCTTCATGACGGCCGACCCTGAAACGCGCGCGTACCGCCGTTTGAACGAAATGAAGGAAAACGGCAAGGACGTCTCGTACGACGAAGTCCTGGAGAATGTCCTCGAGCGCGACCGCATTGATTCGGAGCGCGCGGTGGCCCCCCTTCGTCAAGCGGAGGACGCCGTGGTGGTGGACAACAGCGATTTGACCGTGGAAGAACAATTCAACTTCCTCGTGTCGTTGGCGCGCACCCGCATGGAGGACGACGCTTGATGGGTCGCATGCTCTACACCTTCCTGGCCCTGCTTTCCCTGGCCGGTTGCAACCGCGCCCAGGACACCCTCGCGACCACCGGCCCCATTCAGCCGGCATTCTTGAGTGCCGACAGCCTCCTCGTCGACAGCATCCTGGGCACCCTGTCCATGGAAGAACAGGTTGCCCAACTCCTCATGGTGCCCATCTATGCGCGGACAGACACCGCAGGTTGGGCGGAAGCGGAAAGATGGACACGCGACCTCGGGCTGGGTGGCGTCATTTGCATGCAGGGCGGCCCTGAGCATCAACGCACGCGCTTGAAGCGGCTGCAGGAACTGGCTCGCGTGCCGCTCATGGTGGCCTCGGACGCCGAATGGGGCTTGGGCATGCGCCTGGACAGCACGCGCTCGTTTCCCCGGGCCATGACGCTGGGTGCCACGCGCAACCCTGAACTGGTCCGGTTGTTTGGGCAAGTGGTCGGCCAAAGCCTTCGCGCCACGGGGGTGCATGTCAATTTCGCCCCGGTCATCGATGTGAATTCCAATCCGCTCAACCCCGTGATTGGGAGTCGGAGTTTTGGGGAGTCGGTGCCATGGGTGGCTCGGTTGGGCCAAGCGTATGCCGACGGCTTGCAGGACGTGCATGTTCTTGCGACGGCCAAACACTTTCCAGGACACGGCGACAGCGACAGCGATTCGCACAAAACGCTTCCCACCATCAGCCATCCACGCGCGCGCTTGGATTCCATCGAACTCGCGCCGTTTGCCCACGCCTTTGACCACGGCATGGGCGCCGTCATGGTGGCCCACCTGGACATCCCGAGTCTCGACAGCACCGAAGCCCAGCCCTCCACCCTGTCCCCACTTATCGTCGACAGTTTGTTGCGCGGCGAAATGGGATTTGAAGGGTTGGTGTTCACGGACGCCATGAGCATGAAGGGCTTTGCGGACTTCGTGGGCGACCGCCCGCGCATCCGGGACGCCATCCTCGCAGGAAACGACGTGTTGCTCTTCCCCGGCGACCCTGAAGCGGCCATTGCGGAAACCATGGCCGCGCTGGCGGATGGCACCTTGGACTCCACGTCGGTGACCCACAAATGCCGTCGGGTGTTGATGGCCAAACTGTGGTGCCGCGCCCAAGATTCCATTCCACCGGCTGGAACACCGTGGGAACCCGCCCATGCCGATGTCATCCACCGGGAGCTGATCGCCCAGAGTTTGACGGTGTTGCCTGGCTTGGATTCTGCGTCGCGTGCGCCGCTCCTCGCCACCTCAGGTCGCCTCGCCATGCTCGACCTCGCGAACCACGAAGCCTCCTGCGCCCCACTCGAAGCCCAGTTGCGCGCACACCTCCGCGACGCTTGGGACGTGACACGTCATGTGTTGGGCAAAGACGGAAGTGGACTCGGCCGGGAGGCGGTCAAGAACGCATTGGGCCAAGCAGACCACATCGTGGTGACAGCCTCCGAAATGAGCCATCGCCCCTCGCGCAATTTTGGGTTGCAAAGCGAAGGGGTGTCGGCCCTGGTCCAATCCCTGACGGCCGAGGGCATCGATGCGCGTCGCGTCACGCTGGTCTGGATGGGCAACCCTTATGCCCTGAAAGACCTCGCCGCACTGGCGCCCCATGTCCAAAGCATCATGGTGGCTTACCAAGACGATGCACGCACGTGTGAAGCGGTGGCCGATGCCTTGGTGGGCGTGACGCCGGTGCAGGGAAAGCTTCCTGTGTCCCCCATGGACGCGCCCTGGCGCGAAGGCGATGGTCTCGCTTGGGAAGGACATCAACGGCTGGGCAAATGGGTGGATGCAAGGAGCGCAGCATGGTCTGAAGTCTCCATGCGCGTGGACAGCCTGCTCGAAGTGGCCCTGATAGAGGAAGCCCTCCCTGGGGCCCGTGTGGTGGTGGCCCACCGCGGGCACATCGTCATGGACAAATCCGTGGGAACCCTCGACGGCACGTCGCCGGTCACCCCCAACACCATTTACGACCTCGCAAGCATCACCAAGGTGGCTGTGACCGCCAACGCCCTGATGCGGATGGCCGCGGCAGGCGACTTGGAGGTCGACGCCCCCCTGCGCTCCGTGTTGCCTCGTTTGGAAGACCACCCACTCGGCACGCGAACGGTCCGAGAAGTCCTGACGCACCAAGCCGGCTTGGAACCTTGGATCCCCTTCTACCTCGCCGCCTTGGAAGACAGTTCGGGGGTGTTTGGCCAAGTGCCCACCGCGGGATGCGACATCGAAATCACGCCGGAGCTGTACCTAGAGGAAGCGTACACCGATTCGGTGTGGGCCATGATTTTGGGCGCAGAACTCAAGCCGCCGGGCAAGTACAAGTACAGCGACCTGGGATTCTACTTGTGGATGGACATGTTCGCCGAGCGAGGCATGGGTCTTGAAACTTGGTTTCAACGTGACGTGGCCGCGCTCCTAGGTTGGCAGAGCATGGGCTACAAGCCCCTGGAACGAGGCATCGACGCCGCAACCATTGCTCCCACGGAACGCGACGAGGTGTTCCGCCAGCGCGTCGTGCGTGGAACAGTGCACGATCCCGGTGCCGCCATGCAAGGCGGGGTCGGTGGCCATGCGGGCCTCTTCTCCAACGCCTACGACCTGGCCGAGCTCGGCGAGTTGTGGCTGCGTGGAGGCGCGCTGCGCGGCGTCGAGCTCGTCGAGAAAGACGTGCTGACTGCATGGACGGAACGCGGCTTCCCCGAGTCCGACAACCGCCGCGGCATGGTCTTCGACAAACCTGCATTGGACCCCGATTCAGGCCCGACGTGCGACCTGGCTTCTTGGGAAAGCTTTGGGCACACCGGATTCACGGGCACGCTGCTGTGGGTAGACCCGGTTTTCGATTTGGTCTATGTGTTTCTCAGCAACCGAACGTACCCCGACGCCAGCAACACCAAGCTGCTCCGCTTGGACACGCGGACGGAAATTCAACGGGTCATCCTTGAACATCTGGGGGCGGTGAGTCGTTTTGGGAACAGCGATGAGTGACTCCCCCACAACTGGTTTGCGCGTAGGTATCGTGTGCTACCCCACGTTTGGGGGAAGCGGCGTGGTGGCCACTGAATTGGGCAAGGCCTTGGCCATGCAGGGACACGAGGTTCATTTCATCACGTACAACCAGCCGGTGCGTTTGGGCTCCTTTCACCCTGGGGTGTACTACCACGAGGTGGAGGTGTCGAAGTACCCGCTGTTTGAGTACCCTCCTTACGAATTGGTGCTGACGAGCAAAATGGTGGAGGTGGTCCAAACCCACAACCTCAACCTGCTCCACGTGCACTACGCCATTCCACATGCCAGTGCGGCGGTGAACGCCAAGTGCATTTTGGCCGACGCTGGATTGACGGTGCCTGTGGTGACCACCCTTCACGGCACGGACATCACCCTGCTGGGCAAGGACGCCTCGTTCAAGCCCGTCATCACCCATGCGATCAACGCGAGTGACGTGGTGACCACGGTGTCGCAAAGCTTGAAGGACGACACGGCGCGGTTGTTCGAAGTCAGCCGGGACGTGGAGGTGGTTCACAACTTCGTGTGTCCAAGCCATTTTGAGCGTCCCCCCGACCTCGAATTTCGTTCGCAATTGAGCCCCAAAGGCACCCCCATCCTCTGCCATGTCAGCAATTTCCGTCCTGTGAAACGGGTGCTGGATGTCATCGACACCTTTGCCCGCGTACGCGCCGAGCGGGAAGTCACCTTGCTCATGGTGGGTGACGGGCCAGACCGTGCCCGCGCCGAGGCACGCTGCCGGGAGTTGGACTTGGCCCAGGATGTGGTGTTCCTCGGAAAGGTGAAGAATCCCATTGAGCCATTGCTCATTTCGGACCTGCTGTTGTTGCCTTCGGAGACGGAGAGTTTTGGCCTTGTGGCCCTTGAAGCCATGGCCGCGGGAGTTCCGGTGGTTTCTTCCAACGTTGGAGGTTTGTCAGAGGTGAATGTGCAAGAGGAAACGGGCTTCCTTCGCGACGTTGGGGACGTGGAAGGCATGGCCCAAGACGCCTTGGCGATTCTTGATGACGGCGCCCTGCGCGGCTTCAAGCAACGGGCCAAAGCGCGTGCAGCGGAATTCACCATCGACCGCATCCTCCCCCACTACCTCGACCTGTATCACCGCGCCCTTGATTCCTCTGCGTCATGAGCAGTTCTCGCATCGGCCAACGCATTGTCATGAGCACCCAAGGCGACCGTTGGATGGCCACGGTGTCGTCCGAGATTCCCGCGTGGCAACGACAGTCGCTGGAACTTTGGTTTGGGGCTTGGGTGGCACTGGGTGCCATGCTCGGGTATGGCGTGGTCTCCTTTCCAGGATCAGAGCGCACCTTCTACTTCATCTGCCTCGGCTTTTGGGCCTTTTTCGCCTTTCGCGCCTACCGCGCCGTGCGCTGGAGACGATCGGGATTGGAAGTCATCCAACTCAGCCCTGACGGCCTCGAATTGCGCAACGACCACGGCGCCAAACGCGGCCGGGCCGGGGTGCATGCCCTGAAAGACGTCGAACCTGCCTGTGTACCCGAAGCCAACCCTCGGTCTCTCCTCGAATCCATGGAACAGCAGTTTTGGGTGGTCGGTGGCGACCGCATCCACCTTTCCATCCAAGGGAAAACCCACGTCTTCGGAAAACAACTGGAGTTGCACGAAGCGCAACAGCTTGCGAAGGTGTTCAACCAACGCCTCGCCAAACTTCAGAAACGAATGGACACCTAGACCAAAATCACTCTGCACAATATGTGCTGCGATTTGTCCACCTTGGTTGATACTTGATATCTTCTCATTCTCTGATTCACGTCAGTAATGAAACGAATACATGGTGTGATTTAAGTTTCACAGCGTCAACGGCGCACATTCAAACGAATTAACCGAAATGCAATCAGTCAATCTGCTTTCTACAGCTAGTTTATTCTCGTCTCAAGAGAGTTTTGTTATACCACGATACCAACGCCCATACTCATGGTCAAAGCAACAGATCGA
>NYSX01000030.1 GCA_002683345.1 Flavobacteriales bacterium
CGGAGGCCAATGCCCGATCCGTGCGGCCAGCAGCGGTGTCCGTGCCCTTCATGAAGTCGCCGTAATCGTTGGCAAAATTGGCCAGGATTTGAAGGAGCACCACCGTCACCAAGGCCCCCACCACCACGGGTGTGAAGCGGGCCAACCCCGTTTCATCCAAGCCATGGGCGCGGGCCACCGCCCCGCCAAGCAGCACGCATGTGATGGCCAAAGGAAGGGTCCTGAGGCGCGCGGCTTGAATCCATGGTTTTATTTTCATTGAATTGATAATGAATTGTTTGGATTGTATCGTATCAACTGAAGGTTGATTTTGTTTCGCGGCGAAATGCGGCGAGGTAATCGGTCAGGACCGTGGCGCTTTGGGCCGAAGGTGTCTTCACTTCAAGCACGGTGGGACCTGGTGCGCGGAGTACGTTGGAGAGTGCCTCGCGCAACTCGACTTCGTTCGAGGCGAGGAAGTGGGTTGCGCCCATGGCTCGTGCTTGCGCTTCGACGGTTCGGTTGGGTGGGGTTTCAAAATGCCGTTCGAACAGGTCTGGATGCTGGGTGCCTGGAAGCCACCGGAAAATCCCGCCGCCGCCGTTGTTCATCACCACGATTCGAAGTTCAGGCGGCATGGGATCTGTCAGCAGTGCATTGGCGTCGTAATGAAAGGCCACATCTCCGGTGACCAACCAGGTTGACTTCCCAGTGGCCGCAGCCCATCCCACGGCGGTGGAGGTGCATCCATCGATGCCTGCCACACCACGGTTGGCGTGGAACACCGCGTCAGGGCCGAGCGCTTCGCCCAACTCGGACCATTGCGCATACCGTACGGAGGCGCTGTTGGCCACATGCAATGCCTTGGGGCGCGTTTCTGCATCCCAGCTGCGCCATGTGTCAACCAGAGTGTTCCAGGCGCTCAAATCGCTCCATTCGGGCTTTTGTTCTGTGAGAACGTCTTGGAGGAGGTCTTTGGCTTCTCCCCATGTTTGTTTGGCGTGTGCCATGGCGGGAGTGGAAAGCACCGAAGCAGGCACCTCGCCTTGCAACGTGGCCCAAATGTCCCAACCGGATCCTTCACCCTCCAAGTCGGTACCAACATGCCATTGGGGCACGCCGTCAAGGGCGGCGCGCAGCACCTTGGACATGGGAGGCAAGCCAAGTGTGATCACGGCTTCAGGCTTGAGGGCGTCTGGCCATTGCCCGTCATGGAGCAGGCGTTCGCCCCCGTGCATGACCAACGGTCCTTCTACACACGCCCCGCGTTCGGCAAGGCAAGGAAGGTTGACCTCAAGTGTGGCATGTGGCGTACGGTGGACCGCTGCAGGCCGAGGGCCTGCGACCACGAGCACCTTGCCGCCATCGAGCGCAGCACGAAGGGTGTCGGGGATCTCAAGGTCAGCGTGGTCGACGGTGGAATCTTGTTCCGTCCGCACAGGGGAGGGCAGGGTGATTGCTGGGGCGAGGTCGTAGAGCGGTTCTTCGAAAGGCACATTGAGGTGCACAGGTCCGGCGGACTGCCCGGGGCCTCCATGCAGCGCTTGACGCATCGCTTGGCGTGCCTTGGCAACCAGGGTGTCGACGTCCATGGCGGATTCGTCCAGCACATCGTGATGGACCGTATGCGGGGCATGCACACCTGCTTGGTTCAGGGTTTGGCCGTGTCCTCGGCCGATGACCTCTGCAGGGCGATCGGCCGTGATGCTGAGGAGGGGAATGCGTGCGTGAAATGCCTCTGCCAAGGCTGGGCCATGGTTCAAGGCTGCGGTTCCTGAGGTGCACACCACAGGCACAGGGGTCCATGTGGCCAACGCCAAGCCCAACGCGTGGTGCGCTGCTGCGCGTTCATCGATGCTCACCCGGACATCGATGTCAGGGTGGTGATGGAGGGCGAGGACCAACGGGGCGTTGCGTGATCCGGGGCTCACCACCGCGTGCCGAACGCCTTGTTCGGCCAGCACTGCGGCCAACACGGCCGCCGCAGGGTGGGAGCTGCTCATCTGCATGCCACGAAGGTACGTGGAGGTTACGGGAGGAAGGCGGGCGCGAAGCTTTGGAGTTTGGCTTCGGTCTCTAACCATTCATCCTCAGGGACAGAACCCTCCACAATCCCACCTCCTGCGAAGAGCACCACGCCGTTGTCTGCCCACCGCGCGCAGCGCAAATTGACGTAGTACGCGCAGCCCATGGGGGAAGACCAGCCCAAGAATCCCGCGTAATACGTCCGGTTGTGCTGCTCCTTGGTGCGAATGAACGCCGCGGCTTGGTCCACGGGGCGTCCGCAGACCGCAGGGGTGGGGTGGAGTGCTTTGGCCAATTGGTGCAAGTCACCCATGAAGTGGGCTGAGATGCGGGTTTCTAAGTGGGTCAACGCCCCGTATGCGCGGTCGTGAGGCCCATGAATGGACAGGTTGGTGCTGCCCATTTCAGACAGCACATCGAGCACATGCTCCGTGACCACGTGCTGTTCTTGGCGCTCCTTGTCGGTCCAAGACGCTTGAGATCCGTCGCGTCGGGTGCCTGCCAGAGAGACGGTGTCGACGTCGTGCTGTTGGGCGCGGAGCAACAGTTCCGGGGTGGCCCCACACCACGTGCCTTCTACAGGGTGGTGCATGAGGTACACCAGCGCACGGGGATGCATGTCGCAGAGGTGTTGGAACACCGTTTCGGGCGGCAATGCTTCGGGCAAAACACGGGTGCGAGACACCACAACTTTGTCGAGCTCGCCTGTGGCAATGGCGTCGAGCGCAGCTGAAACGTTGGCCAGATGCGCCTCACGGGTGGTGTCTTGAACCTCAGCGGTGGGAACGTGGGGCAGCGTGCCTACGTCTGGGCGTTCGGTGCGGACGGCATGTCCTTTCCAGGTCATTTCAGGCGCGCCCTGCGCAGGATCGAAGGGGGCGAAGTGGAACGTGCTCGTGCCGGAAGCGTCCGGAATGAGGGTGAACACGTCGTGGTGGCCAGGCGGACGCCACCAAAGCCGGGGTTCCGACTCGTGCTTTCCGCCGGTCGCCGCAGAGCGTGGGGCGTCGTCAAAAAACGTCTCAGTCACGGCGAGGCACAATCATCACTGTGAGTCGAGACGTGCACACGAGGTCGCCCTCGTCGTCCCGAATGTCAATGTTCCACACATGAAGGCGACCGCCGCGGTGGGCCAAGGTGGCCGTGCCGTGGACCCAGCCTGAACGCACGCCTTTGACGTGGTTGGCGTTGACTTCGATGCCCACGGCGCCCTTGCCATGGTCCTTGACCAGCATGTGGGATCCGACGGACCCGAGGGTCTCGGCCAAGACCACGCTGGCGCCGCCGTGCAACAAACCATAGGGTTGGTGTGTTCGAACATCTACGGGCAGCTTGCCGCGAACGACCCCATCACCCACCTCTGTGATTTCAAGTCCAAGGGCTTCGGCGATGGTGTTTTTTCCAATCTCGCTGAGCCGCGTCATCTTTGCGTCGTCCATCATGTCAAAAGTACAACCAAACCCAAGCCCTGTTCGTTTACTCCTCGCGGAGGACACGGCTTCTTTGCGCCAGATGCTGGCCCTCAATTTGAGGGGCGAGGGGCACACCGTGGTGGAGGTCGAAAATGGCACGGATGCGCTGGAAGCGCTGCGCACCCAACGATTCGCTGCCGCCATTTTGGACGTCATGATGCCCGGCATGGATGGGTTTGCGGTGTGCCGAACGGCCCGGCTTGAAGGCATTGAAACGCCCATTTTGTTCCTCACGGCGCGCAACGAGGGCCGCGACCGGGTGGAGGGATTGAAACTCGGCGCCAACGACTACCTCGGAAAGCCCTTCTTGGTGGAGGAGCTGCTTTTGAGGTTGGATCGGATGATGAACCAAACCGCCTCCGACGCATGGACCCAACTCAAGCGGGCCTCCATTGGCCGAGGAGAAGTGGACTTTGTGGCGTTCCAAGCCACGGGGCCTCATGGGGAGTCCAGGAAATTGTCCAAGCGCGAGGCCATGCTGCTCAAGCTGTTGATTGGCCGCGAGGGAGAGGTGGTGAGCCGCGAAGACATCCTTCAAATGGTGTGGGGCTACGACATCATGCCTTCGACCCGCACCATCGACAACTTCATCTTGGCGTTCCGAAAAACCTTCGAACAGGATCCCAAAAACCCCAAACATTTCCATTCCATCCGCGGAGTGGGGTACAAGTTTGAGTCGTAAAACACTTTCGTACAGATGCTTGCGAATTGAAAAGACGGAGGTGAGTTTTTTTTGAACGCTGCAGGCAACCCTCGATTCAAGCGTCCGTCTTTCTTCCGACATGGTCATCGGCCATGTTGGTTTCAATTTTCTTGCAGGTTACGGAGGGGGCCCCAGGGCCCTCTTCTTTTTGCCCATATGTTGGGACGTTCCGCGCTCAGTCTGTCGAGAGGTCGACGTGGACCACTTGTTTGGTCTCGAAAAAGGGATCGGCAAACCATGTGGCCAGCGGGGTCACTCGACAAGAGGCCTCCACTTCCGACAGCTCTTCCGCTAGATCGCCACCTTTGAGGTAGAGCACCCCGTTGGGCAAATCATGCTTGCTGTCTTGCGCGATTTTTCCATCGAGCCACGAAAGGAAGCCGGCCATGCGGGTGACGGCCCGACTTACCACGAAGTCGTAGGTACCATCCACATCCTCGGCGCGGGCATGGAGCGCGTTGACATTGTTCAGTCCCGCGGCTTTGGCAGCGGCTTGCACGACCTTGATTTTTTTGCCGATGCTGTCACACAGGACAAACTCCGTCTCGGGATGCAGCACGGCCAAGGGCAAACCTGGAAATCCGCCCCCGGTCCCCACATCCAGCACGCAACTTCCGGGCTCAAACCGCATCAGTTTGGCGATGCCCAAGCTGTGGAGGACGTGTCGCAGCATGACCTCGGGGTCTTTCCGGGAAATCACGTTGATGCGCTGGTTCCAATCCCACACGGTTTGCGCGATGGCATCGAGCTGGTCGATCTGCGCATCGGTGAGGTCGGGAAAGTGGGGAAGAATGACGTCGCGGGCGGCCACGAGAATCAAATGGTTTCGCGAGACGACTCCAAAATCTTCGCCATCATGTCCCTGGCGCGGAACAGCTGGGCTTTGACCGTGCCGAGCGGCAGGTCGAGTTCCTCGGAGATTTCGTCGTAGCTCTTTTCCTCGAAGTACCGCAACTCCACCAAGCGGCGGTAGCGGTCTTTGAGCTGAGCCACCACTTCACGCATGCGTTCGATGCGCTCCTGCTTCTGAAGCGCTTCCATGGGGTCCAGTCCGTCGTCCTTGACGCTGATTTCCATGCGGTCCCCCTCTTCGTTGGTGAACCCGCGGTCGAGCGACAGCGCATTGATGCGCTTCTTGCGGATGAAGTCGATGGTGTGGTTGGACGCGATTTTGAACAACCACGTCGAGAACGCAAACGCTGGGGTGTATTGATTCAAGCGCTTGAACGCCTTGGTGAACGTCTCAATGGTCAAATCCTCGGCGTCGTCTTCGCTGAACACCATGCGGTTGATCAAATGGAAAATGGCCCCTTCGTAGCGTTGCATGAGCTCGGCGTAGGCTTTTTGATCCTTCTCCTTCGTCGCACGCAACACCAGTGCATAGTCGTATTGCGCTTTTTCCGAGAGGTTGGGATTCACTTCCATGAGGTCGATTCTGAGGTTGAGCCTTTGCACCAAGCCCAAACGCGAAACACGCTTACCACAGGTTCCATCAGGAGTTCCCATGCCTCGCGTCGTGGCAGGCCAGCCCGGTGCAAGAACTTCCCGAAGGTAAGTGTGCGTGCCAACAACGCGCACCCGGCAAGGCCGACGGATGTCCCCGAGGGATTGTGGACAACCCCTGCGACGAGCAGCCCCCATCCCAATCCGGGCAGCAACAACCTGACTTTGACGCGCCAAGGATAGGACGGGCTTGCAGAGAAGTGCCGCGTTTTTTGTCGTCTCCACAGCCGCCACGTTGCCGGCCAGTCCGAGGCAGTTTGGGCGGAACGGGACGTCTTGGAGACGACCCGCGCGCCACATTTCGCGGCTTCCTGCAGCCACAAGTCGTCGTCCCCTGAAGGCACGTGGAGGTGCGCATCAAATCCACCGACACGTGTCCACATGTCCCGCGTGAACGCCAGGTTCCGGCCAAAGGCGAGGTACGGCTGCTCCGCGTCCACAGCCCCCACGGCCCGCTGTGCCAATCGCCTGGCTTCCAGCCTCTGCATGCGAGTCAAAAACGACATGGGACCCGAAGGCTGGGGAAGGCTGATGCCCACACCGACGTCCCAAGCGGTCCCTGCACCTTGCGTCATGTTGACCAGCCAAAAGGCGTCCATAGGCGCACAGTCCGCATCGAGCAGGACGAGCACGTCGCCTAGGCTCGCTGTGATGCCGGCGGCCAAGGCTTCTTTTTTGCTTTCCATGGTGCGCACAAGGTGAACCACATGCCATCGTTCGTCTTCCTCAGTCAAGGCGTCGAGCACCCTTCCCGTGTGGTCGGAACTGCCGTGATTGACCGCCATCACGTCGACGGCACAGCCTGCTTGTTCGGCCGCGTCCAGCGCGGGACGCAATCCCCGAGCAAACTCGGGAAGACGCGCGGCCTCGTTGTGGCAGCAAACCACCACGCTGACGCGGCCTTGAAAAGGCAGCTCAGCGTCGTCGAGGGTCTTTACTCCATCCCAGCGCCAAGCCCAAAGGCCTTGGATCGATGCGCCGAGAAGGGACAGCCACATGGGTTATCGCACGACGGAAATGCGGGTCATGATCACGCGTCCCGCGTCGCTGCGCCATTGGACGAGGTAGGTCCCTTCGGCCCATGCCTCGGTGCTCCACGTGGTTTGGTTTTCACGGACGGATTCACAAATAATATTGCGCCCCATGGCATCCAACACGCAGGCCTCTCCCGACGCTTCGGGCCACGCAACTGTCACTTCGTTGGACGTGGGGACGGGGTAGGCCTGCACGGTTTGGCCTTCGAGGTCAGAGAGTCTCAGTGTTTCGTCGGCACAGAATTGAATCTGTTCGGAAGCACCAAACTCACCACCCGTACCCACCACCTCGTCGTTGGGGTCGGTAATGGTCCAGCTGCCTTCCCCGTAACCACAGCAAAGGCCATCTTCGTACGAGTCTGTGATTCTAAAAGCGTAGCACCCTTCCTCCAGACAGAAATCGACGATGACTTCTTCGCCATCGACGCCATCTGGGTAAGGGCCGCCTTCGTAAAGCGTTTGACCCAAGCGCTTGAGGGTCCAAGCTGTTTCGCTGCCGTAATCGTCCAAAACCAGGGTCAGCGTGTAGTCGTAAGTAGGGCCTTCATACGAGGTGAATTCCACCATGGTGGTGTTGTTCAAGGCATTTTCATCTGCCAATCCGTTGGGCGTGCTCAATGAAACTTCCACTGTATTGGTTCCTGCTTGGGACGTAAATACTGGAAGCGTCACGATGTCGGTCTCGAATTGCTCCAGTGAACCTGCCCAAGATTGCTGTTGGGGCGCACCACCATTAATGCTGTACTCCAGCATGCAGCTAGTTAGTGTATTCTCCCCTGTGTTCGTCAGTGTTACCTCAATCAAGATCTGCTCCGTGCTACAGAGCACGCCTTCAGGTGAGCCAGTGATGCTCACGCCGGCGTCGTTGTTAAAGGTAACAGCACCATCGGGGTAGCCGTCCCACACATTGATGTTCGATCCAGAGGGATCGAGGTAGTCAGAAAGCCCCAATCCCCAGCTGACGTCAAACCGTCCGTACCAGTCGGGTTGGCCATTGTTTACGCTTCCCGCGCATGCCGCAACACCGCCGTACAGTTGTCCGATGACACGGTGATTTTGGTCAAAGAGCGGGGACCCTGAAGAACCGGGTTCGGTCACCCCAAGTTCCCATTCGTTGATGTACCAAACTGCAGCCCCGCCTTGATTTTGCTGAGACGGGCTGTCCTCGTCAAAGCAAATCTTCTTGACGTCGCCAGAGGGATGGTGGATGCCAACCGTGTTTGAGGGCGTCACGCCTGAGGCATCCCACCCTGCGTATTGCACGTTGAAATCGGCTGGAGGCGTTTGGCTCAACTCGATTAACGCCACATCGGATTGGCCGCTGTTGACGAGCAAGGTGCCCCCGCTGATGCTCTGGTTTGTGGGACCGTTGCTGCCAGTGCAGGTGGCGGACTCGTGGTTGAAGTAGTACACCCAACTGCCTGGATTCCCCAGACAGTGGTTGGCAGTCAAGAAGTAGGGCGTTCCGTCGTTGGCGGTGTTGTTTAGCAGGTTTCCTGTACAGACGGTGTATCCTCCCTGGGTGATGAGTGCCACACTGCGTTTTTCTGTCGCCCACGTCGCGCCTTCGGGGCAGTTGACGTTGATGTTACACGCTCCACTGTTGCCGAAGGGACCTCGATCTTCCAGGTGAGGCCATCCGCTCAAAGCGCGGTAACCTTGTACGATTTGGTCGATACT
The DNA here is from genome assembly GCA_002683345.1 of Flavobacteriales bacterium. Lineage (GTDB taxonomy): Bacteria > Bacteroidota > Bacteroidia > Flavobacteriales_D > Sanyastnellaceae > UBA11663. The sequence goes on from NYSX01000030.1 coordinate 8,397, forward strand.
CAACTCGGGCATCTCCTCTAACTCTAAGGGTTGGCGGTACTCAAGCACAAGATGGTCTGCTGCAATAACGCCGATGGCAAGTCCACCCCAATCCTTTATGTTGCGGTGGTCCATGGCTCCAATCACCTGGCTGCCATCCTCAGAATAGACGAACATCTGACCTCCCTTGGGAACGCGGAATGTGTCAAATCGCAAAGACAAGCTGGTCGCAGCTTCGGCATTGAAGGTGAGTCTCCAAACGCGGTGTCCTTGCTCCGTGGTCCAGGCACCGTGATCAACGGCATTCAAGCTCACTTCGTGTTCCACACCAAAACGCCAAGGGGCTTCCTTGTAACGGTCGGTAACTTCGTCTTCAGCCGCAAGGGCTTCTAGGTCGAGGGTCGGCATGGTCAGGGGTTCAGGACGAACGCCCTCAGTCCATGGTACGCCACCGTAGGTGATTTGGGCAGATGCTTGGATGGACAGGCCAAACAGGGCCAAGAACATCCACAGGAGTTTGAATCGGGTCATGATATTAAGGATTGGGATATGCATAAAACAATTCTTCTTTCCACCCCTCCAACATCAGCACGGTAGTGCCACGGGGGGTTCCACGGAAGGAAGTCAAAGGGGCCACGAGTGTATCGACAATCATGGCGCGGCAGGGGTCTCCAGAAGAACGATGCACCACCCGAAGTGGTTGCTTGGGGGGAAGGCTTTTGAGCATCGGGCCATTGGCTTCCAGGTGAAGGGTGTGTTCGCCACAACCACCACCGTACTGAACCACAGCCACGAGGTTGTCCCCATGGACAGCGACTGAAGTCAGCGTCAGTGGCATTTCGGACCAAGCTGCCTCCGTCGAGGGGGTGGACGGTGCGGTGGTTTCGGCACTCCGACATCCACCCATCACACCCACCAGCAACAAAAGCACGGGGCAAAGGACGTGGTACAAAGCGCGTGGATTCATCGCTACAAACTTACTTGCCAACTTCCTTGCGACGTGCTTCTAGGGCATGGATCTCGTCACGGAGTCTGGCGGCTTCCATGAATTCCATGGCTTTGGCGGCGCGTTCCATGTCTCGCTTGGTCTTGGCCAGCAGCTTGTCGAGGTCGGCGGCCGACATGGCTTGCACGATGGGATCGGTGGCAGCCAAGGGGGCTTGCTCGGGTTCGGTTGCGTAGTTCTTGGGGCGGTTGGTCACGGCCTCGCTCTGTTCAAACAACGTTCGCTTCTCCTTCTTGATCTGTTGGGGAGCGAGGCCGTGTTCCTCGTTGTAGGCCATCTGCTTGGTACGTCGACGGGACGTCTCTTCGATGGTCTGAGCCATGCTGTCGGTCACTTTGTCGGCGTACATGATGACGCGCCCATTGATGTTCCGAGCTGCGCGACCTGCGGTTTGGGTGAGGCTGCGGTTGCTGCGCAAAAAGCCCTCTTTGTCGGCGTCCATGATGGCCACAAGGCTGACCTCAGGAAGATCCAGACCCTCCCGAAGCAGGTTGACGCCGACCAACACGTCGATGGCACCGTCCCGCAGTTCCCTCAAAATTTCAACGCGGTCCAGCGTTTTGACGTCCGAGTGGATGTAACGGCATTTGATGCTGAGTCGGTCGAGGTATTTGGTCAACTCTTCGGCCATGCGTTTCGTGAGGGTGGTGACGAGCACGCGTTCATCTTCCGCCAAGGTTTTGCGGATTTCGACCACGAGGTCGTCGACTTGGTGGTCGCACGGCCGCACATCGATGGGCGGGTCCAACAAGCCGGTGGGTCGAATGACTTGTTCCACCACGACCCCTTCCGCACGCTCAAGCTCAAAATCCGCAGGCGTAGCGCTGACGTAGATGGTTTGGTTGACAATGCTGTCAAACTCGTCATGCGTCAAGGGGCGGTTGTCGAGGGCCGAGGGCAGTCGGAACCCGTGGTCGACGAGCGTGACCTTTCGCGAACGGTCACCCCCGAACATGGCGCCAATCTGAGGCACCGTCACATGGCTCTCGTCAATGACGACGAGGAAGTCTTTGGCGAAATAGTCGAGGAGGCAAAAGGGACGTTCCCCAGGTTGCCTGCGGTCGAAATACCGCGAGTAGTTCTCAATCCCGGAGCAGAACCCAATTTCCTTGATCATTTCCAAGTCGTACAACGTCCGCTCATCCAAGCGCTTGGACTCGAGGAAGCGGGCTTGCTCATTGAAAAAGCCCTTCTGTTTTTCCAGGTCTTGTTGAATCTCCCAAACCGCCTTGTTGGTTGTCTCCTTGCTGCTCACAAACAGGTTGGCTGGGTAGATGCTGATTTGCTCAAAGACGTGCAATTGAGACCCACTCTCCGGATCGATGGTGGAGATGCGTTCAATCTCGTCGTCCCAAAATTCAACCCGCACCGCGTGGTCGGCGTACGCCAGGTGGATGTCGACGGTGTCTCCCTTGACCCGAAAATTGCCCCGCTTGAAGTCGCTCACCGCGCGGCTGTACAAGCTGGTCACGAGGCGGTGAAGGAGGTCGTTGCGGGTGATGCGTTGACCAACCTCGAGGCTGACCACGTTTTTGTGGAATTCCACGGGATTGCCGATGCCGTAAATGCAACTGATGCTTGCCACGACGATGACATCACGGCGCCCACTCAGCAGGGCAGAGGTGGCAGAGAGCCGGAGTTTCTCAATCTCGTCGTTGATCTGCAGGTCCTTCTCGATGTAGGTGTTCGAGGAGGGAATGAAGGCCTCGGGTTGGTAGTAGTCGTAGTAGCTCACGAAGTACTCCACCAAATTCTCCGGGAAGAAGCTTTTGAACTCGCTGTAGAGTTGGGCTGCCAGGGTTTTGTTGTGGCTGAGAATGAGTGTTGGTCGCTGGGTCTCCGCAATGACGTTGGCCATGGTGAAGGTCTTTCCGGAACCGGTCACCCCGAGCAGCACTTGATGTTCATTCCCCTCGTTCACGCCTTCCACCAACTGTCGAATCGCCTCCGGTTGATCTCCCGTGGGCTTGAATGGACTGTCGAGTTTGAACGCGCTCATGGCCCAAAGGTAGGAGGCAGAGTGGGGGAGAAAGGTGCGCTGTGGCACAAAGTGTGGGCCAGCAAAAAGCCCCGCTCGAAGGCAGGGCTTTTCAATGCAATTGTGCAGGGCGGATTACTCAGCCACCACTTCAAATTTCACAGTGACGACCACTTCTTTGTGGAGCTTGATGGTCGCTTCGTACGCGCCCAACTCCTTGATGGTGTCGTCGGCAAGAGAAATCTGCTTGCGTTCGATGTCGTAGCCTGCGCCTTGGATGGCGTCGGCAAGCTGAATCGAGTTGACTGATCCGAAAATCTTTCCGCTTTCGCCGGCCTTTGCACCGAGCTTCAGGTTCAAACCCTCGAGCTTGGATGCGATGGCTTCTGCGGCTTCCTTGGCCTTGGCGGCCTTGTGCGCTTGCTGGCGGATCACCTCGTCGTTCACCTTCAAGTTGGATGCGGTCGCAGCCACAGCCAAACCTTGGGGGATGAGGAAGTTGCGTGCGTAGCCGTCCTTGACGGTCACGACGTCAAACTTGCTGCCGAGCAATTCCACGTCTTGCTTGAGAATGATGTTCATGGCAATGGGAATTAACGGAGGTTGTCAGCAACGTAGGGCATCAACGCCAAGTGACGGGCCTTCTTGATGGCCTGTGCAGCTTTGCGTTGGTACTTCAAGCTGGTGCCGGTCAAACGACGAGGCAAGATTTTGCCTTGCGGGTTGCACAACATCAACAGGAAGTCAGCATCCTTGTAATCGATGTACTTGATGCCCTTCTTGCGAAAGCGGCAGTAACGCTCAGCTTTCGTCTCGATGTCAATGGGGTTCAGGTAGCGAACTTTCTTGTCTGCCATAACGGGAGAGATTAAGCCTCAGCGTTGCCTTCTGCTTCTGCAGGGGCTGCTGGTTGGCGGTTAGACTTGTCGCGACGGCCTTCGGCGTACGCGATGTGGTGCTTGTCCATCTTCGTGGTGAGGAAGCGGATGATGCGTTCGTCCCGACGGAATTCAGTCTCGAAAGGCAGGATGACGGAGGCGTCGGCTTCGAATTCCATCAAGTGGTAGAAGCCTGTAGACTTCTTCTGGATGGGGTAAGCCAACTTCCGCAATCCCCATGCATCCTCGTGGACGATTTTGCCGCCCTTCTCGGTCACGAATGCACGGTACTTCGACGCTGCTTCCGCCACCTGCTCAGCAGACAGCACGGGAGTCATAATGAAAACAGTTTCGTAACGGTTCATGTGAACTTGTTAATTAATGGGGCGCAAAAGTACGTCGCAGGACTCTGAAAACCAACACCCGCAGCCCCCAAACTGGGGACGCGTTGTGAATAACCGGGTTTGGCCTTCCACCTCAGGGGGCGCGATATTCGCATTGTCATGAGCGACCAACCCTATCTCGTCAGCGCCCGCAAATATCGGCCCCAAGCCTGGGATGCCGTGGTGGGGCAATCTGGCATCACGCAAACGCTGCAACAAAGCATTGCGTCGGGGCAGATTGCACAGGCTTATTTGTTCTGCGGGCCGCGCGGGGTGGGTAAGACCACGTCGGCGCGGATTTTTGCCCGCGCCATCAACGGATTTGACGTGCAGGACGAGGCGATGTCGTTCAACGTGTTTGAGCTTGACGCAGCCTCCAACAACAAGGTGGAGGACATCCGCAACATCGTTGATCAGGTCCGCATCCCACCCCAACAAGGCAAGTACAAAGTGTACATCATCGACGAGGTGCACATGCTGAGCCAGGCGGCGTTCAACGCATTTTTGAAGACGTTGGAGGAGCCGCCGGCGCACGCGGTGTTCATTTTGGCCACCACGGAGAAGCACAAGATTCTGCCGACGATTTTGTCCCGTTGCCAAATCTTCGACTTCCACCGCATCACCGTACCCGACGCTGTGGCGCACCTTCTGCACATCGCGACTCAGGAGGGGGTGAACGCGGAAGAAGAAGCACTTCACGTCATCGCCCAAAAGGCGGACGGGGCCCTGCGCGACGCGTTGTCCATGTTTGACCAACTCGTGGCGTTCGCAGGAAAGAACCTCACCTACCAAGCGGTGACGGAGCAGCTTCACGTGCTCGACCACGACACGTATTTCACGCTGACGGACCAGGCTCTTGCCAGTGACATCCCCGGGGCCATGTTGCTCTTCAACGACGTCATGGCGCGCGGATTTGACGCCCACCATTTCATCACCGGTTGGGCCAACCACCTCCGCAACCTGATGGTGTGTCGCGATCCCCAGACGTTGAAGTTGGTGGAAGCCACAGACGACGTCAAGGCCAAATTCCAAGACCAAGCGTCCCGCGCGGACCTGTTCTTTTTGGTGGGCGGCCTCGATGTCTTGAACCAGGCTGACGTGCAGTACCGGGGCTCACAGCATCAGCGACTCCTTGTGGAGTTGGCGCTGATGCAGATTTGTTCCCACGAGGCACTCAAAAAAAAAAGCCCTGACGCAGGGTTGATGGTGCCGCAGGCTGCGGTCGTTCCAGCATCTGCTCCGGCTGCGCCCGTGACGGCACCTGAGCCCGTGACGGCGCCTGCGCCAGTGGCGGCAGCCCCTGCACCTTCTGCGCACCCCGCGCCTACTCCGGTTCAAGAGGCCGCGCCTGTCCAAGAAGTCGCGCCTGTCCAAGAAGTCGCGCCTGTCCAAGAAGTCGCGCCTGTCCAA
>NYSX01000031.1 GCA_002683345.1 Flavobacteriales bacterium
CCACTCCGTCGAGCGACCCTCCCACTGTTGAATGAAAACAAGTAAACTGTTATCGAAGCTTGCGCTTCAGGGTCCTTAACGGGACATCCTTCTGAAAGGTTACAGTCGATCGAAAAAAAAACGTCCACAAAAAAAGAGGGCCACTCCGTCGAGCGACCCTCCCACTGTTGAATGAAAACAAGTAAACTGTTATCGAAGCTTGCGCTTCAAGGACCTCTAACGAGTTCCTCTGGATTAAAGTTACGTCTAATTATGTAAAAAACATAATTTTTATACTACAATCACTGATTATCAATGACTTAGCTCTTGAAAAAAGTGCGATTATTTGCGAATCCGGTCCGGATTGTCCGCCAAAAACGCCTTCCAGCCCCCTGCGCCACGCTGCATTTTGGGCGTAGCCAGCTGATAATGGTGGCACAAGGCCACCGCCAAGCCATCCGTGGCGTCCAAATCCTTGGGCATGTCCTCCGTCCGAATCTTGAGCGTCCGCTGCACCATACCTGCCACTTGCTCCTTGGACGCCGCACCACTTCCGGTCACCGCCTGCTTCACCCGACGGGGCGCGTATTCCGCCACGGGAATCTCATGGGCCAAAGCCGCGGCCAATGCCACCCCCTGGGCCCTGCCCAACTTGAGCATGGACTGCACATTTTGCCCAAAAAACGGCGCCTCCACCGCCAAATCATCCGGGGCATGGGTTTCAATCAAGGCAGAAACGCGGTCAAAGATGCGCTTCAACTTGAGGGCGTGGTCCTTGATTTTGGACATGTGCAAGGCCCCCATTTCCACGAGCTCTACTTGGCTCTTCCCCCGACACCGAATGACGCCATATCCCATGATCGTCGTGCCCGGGTCGATGCCGAGGATGATGCGTTCCGCAGGAAGGTCTTTGGTGGAGGGCATGGATTAACTTCGGACCGATGCGCCGGTCGTTCTACCCGACAAAGTACGCCTCCCTCCGCGAGGCGTTGAGCCCCCGCTTTGAAAAAGCTTCCTCATGGGTTCGTGAACATCGGCGCCCCCTCTCCTGGGCCACCACGTTGGTGGCCGTGGCAGGGCTCACTTGGACGTTGTCCACCCACGGCGGATGGGCCTCGCTGACCGAGGCCACGCTGAACCACACTTCCTTTTTCGCGATGGCCGTGCTGCTTTGGCCCTTGAACCTCGGCCTGGAGGCTTGGAAGTGGCGCAGGCTTTCCTCGGATGCCTTGGGTCCCGGCACATCACGGTCTTGGGCTGTGGTGTGGAAGGAAGTGCTCGTGGGCCAAACCTGGGCGCTGCTCGGGCCCTTCCGATTGGCCGACGGCGCCGGACGCCTCGCGACCGTCGACGATCCGCGATTGAAAAGCGCGGCCGGTGCCAAGGCCTTCGCCTTGGGGGCAGCTAGCCAAGGCTGGGCCACGTGGTTCTTCGCCGTCCCTGCATTGGCCTTGGCGGGATTTGGGGTTTGTGCGGGGATGTTGGGCCTCATGATTGCCCTGGTCGGCCGCGGGTTGTCGCTGAGCTTCCATGGGTCCGTGGCCGCGTTGAGCCTGCTGCGGTACATCACCTTTGCCACGCAATACCTCCTGATGCTCTCTGCCTGGAACGTGTTGGAACCGACCCAGTGGATTTCCTCGGGGTTTCCCCGCATTGCCGCGGTGTGGTGTGCGGTGGGGTCCATCCCCTGGCCTGCGGAGCTCGGGATGCGTGAAGCCATGGCGGCATGGGTGTTTGACGCGCAACTTCCTGGGGTCGTGGCGGCCACGTTTGCCCTTTGGTTGGTCAATCGCGTGGGATCAGCCGCCCTCGGACTGAGGTGGGTGGGTCAACCCTGGCGCACAATGAAGACCTCTTGATGGCGGACTGGGAAACTTGGGCTATCGTCGTGGCTGGTCTCATGGCCGCCCTGCACGCGTGGACTTTGCGAGGCTGGTCTCGCGCGTGGCGAAAGGCGTTGACCTCTGGGGTCGGAGCGAATCCTCGGGCCGTGGACTGGACCGTGGTGATTCCCGCGCGCAACGAGGCGCAGCACCTGGGGAACGTGCTGGACGATTTGGCCGCGCAAGACCTCCAAGTCCAAATCCTCGTGGTGGACGACCACAGCACGGACGTCACCGCATCCTTGGCCGCCTCTCATCAACTTGCACAACGGGGACAACTCCGCGTCCTTACCGCCGAAGGGACGGGCAAAAAATCGGCGCTGCTCACGGGGATGACCTCTGCAAACACCCCTTGGGTGGTGACGCTGGATGCCGACGTCCGACTCGGACCGTCATGGGTACAGGCCTGGCACGACCGCCTGCGTGAGGTCGATGCAAACACAGCCTGCGTGGCCGGTGCCGTGGTGCTGAGCTTGTCACCGCATTCGCCCTCCTTGTGGGAGGGGGTGCAAGCCTTGGATTACGCCGCCCAAATGGGCTGGTCCGTCGGATACCTTGTCCGCGACCTCCCGGGATCGGCCTCCGGTGCCAACATGGCCGTGCGGGTGGACACCTACCCCGACACCCGAAACCTTGGTGCCTCGGGGGACGACACCTTGGTCGTCCAAGCGCTTCAGCGTGGAGGTCATCGCGTGGAATGGCTTGCCGATTCGCGTGCGACCGTACGAACCTCTGGGGCCACCTCCTTTTCTGAGTGGATTCAGCAGCGCATGCGGTGGGCTGGAAAAGCCGTGCACTATGACCGCCGTGCCAAGCGCACTGCGTGGTGGATGGCGTCGATGGCGGTCGCGCAATGGGCCCTGTGGATGGGCGCATGCGTGGCATCCACATCGTGCATGTGGGGGCTGTCGTGGGGATGGTGGGCGCTGGTGACGGGGATGAACTTGGCGTACGCCAGGCCTGTGGCGCGCTGGTTTGGGCTGCAGACGACTTGGGCTCAAGAGGTCATGCTGGGGCTGACCCAACCCGCGCAGGTGCCACTGATCCTGATGGCACAAGCGGGACTCCTCCGTCCTTGGGGCATCGCTTCGAAACCAAGTTGGAAAGGCCGAACTTGCGACCCGTGAACGCGTTTTGGTCTCACCGAATGGCTGCCGTGGGGGCAGTGTGGATTTTGCTCTGGCTGTTCATTGCCATTGCGGGAAGTGCGATTCGGCCGGACGCCACGCCCATGGCCAACGACCAGCATCTCGAGCGGGGACTTTTGGCCCCCGGGGCCGAGTGGCTGGACGAGGCTGGCGACACGCACACCGCATGGCTCGGCACCGACCGCTACGGACGTGACCTCTTGAGCCGGTTGATGGCCGGCAGCGGCATTTCCCTGTCCGTGGGGGCCGGTGCGGTGCTGATCAGCCTGATCCTTGGCTTGTTGCTGGGCGGACTCGCCGGATACATGGGCGGCCGCGTGGACAGGGTGCTGTCGTGGTTCCTTCAGGTCATGTGGTCCATCCCCACCCTGCTCATGGTCTTGGCGATCACCCTCGCGTTTGGCAAGGGATTTTGGCAAGTGTTCCTCGCCATTGGCCTCACCATGTGGGTGGAGGTGGCGCGGATTGTGCGGGGGCAATTTCTCAGCCTTCGGGAGCAGGCGTATGTGCAGGCTGCGGAGGCGCTCGACTTGCCGGCGTGGCGCATCATGCTTCGCCACATGCTTCCCAATGCAGTCGGCCCACTTGTGGTCGTTTGTGCCGCCAACTTTGCCGCGGCCATCTTGATCGAGGCGGGGTTGAGTTTCCTGGGTGTGGGAGCCCAAATCCCCATGCCCTCCTGGGGCAACATCGTCAAGGAACACGCCCACCTGCTGACCACCGACCATGCTTGGTTGGCCCTCATTCCCGGTGCGCTCATCGCCAGTTTGGTCCTTGCCTTCACGTGGGTGGGCGACGGCCTGAGGCACGCCATGCACGACCCACGCTGACCCCGCCTTTGTACCTTCGAACCATGACCTCACTCGACGCCCCCATCTATGTTGCCGGACACCGCGGAATGGTGGGTTCAGCGTTGGTTCGGGCCCTGAAACAGCGTGGTCACACCAACTTAATCCTTCGCACTTCCGCCGAGCTGGATCTCCGGGATCAAGCGGCGGTGTTTGCGTTTTTGGAAGAGGTGAAGCCCATGCACGTGTACTTGGCGGCAGCCAAAGTGGGCGGCATCCACGCCAACAACACTTACAAGGCGGACTTCCTGTACGACAACCTCATCATGGAGGCGAACGTGATTGAAGGCAGTCGCCGGGCGGGCGTGGAGAAGCTGCTCTTTTTGGGCAGTTCTTGCATCTACCCCAAACACGCGACCCAACCCATGTCGGAAGACGTGTTGCTCACCGGTGCGCTCGAGCCCACCAACGAGCCCTACGCGATTGCCAAAATTGCCGGCCTCAAGTTGTGCGACGCCTACCGCGACCAGCACGGATGCAACTTCATCAGCGCCATGCCGACCAACCTTTATGGCCCGGGAGACAACTACCATCCGGAAAACAGCCACGTGTTGCCCGCCTTGATTCGGCGCTTCCACGAAGCGAAGGATAACGGTGCAGCGGAGGTGGTTTGCTGGGGAACGGGATCGCCGATGCGGGAGTTCTTGCACGTGGACGATTTGGCAGAAGCATGCCTGCATTTGATGGACGTCCACAACGACGCCGGATGGGTCAACCTCGGCACGGGCAAGGATGTCACCATCAAGACGCTCGCCGAGACCGTGGCCCGCGTGGTGGGCTTCGAGGGTGCCTTGACGTGGGACACCACCAAGCCCGACGGCACGCCCCGCAAGCTCCTGGACGTTTCCAAGATGACGTCCCTCGGGTGGACGGCCAAGACCCCGCTTGAACAAGGCATTCGCGATGTCTACGAAGAATTCAAGACCTCCGTGGCGCACGAAACCCTGCGCGGATGACCGGCTGCCACTGGGCAGGCGTGGCATTCATGCTGCTCTCCTCCTCGGCATGGGGGCAGGCCACGGGCGAGGCGGATTCCCTGCTCGGACCTCAGACGGGAGACGTCACATGGTCCCTGCGCCAGCACGGGTTGACGTGGGAGACCCCCCAAATGACCTTGCACTTGGACCCTTGGTTCACGGTTCGGCACCTCACAGGAACCCCTCCCACCACGTCGGAAGCTGCGGTTTCCCCATGGGACAACCTCCGTGGCGCCCACTTTGAAGCAACCTTGGATGGCGTGTGGCACATGGAGGGATCGCTGGAGGAAATGCAAGGATGGGCTGGGGCGTGGGACGCCGCCACCATGACAGCATCCACCACCCTGCCGGGTTGGGGACGGGCCAAGCTCACCTCTGGCGGCCGCGTTGACGTGGCCCGTGCGAGGGTCACTTCCCGCTACAGCCACGTTTCCACCCAAGGAGATTCCCTCCTCTTCTCGACCGCTTACGCCCCGGTGCAATGGGGCGCCTTGCCTTCACCCTTGACCTTCTCGGGCGAAGCGGCTTCCTTCCCTAGGGCAAGCGTGACGTGGGTTCGACCCAACGGCCTGTCCGCCCAAACCACCGCAGCCCGGTGGACCGGAACCGAACGCGGACCTGCAGGAGGTTCCACCGAGAGCCTGTTTCGCCAAACCGACGCGGGATGGGTCGACTTCGGGTGGAGGCACCCGTCGCGGGGATCGCTGGGATTGCTCGGTGGTGTGCTGCGTGAGCGTCCTTGGACCGGCGAGCTCGCCACGGATTCTCTGGGCCAGTTTGCGTGGCGAAGCTGGCTGAGTGTGTCCAGCACGTGGCGCACCGCAACCGACAACGTGCTGGTTACCGGTGAGTGGACCTCCCACCAAGGGTGGGGTGTGGCCACGTCGTGGCGGCCCTCTGAGGCCTGGGCTTTCACGCTGGGCACCACCCGATTGCCCGCGCTGGACGACGACCGCATCGCCTTGCAGAATGCAGGCACACCTGTGTCCGCTGTGCTCAGACCTGCCGGGTCGACAGATGCCCTTTGGCGGACCGAATTGCACGGACGTTGGAAGACCTCCACATGGACCGCAGGGGGCAGGGCTGCAGCGGTGGGCACCTTCAAGGTGGCCGAGGCTTGGGTGGCGTATGCGCTGCAAAAGACGTGGCCGATGCACGTGACCCTGGGTGCAGAACTTTGGCAAGGGGCCTCCCACCCCTCTTTGCCTTCGGAAGGCGCAAGGCTGCGCGTGGGGGTCTCTCACCGCATGGGCATGACGCCGGGCTCCACTACCTTTGGCGCACCATGACGTCCTTGATGCTTCCAGCCACGTTGGCCTTTTTGGTTGTGCTTTTTGGCATGCCTTCCCTCATCATGGTGGCCAAACGCAAGCACCTTGTCGACGAGCCCAGTGAATTGAGAAAACTGCACCACCGGTCGGTACCGACCGTGGGCGGCGTCATGCTCTTTGCCGCCACGCTGTGCAGCACCCTGGTGTCGTTTGCGTTTTCGGATGCCTTTGGCTGGACCTCCATACGGTGGCTCGGGGTATTGGGGGCTTCGGTGCCCATCTTTTTCATGGGACTCAAAGACGACATCATGGGGATGGGCGCCGGCAAAAAGCTCATGGTCCACCTCGCGGTGGGAAGTTTCCTCGTTTGGGGATTGGGATTGAAAATCGACCACTTTGACGGGCTGTTTGGGTTGCACCAATTGCCGTCGTTGGTGAGTGCCTTGTTCTCGCTGTTCGTCTATGTGGTCATTGTCAACGCCATCAACCTGATTGACGGGGTCGATGGGCTGGCGGGCGGCTACGGATTGGTGGCCATGTCGGCGTTTGGGATGTGGGCCTATTGGACCGGAGACATGATGACGGCCTTCGTCGGCGCCGCCTTGGCGGGAGGACTTGCGGGCTTTTTGGTCTTCAACCTTCATCCCGCCAAAATTTTCATGGGAGACAGCGGGTCTTTGTTGATCGGACTCATGGCGTACGTCATGGCGGTCAACGTGGTCCAAACCCCCGATGTCGCCACCCTTCCAGGCGTCGTGCGGCCCGTGGCGGCCATGTGTTTGCTCGCGTTTCCGCTGGTGGACACCCTGCGTGTGTTCACCCTGCGCTTGCTCAACGGCCAATCCCCCTTCAACCCAGACCGCCGGCACATCCACCACCTGCTCATGCAACTCGGTTGGGGACACAGGCTGACCTCCGCAGCGCTTTGGATGTACAGCCTGCTGTTTGTCGTGTTGGCCTTCCAGCCCGAAGCGGCTTGGGGTGGCATCGGTCGGACCGCCCAGTTTTTCACATTGCTCGGGTTGGCCTTTGCCCTAGGCTCGTTGCCCTACTTCATGGTGCGCATGGGGCTGGGCATCTCGTCCCTCTCCGCCCCCTTGGATGCCGACGGCACCGAGCCTGCTTCCTCCTCCAAACCCGGTCCCCGGCGCGTGGCTTGATGAAGTTTCTGCTCGCAGTTGGAGGTTGGATGATGGGATGCGGCCTTCTGGTGGCACAAACCCCCACCTCGACCCGCTGGCATTTGCCTCTTGATTCCGCGGCTTGGAACGTCCGGTTGGCCAGCGACAGCGCGGGCGTCATGGTCCCGAGCGTACAGCCCATGGCTTCATGGAACCTTCCCGCGGCCCTGCAGCCCCAATTCAGTGCCTTTGAAGGCATTGCCGTGGTGGGCGAGGCGCGCCAGATCTTTGGTGATTTCCGTGCGAACAGCACGGCGATCGGCCTCGGCACCTCGGGTACCTTTCTGCAACGCGGCAGCTACCATGTCGCCGCCTCGCGCTGGCGGATTCCGTTGGGCTTTCCCCTTGCTCGGGAAGTGGCCGACCACGGGAGCATAGACGGGTTGGGGAATGCGGTGCTGCTGAATGAATCCGTGGCCTCGGTCGACCGACTCGAAGGCGCCCTGTCCTGGTCCCTGTCCCCTTCGGTCTCGATGCGTGTCGGGCAGGAGAGCCACCATTGGGGACGAGGGGCGCGCTCGCTGTTCTTGGACCGGCACATGGCCCCCGCCCTCGGCGCTCGACTGTGGGTGGACGCCGGAATTGTCCAGTATGCCCAAGCGTTGATTCGGACCCGGCACGTGCAAGCCGACACGGTCGAAACGGGGTGGCTCGCCGCCCAATGGACCGAAGTGGCCCTCGGAAGGGGCTGGAGCGGCGCGCTGTTTGGCGCGGTGAAATGGCGGGGCAACGATGCGGCGTTTCAAGGCCGAATCGAACCGCACTACCTCATCCCCATGGCGGCGTTTCGCCCCCGTGAATACAGCCTCGGCTCCGCGGACAACGCCTTGCTCGGCGCCCAACTGTCGCACCAAGGGCGGTGGCAACGGGGACAGCGCGTGACGGCCTACGGACAGGTCTTGCTCGACGAACTGCTCGTGTCCAAACTCTTGGAACGCAACGGATGGTGGGGCAACAAATGGGGCGTGCTCATGGGCATGTCCTCCCTCAGCCGCACCGGCAAGTTTGGGTGGTTGATTGAAGGGGCCGCGGTTCGGCCTTGGACCTACACGCACAACACCTTGCCCCTGTCCTATTCCCACCTGCATCAACCCTTGGGCCACCCTGGTGGGGCCAATTTTGTGGAGGGTCGCGCGCGCATCCGGGCGGTGGTGCGCGAGGTCTACACGGTGCGCCTCAGCTACCTGCATCGCACGCAAGGACGGTCGGTCGGCGGCGGCGAATCCTTGCTTTCCTACGCGGCTGGAGAAATGCCATGGACGTCGTTTTCCGAGCGCGATGGGGAAGAAGGACATGCGTTGGGACAAGGCGTGCGCAGCCGGGTGTCTCGACTCGAACTCGACGTGAGCATGCCCCTCGGTGCGCGCTACGGCGTGGGGGGCGTGGAGGCGTTTGTAAGGGCTTGGACCCGGCTCGAGGACCAAGACGCCCCGGGCGCATGGCAAGAACCTTGGAATGCCGGACGCCTCGAAATTGGGATCCGCCAAGCGCGCGTGATGGACGAACGCGATTGGTGACCAGAAGGACAGACCGACCGCGCTTCGTGCAGTAATTTCGCCGCCCATGCACCGCGACCTCGCCACCCTGTTCAAACTCCGCCTCGGCTTTTTTGTCGTGCTGTCGGCGGTGCTTGGGTGGTTCATGGCCGTGGAAACCATGAACATCCGCGCCTTTCTGTTGCTCACCCTGGGCGGATACGCTTTGACGGGCGCCTCCAACGGACTCAACCAAATCATCGAGCGCCGCATCGACGGGTTGATGAAGCGCACGCTGGATCGCCCCCTGCCCACAGGACGCATGTCTGTGACGCAAGCCTTGGTATGGAGTTTGATTGCGGCCGCGGTGGGACTGGGATGCTTGTTCAGCCTGAACCCCCTGAGCGGCTGGCTTGGGGTGGCTGCCATTGTGAGTTACGCCTTCATCTACACGCCGCTGAAGGCCAAGACGAGCCTGTCCGTGTTCGTAGGGGCCTTCCCCGGCGCCTTGCCGCCCATGATTGGGTACGTGGCGGCCACGGGGGACTTCGGGATTGAGCCCGGAACCCTGTTTGCCGTGCAGTTCATGTGGCAATTCCCGCATTTTTGGGCCATTGCATGGCTCGCCCACGAAGACTATGCCAAGGCGGGTTACAAGATGCTCCCCTTCAACGCAGGCCGAACCGCCCGTTCCGCCCAACTGATCCTCTTGTACACCTTGTTCTGCATCCCAGCCAGCATGTTGCCTTGGGCGCTGAACCAACCCATGGTGGGAGATGTTGCGTTCGCGGTGGCGGTGTTGGCTGGCCTCGGATTTTCTTGGTTTGCGTACCAACTCCTGCGTGACTTGACGCTGGATGCGGCGCGCCGACTGATGTTCGCGAGCTTCGTCTATCTGCCATTGATCCAAATCGTCTATGTCCTCGACAAAATCCCCTTGAACCCATGAGTGAACGCGTCTTTGAAGGCCTTGACGGCCAAGTGCGTGAGCGCACCAAGACCATGTTGATGTACTTCATCGTCTTTGCGGTGACCATGCTTTTTGCCGGTTTCACGTCGGCCTACATCGTGAGCAACATGGGCCAGTTTTGGGTGCACATCCCTGCGCCGGACATGTTTTGGGTGAGCAACGCCTTAATCGCCTTGAGCAGCGCCACGTTGTGGTGGGCCACCCGTGCCGTGAAAGCAGGCCAAACCAACCAAGGCATCGTCGGTCTCGCCCTGACCTTGGTGCTTGGCATCGGCTTCACCGTCACGCAAGCGGAAGGCTGGAAAGATCTTGCGTCCTTGGGCATGGGGTGGAACACCAGCGACACGGCACAGGGCACGGCTTTCCGCTGGAACAACCTCGCAGCCCTCTATGAAAGCAGTGCGGTTTACGGCGAAGACTACGATTTCCGCTACGACGGGCAAGTCCTCCTTCACGACGCCGCCCGCGGCGAGCTGTACGCGCCCGACGACGCCCTGATGGTTCAGCCCATCACCACGAAAGTCTTGCAGTCGTCCAACAGCGGCGGCGGGTACATCTGGGCCCTCGTGATGGTGCACATTTTGCACCTCGTGTTTGGGCTCATTTACCTGGTGGTCAACGGCATCCGCATCTTCACGGGGGTGATCCACGAAGGGGACACGGTCCGGCTCAAGGCGACGGGCATCTACTGGCACTTCTTGGGCCTTCTGTGGATCTACCTCTTCGCCTTCTTGTTCCTCTTGCACTGACACCCCTGCCGGTGAGGCAGCTGTTCACGCTTGCTTGTGGACACAGGCCTTGATTTGGAGGCATTCTAGGTGGTGCAGGTAATGCGGTTGCCTTATTTTCGCTTCACAATTTCAGACCATGGCTGGAAACACCGAAACGATCCCGACTGACGTCCTGTGGGGCGGAGGTCAAAGCCCTTTCTCCGTCACCTACGGAAAAATGATGATGTGGTTCTTCCTCGTCTCCGATGCACTCACCTTCGGTGGGTTGCTGACGGCGTACGGGTTTGCACGTGCCACATCCGAAGACGCATGGCCCATCGGCGAGCAAGTCTTCCGAGCCCTTCCCGGCTTGGATGGACAGTACCCGCTGATTTACGTGGCCCTCATGACCTTCATCCTCATCGTCTCCTCTGTCACGATGGTGCTTGCCGTGGAGGCAGGCCACCGCAACGACAAGGCCGGTGTGTTGAAGTGGCTCGGCGCCACCATCATTGGTGGCTTCTTCTTCCTCGGCTCTCAGGCTTGGGAATGGTCCCACTTCATCCACGGCTCCGGCGGAGGATTCCAGTTGGCCAAGGAGGTGACTGTGACGGCCGACAACGGCGAGAGCTTCACGTTGGCTGAAGGCGAGATGATCTTCATGGATCATCACTTTGGCCACTTGGCCGAGCCCTGGAGCGAAGGCGACGCCAACACCGTGCTCACCCAAGAGGACGGTCACATCACGCTGACCCAATACGGCGAGCACGAGCACAGCGCCCAGTTGCACAGCCTCACCTTCAACAAGTACGTGGAGAACGAAAGCCACGTTTCTGGTGACGAAGCGGTGAAGCTTTGGAACGCACGCAGCGAGGTGTTCTCGTTTGGCGCCAACCTCGAGGACAGCGAATACGCCGTCCAACAGACCTACGCCAACTTCTTCTTCTTCATCACCGGGTTCCACGGATTTCACGTATTCTCTGGCGTAATCATCAACATCATCATTTTCTTGATGGCGTTGAACGGGATTTTTGAGCGCCGCGGCCACTACGAGATGGTGGAGAAAACCGGATTGTACTGGCACTTTGTCGACCTCGTTTGGGTCTTTGTATTCACCTTCTTCTACCTCATCTGACATGGAACGCGACGATCTCATTGTCAACGACAGCTACGCCATGGCGACGCACCACAGCGAAGAAGCGGGTGCGGCCATTCGCAAGAAAATTTGGTTGGTCACCGCATTGTTGACCCTCATCACCGCCGTCGAGGTGGGCATGGGTGTGGTCTTCAAGCGTTCTGAAACCTTCACCTGGACGGCCATCAAGTGGACCTTCATCGTCATGACCTTGGTCAAGGCGGCGTACATCGTGTTGGTCTTCATGCACCTCGGTGACGAGCGCCGCAACTTGAAGCGCGCGGTCATCGCCCCGTACGTGATGTTCATCTGCTACCTGATCTTCATCGCGATCACGGAAGGCTTTGGACACTTGAACAGCTTCAACACCCTCCACTGAGCGACCGCCCATGGGCATGTTGAAGAACCGATTGATTCTTACTGCAATGATGCTGGCCCTGCCTTTGGCGGGGCTGGTTTTTTTTGGGTTGCTCACGGAGCACAACTTCAACACCCTGCCCTACTACACCGTAGACGGGCCGATGGAAGGCCAAACCCTCGACGCCCAGCGCGTCGGCGACTTTGACCTCGTCAACCACCTTGGAGAGCCCTTTTCCAGTGACGAGTTGCGCGGCAAGGTTTGGCTCGCGGCGTTTTACGGCACCGACGCCCCGCACGTCGCACAGGTGACGCGCCAATTGTTGTGGCCCAACTTCCGCTATCGCGACGAAGGCGACATCGTGGTCGTCAGCTTCTCGTTGAGCCCCGAGCACGACACGCCAGAAGTGCTTCAGGAATACGTCGACCGCAACACGCGCTACAATGGATTCACCGGCAAGTGGCAATTCTTGACAGGCGAAGCCGAAGACATTGACCGCGTCGTCACCGAAGACTTTATGATTCAGCGCGACCCCGAGGACCCCAACAACGTGGCCACGATTTGGTTGGTCGACACGGAAGGGTTTTTGCGCGGGGTGTACCACGCCGCTTCCGAAGACGCCATCCGCGACGCCGTCGAGGACATCGCGTTGCTGAAGAAGGAACGCGATGTGGCGGAATACGCCCGCGAGAAATTGACCGAAGCGCTTGAGGTGCATCCCGAGCTGCCCGTGTTGGGTCCAGAAGGCCACACCATCCCTGCATTCGCCTTCACCGGCATTGACAGCGTGGAAATCAGCCACCGCACCGTGGAAGGTCAAGTGAAAATTGTCGACTACTTCTTCACGCACTGTCCCACGATTTGTCCCATCATGAGCAGCCAGCTCGCCCGAACGCAATCCTGGTTGAAAGGCCACGACTTGGACGACGAGGTCATGCTCATGAGCCACAGTGTGGATCCGATTCGGGACACGCCAGCGCGGTTGAAGACGTATGCCACCCGTTTGGGTGCAGACACCACCAACTGGAAATTCCTCACCGGCGACAAGGAAGACTTGTACGACCAAGCGCGGTTTGGCTACTACCTCACGGCCCTTGAAAGCGACACGGCGGCTGGAGGGTTCTTCCACAGCGACACCTTTGTGTTGGTGGACCAGGAAAACCGCATCCGAGGGCTGTACGACGGCACCTCGACGGCGGAAGTCGATTCGATGATGCTCGACGCGGCCTCGCTGGTGGTGACCGACCGCCGTTGAGTGCAACCTGAGTCCCACATCAACCTTCCTTTCATGACGTGCGTTGCATCTTTGCACCAAAGCTGAACCTGTGGGAATCAACCGACAACTTCGAATTTTTGTGTGGGTAGCAGGCATTGCCATCCCTGCTGTGGTGGCCTTGTTGTTTTTCCTGCCTGGCGTGGAAGTAAGCCCGGAGCTCGCCGAATTCCTTCACATGCTCCCTGCCGTCAATGCCACCATCAACGGCACGGCGTTTCTGTGCCTCGTGGGGTCTTACCGGGCCATTCGGAACAAGAACATCCTGCTCCACCAGCAACTGAACACCGCAGCCCTTGCCCTGTCTGCCTTGTTTCTGGTCAGCTACGTGAGCTACCACATGACCACGGAAAGCACCCCCTTCTGCAAAGAAGGATGGATCCGAGCCGTTTACTTTTTCGTGCTCATCACCCACATTTTGATGTCCATCGCCATTGTGCCGATGGTGCTCACCACCTACTTGCTCGGTTTGGGGAACCAAATCCAAAAGCACCGCAAGTGGGCGCGCATCACCTACCCCATCTGGACCTACGTGACTTTCACGGGGGTGGTGGTGTACTTCATGATTTCACCCTGCTATCCATGGTGATGAGGCGGATGCTGCCCTGTGCCCTTGCACTTCTGCTGCTGGTCTTGGCGGTGGATGCCGAGGCGCAATGCGTGATGTGCAAAGCCGTCGCCGAGGACAGCGCAGATGACGGCAGCCTGGGTCGTGGACTCAACTCGGGAATCCTCTATTTGATGGGCATCCCCTACGCCATCATGGCCTTTTTCGCATGGTTTGTCTTTCGCAAGCGGAAGGAAGCCACCGATGAGGCCGGTTGAGGGCGTAATTTTGGGCATGCGCCCTTTCTTTTTCAGCCTGTTTTTGCTCTGCGTGGGAAGCCTCAGCACTTCTGCTGTGGCCCAGAGCTCCGGCAACGACGTATGGACCCTTCAGCGCTGCCTGGAGCACGCCCTGGAGCACAACCTTCAACTCCAGCAAGCCGAGCTTGGCATCGTACGGGGCGCGCTTGCCGAGACCTCTGCAAAAGGTGCCTTCCTTCCCAACCTCAACGCCTCTTCAAGCTACGGCGTGAACATCGGTCAGCGCATTGACCCCTTCACCAATCAGTTTGCAACTGACGCAGTGCAGTCGAGCAACTACGGCATGAGCTCGGGTTTGACCTTGTTCAACGGGTTCCAAAACCACCTCAACCTTCGACGTGCACGCCTTGGACTCGAGTTGGCCCAAACCAACGTCGAGATTGCCCAAAACAACGTGGCCCTGAGCCTGGCCTCAGCCTACCTCAACGTGCTGTTCCAGAAAGAATTCTTGACGATTGCCCAACTCAATGCGGAAGCCACTGGACGCCAAGTCGACCGCGTCCAAAAGTTGGTCAATGCCGGTGCGGCCGCGGAGAGCGACCTCTACGATGTGCTGGCGCAGCAGGCCGCCGACCAAAGCTCCGTCGTCTCCGCAGAGAACGGCGTCACCATCGCCAAGTTGGCGTTGGCCCAATTGCTTCAACTTTCTGGGGATGAAGCGGACAACCTTGACGTGGCACCTCCTTCAGACGATTTGCTCGAGGTCGCCCAGCTGCCCTTGTCCGCAGATGCGGCCGTCGCATTTGCCCTGAATGCCTTTCCTGACATGAAGGCAGCCGAATTGCAGGTCACAGATGCCTACCTCGGACTTGACCTTGCCAAAGCGCAGCGCATGCCCCGCATCACGGGATCGTACAGTGTCGGATCGGGGTATTCCCAGAATCGCCAAACCTTGGTGAGCGACCCGGTCACCCAAGACGTGACCATCGAAACGGTGGAGGGCATTCTCCTCACGACGCCCGTCGTGATCCAAGACGGCGAGTACGCAACGATGTCGTTTCAAGACCAATTCACGAACAACCTCAACCAGAGCATCTTCTTCTCGTTGAGCCTGCCCATCTTCAATGGATTTGGCATTGAGACCAACATCGACCGCGCAGAAGTCGACGTGCTCTCTGCCCAGCTCGCCAAAGAACAAACCGCCCAAAGCCTCACCCAAACGGTGGAGCAATCGTGGGCCGATGCGCGCGCAGCCCAGCGCACGTTTGAGGCCAACGACCGCGCCTTGGAAGCCGCCACGCTGGCCATGACCAACGCGGAGGCGCGCTTTGAGGCCGGGGCCATCTCGGCGCTGGAATACGCCGACGCCCGGACCCGATTGGACAACGCCCGCATCAACGCGCTTCGCACCCAGTACGACTTTGTGTTCAAGACGCGCATTTTGGACTTCTACCTTGGACGCCCCCTCAGCCTTTGATCATGAATAAGAAATTGCTTCTCGGCCTTGTTGCCTTTGTCGTTTTGCTCGTGGTCATCGCGGTGGTCAAAGGTGGAAGCCGCACGCTGCCTCAGGTCAGCACGGAAGAGATCGCCCGCCGGTCCATCGTGGAGCGCGTGAGTGCGAGCGGCAAGATTCAACCCGAGGTCGAGGTCAAAATCACGGCCGAGGTCAACGGACAAATCACCGAGCTCCCCGTCAAAGAAGGCGACATCGTCGCGAAGGGCGACCTGTTGGTCCAACTCAACCCCGACATCTATGACGCCGCGCTTCTGCGTGCAGAGGCCGGTTTGAACAGCGCCAAATCCAACCTCGCCTCCGCGCGCGCCCAAGTGGCCCAAGGCGAGGCCAACCAATTGGCTGCTGAGAAAGCCTTCCAACGCGCCGAATCGCTGTTGGCCCAGAAGGTCATTTCCCAAGCGGAATACGACCAAACCGAGGCCTCTTACCTCACGGCCAACGCGAACCTGACCAGCGCCAACGAAAGCGTGCGCAGCG
This sequence comes from Flavobacteriales bacterium, assembly GCA_002683345.1. Taxonomy (GTDB): domain Bacteria; phylum Bacteroidota; class Bacteroidia; order Flavobacteriales_D; family Sanyastnellaceae; genus UBA11663. Next base: position 16,012 of record NYSX01000031.1, read on the forward strand.
CAGAGTATGCCATCCGCAGCGGAGAAGCCTCGCTGCAAGAGGCCAAAGACAACCTCAGCCGCACCACCTTGCGCGCCCCCCAAGCGGGCGTCGTCACCGCGTTGGTGAAGGAAATTGGAGAGAGTGTGCAAGGCAACGGGTTCACGGCCGGTGAGGTCATCATGAACGTGAGCGATTTGAGCACCATGGAAGTCAATGTGGAGGTGAACGAGAGCGACATCGTTCGCATTCACCTTGGAGACGAGGCAGAAATCGAGGTCGATGCATACCTCGGAGAAACCTTCCAGGGAACTGTTAGCGAAATCGGAAACACCGCGTTGAATGCCGGCATGAACGGCTTCAGCATGGACCAAGTGACCAACTTCTCTGTCAAGGTTCGGCTCAACCGAGACAGCTACGACCATTTGACGGAAAGCGACGACGACACCCCCTTCAGACCGGGCATGAGCGCCACGGTCGACATCCTGACGGCACGCGCCACGGACGTGCTCTCCGCCCCCATCCAAGCCGTGACAAGCCGGGAAGCACGCTTTGGGTCGGACGTCGAAGACCGCGCCGATGACGACAACGCCGAAGCGGAACTGGGCGTGTTTGTGCTTGACGACGGCAAAGTCCAATGGACGCCCGTAGAGACCGACATCCAAGACTCTCGCCACGTCGCCATCTCGGGAGAACTCGACGAAGGGACCACCGTGGTCACCGGCCCCTACGACGTGGTCAGTCGGTCCCTGAAGCAGGGCGACGAAGTTGAGGTGAAGTGATGGCCAAAATTCTCCTGATTGAAACCTCCACCACCCAGTGCTCGGTGGCCCTGGCCGAAGGCGGAACGCCTGTCGCCTGGAAAGAGGAGCGCGCCACGCAGGGGTACGTCCATTCCGAGCGACTCATGCCCTTCGTTGACGCCGTGCTTCGCGAGCAAGGTTGGTCCCGCACCGATTTGGACGCCGTGGCAGTGTCTGGGGGGCCTGGTTCATTCACTGGCCTGCGCATTGGGGTGTCGACGGCCAAGGGCTTGTGTCAAGCCCTCCAGATCCCCCTCATTTCATTGGACACCCTGGCCTTGCTGGCCGAACAAGGCAAGCGCCTCGATCCCACGCCGCAGCAGCGCGTCGTCATGATTGACGCACGACGCATGGAAGTCTACGCGGGTACGTTTGACGCGGACGGCACCTGCACGCAGGCCGCCACGCCGGTCGAAGTCGACAAGACGCCCGACGCCTTCAACGGCCCCGCCCAGTTCATCGGCGACGGCGCTGTGAAGTGCACTGCCCTCCTCGAAGGCGAGGGCCGAACCTTTGTCGACGCTTGGCCGCTGGCCCGCGACGGAGCGGCCTTGGCGGAAGCGGCCTTTCAATCGGGGACGTTTGTCGATTTGGGCAGCTACGAACCCAACTACGTCAAGGCCTTCAAAGCCGGCGCCCCCAAGGACCCCCTCGGCCTTCGAACCAAGGCCACGCTTTGGCTGAGTGCCTTGCTCATGGTCTTGGCGTCCTGCACTTCCTGTGGGGAGCCCCAACAGTTCATCCCTTACGTCCCCGTCAACTTCCAAATTGACTTGAACCTGCCGGCCTACAACGCCCTGAACTTCCCTGGGGAGGCCATCGCCCTCCCAGGTGGATCGAAAGGCTTGTACATCTACCGCTTCACCTTGGATGAGTTTGTGGTGTTGGACAGGCATGCGACGTACGACATTCCCATGGCGTGCAAGGTGACTTTGGACGCGGACAAAATCACCCTGAAAGACGACAGCGACTGTTCCGGAAGCCAATGGCTGATCCTGGACGGCAGCGTCTTGAGTGGCCCCGCCACGTTGCCCTTGCATCGCTACCGGACCACGCTGAACGGCTCCATCCTTAGCATTTACAATTGAAACGAAACAACCCCGCCGGAGAGGCAGGGTTGTTCAAGATGGGCCACAAGCGCCCGTCGTATTCAGAATCAGTAGCGGTACGCCTCGCCCTTGAAGGGACCCTGAACGGGCACGCCGATGTAATCCGCTTGCTCGTTGCTGAGCTCGTCGATTTCGACACCGATTTTGGCCAAGTGCAAACGGGCAACTTTCTCGTCCAAGTGCTTGGGCAAGGTGTACACGCTGTTCTCGTACTTGTCCGGGTTGTTCCAAAGCTCGATTTGCGCAATGGTCTGGTTGGTGAACGACGCAGACATCACGAAGCTTGGGTGGCCCGTGGCACAACCAAGGTTGACCAAACGACCCTCCGCCAAGAGGATGATGTCCTTGCCATCGACGGTGTACATGTCCACCTGAGGCTTGATGGTGTCCTTCGTGTTGCCGTGGTTGGTGTTGAGCCAAGCCACGTCGATTTCGTTGTCGAAGTGTCCAATGTTGCAGACAATGGTCTTGTCCTTCATCGCCTCGAAGTGGGCGCCGGTCACGATGTCCTTGTTGCCGGTGGCGGTCACCACAATGTCGGCTTCGGCCACGGCGTCGAGCATCTTCTTGACTTCGAATCCTTCCATCGCCGCTTGCAACGCGCAGATGGGGTCGATTTCAGAGACGATGACGCGGCAACCTGCGTTTCGGAGGGATTCGGCTGAACCCTTGCCCACATCGCCGTAGCCCGCCACGACAGCGACCTTGCCGGCCATCATCACGTCGGTGGCACGGCGGATGGCGTCCACACAGGACTCGCGGCATCCGTATTTGTTGTCAAACTTGGACTTGGTGACGGAATCGTTCACGTTGATGGCAGGCATCGGAAGCGTGCCGTTCTTCTCACGCTCGTACAAGCGCAACACGCCTGTGGTGGTCTCCTCGGAAATGCCCTTGATGCCCGCTGCGAGCTCAGGGTACTTGTCGAGCACCACATTGGTGAGGTCCCCTCCGTCGTCGAGGATCATGTTCAAGGGCTGACGGTCGTCCCCGAAGAACAGCGTCTGCTCAATGCACCACTCGTACTCCTCCTCAGTCATGCCCTTCCAGGCGTAGACGGGAATGCCCGCAGCAGCGATGGCCGCAGCGGCATGGTCCTGGGTTGAGAAGATGTTGCAAGACGACCATGTGACGTCTGCGCCGAGCTCCACGAGGGTCTCGATGAGCACCGCCGTTTGGATGGTCATGTGCAGGCAACCTGCCACGCGCGCACCCTGAAGTGGCTTGGATGCACCGAATTCTTCGCGCAACGCCATCAAGCCGGGCATCTCTGCCTCAGCAAGGGTGATTTCTTTGCGGCCCCATTCGGCCAAGCTCATGTCCTTCACCTTGTAGGGAAGGGTGGGTGTGGGAGTTGTGTTGCCCATGTCGTGTGATTTAGCAATGCAAAAGTACGGAATACGAGGCCTTTGGAGGTGGAGGCCAAACCCCCGTCCTTTGTCCCCATGCCCCAGTACGCCTTGCCACTGCAACCCCAAGGGGTCGAGATTGTTCTCTGGCATCTGCTTGAAACGCAGGGAGAAGGGCACGAGTGGGGCCTCCACTTCCCTCAACGACAAACCGCCACCATGCCTGCTGCACGGCAAGCGGAACACCGGGCTGTGGCTTTTGCACTGTCGCACCTCCTCGGCCACGGCGAGTGGCGCCTGTCCCACAACGACGAGGGCAAGCCTCAGCTTCACATTCGCGATGAATCGCCAGCCCAAGCCGTCAGCATTTCCCATGCCCGGATGGGCGAAGACGTTTGGGCTGCCGTGGCCATGTGGACCGAGGCGGACATCCGTGGCGGCATCGACCTCGTGCTCACCGACGACGCCCGGGTGACGCGCGTGGCCCCAAGGGTGATGTCCCCCCAAGAACAATCCAAGTGGCGCGGCTGCGAAGCATGGGCCTGGGCCACCAAAGAAGCCATGTTCAAAGGCCACGGCCCCGAGCTGGAGTTTCAATCGCAGGCCCTGCTCAAGGACGGCAAAGGGATTCCCGGCAACGAGATCGGCACCCTGCGTGGCGAGGTGCGCGGGACGCCCTGGGCTGGCGCGTGGTGCAAGGTTCGGGAGCGGTTGCTCCTCGTTTGGGGCGCATGAATCCCCGGCCCTTCTCGGGGCTTACTGACCGATGGCGTCGTTCAGATCGTCAATCGACAATTCGTACTCGAACGACCCGTGTGTCTTGTAGTAGTTGTGGGCATCCACGCATTTGCCGTGGGCAAAAACGGCGAACTCAAGCCGGGTGGACTCATAATCGAACGCCTTCATGACTTCCGCGATTTGGGCGGAGCTCAACATGGCGCCTGCCTTCAGAGGTGCTTGGGCGGTCGATATTTTGCTGTCTTCAAAGTCCTTGCTTTGGATGGCGCGCAGGTAATCCTGAAAATCGAGGCCACTCATTTCCGCCGTGGTGGCCACGGGGGCACCCTCTTGGCCGCCCCATGACTGGGTGGTGGATTGAGTGGTGGTTTCCGTGGTGGACCAAGATTCTGTGGCCGACATCTGGACATTCATGTTCACGCCGCCTGGAATGACGTTGCCGCCGATGCTGACGTTCATGTTGACTTGATCCGTGGTGGTGGTGCTGGATCCTTGCACGCCCCCTGTGGCGGACATGCTGACGTTGGATTGCATGCCAGAGTTAGACACTGCGGGAGCCGTAGCCGTGGGCTCAGGTTGTGTTGGGGTGGACGACATGGGGGCAAATCCAAACGCACGCACCACAAACTGTCCTTTCCGATTCAGCGTGATTTTTCCTGTGGAACGCATGCCTGCCTCGGCCCCAAAATTGTTCTTGTAGACATCGGGACGACCCGCCTCCACAAAGTCGATGCGCAGTTGGTAGAACCCGGGGTCTACAGTGGCCAAGACCCGGGGAGCGGGTTCGGCGTTCATTTGGACTTGGTTGAGATACAGGGTGAAGGCATCTCCGACCTCCGAAAACACTTCGATTTCAGATTGGGCCTGCGTGGAGGAACCGAAGCTGACAAGCAGGGACAACAAGGCGAGGGTCGAGAAGCGGATCATGGGTTCAATTTTGAAGCAAGATAACAGAAGGACAGTGGGCATGAAAAAAGGGGAACCCGGTTGGATTCCCCTTGGCAGCACAGGGCTGTTAGATGCTATTACTTAGCGCTCGATGCCTTTGTGGCGGCGCTCCGAGCTCACGGACAACTTCTTGCGTCCCTTGCGGCGACGTGCGCTCAAAACGTTGCGGCCGTTGGCCGTAGACATGCGCTTGCGGAAGCCGTGCTTGTTGCGGCGCTTCCGAACGGAGGGTTGAAATGTCCTTTTCATCGTAGTCTTGTTTCCCGATAAGGGAGGGCAAAGGTAGCAAACCCTTTCTGTTCCTCCAAGCCTCTCGACCACATTCGTTCGACAAAATTGTGACAGAGGCGCGGTCGGGGAGCGCTAATTTCGTCATTCGTTTCCCGAACCCCCACCTCAATCATGGCGCACGGCCGACCTCACCCCTCTTTTGCCACGGCCGACGATGGCCCCAAAAAACGCTTCTCCTTCAAGGATTTGCGCGGGTTTGGGCGGATGCAAAAATACCTCAAACCCTATGTGGCGCACTTCGCCGTTGGGATGGTGGTGATGAGCATATCAGGGTTCTTGACGCTGGTCATCACGCGGCTGTGGGGCCAATTGGGCGGTGTCGGCGCCTCCGGTTCCACAGGCCAGATGCCGCTTCTCGGTTTGGAAATGGACGATTTGGCCTCCGTCGGCTGGACCCTTCTCGGCGCCTTGGCCATCCAGTCGTTCTTCTCTTTCGTGCGGGTGCTGCTGTTTGCGGACATGACGGAGAAGATGATGCTTGCCATGCGGCAAGACGCATTTGACGCGCTCGTCAGCATGCCGATGGCGTTTTACGATGCCCGGCGCGTGGGCGATTTGAACAGCCGCATCAGCGCGGACATCGCCACCATCCAAGACATCTTCACGGTGACCCTCGCGGAATTGTTCCGCGGCCTCATCCTCATTGTGGGAGGCATCGTCGCCTTGGCCTACTTCTCGGTGGAGCTCACCCTGTGGATGCTCGGCACGTTGCCCGTGATGATGGTGGCGGCGGTGGTGTTTGGGCGTTTCATCCGGAAATTGTCCAAACAAACGCAAGACGAGGTCGCCGCGTCCAACATTGTGGTGCAGGATGTCTTGACGGCGATTGTGAGCGTCAAGAGCTACGCCAACGAATGGCTCGAGCGCCGGAAGTACGGCACACACGCGGCTGAGATCAAACGCCTCGCCATGCGCGGCGCCTTGTGGAGGGGCACGTTTGCGAGCTTCATCATCCTGTTCATTTTTGGCGCCATCACCCTGGTGATTTTCAAGGGAGCCGACTTGATGCAGCAAGGCGAACTGGCGAGCGAGCACTTCTTCACCTTCCTCTTGATGACGGGCCTCGTCGCAGGAAGCATTGGCGGCATGGCCGCCCAATTCAGCGCCCTCCAGCGCGGACTCGGCGCGATTGAGTCGGTGATGGACATCGTCGACCAGGACCGCGAAGTGGAGAACCTCAACGCCTCCACCCCGGAGTTGTCATTGCGCCAAACCGTCACCCTCACCGACGTCCATTTCAACTACCCGCAACGGCCAGACGTGCCGGTCTTGAAGGGCCTGAAACTGCGCATCGACGCCGGGGACCAGGTGGCCTTGGTCGGCACGAGCGGCGCGGGCAAAAGCACGGTCGCCTCCCTCCTGCTCCGGTTCCACGAGCCGGACACCGGAGTACTCCAGGTCGGAGACGTTCCTGCGGAGGAGCTCGATCTGCGAGGCTACAGGCAGCGCGTGGCCTTTGTGCCTCAGGAGGTCATTTTGTTTGGGGGCGACCTGCGCAGCAACATCCGCTACGGACGTCCCGACGCCACCGACGAGGAAATCATCGATGCGGCCAAGCGCGCCTTCGCTTGGAATTTCATCCAGGACTTCCCCGATGGCCTCGACACCCTCGTCGGTGAGCGCGGCGTGCAGCTGTCCGGCGGCCAGCGCCAGCGCATTGCCATTGCCCGAGCCATCCTCAAAGACCCTGACCTTCTCATCCTGGACGAAGCCACCAGCGCCTTGGACAGCACCTCTGAGCGGGAGGTCCAAGCCGCCCTCGACGAACTGATGAAGGGCCGCAGCTCCGTGGTCATCGCCCACCGCCTCAGCACCGTGAAGAACGCAAGCCGCATCTGCGTGATGGAGGATGGCCGCGTGGTGGAAGAAGGCCGGCACGAGGAACTCATGGGTCAGGGCGGACACTACGCCCAATTGGTGAAGAACCAAGAACTGGCCGGCTGACGCCCTGCGCTCGCAAGTCAGATGTATTTTCGTCCCCATGGCGACCAAAAAAGCACTCATCACCGGCATCACGGGCCAGGACGGCGCGTACCTCACCGAACTCCTGCTCGAAAAGGGCTACGAAGTTCACGGCATCAAGCGCCGTGCGTCTCAGCTCAACACGGATCGCATTGACCACCTCTATCAGGACCCGCACGAAGACAACGTTCGTTTGAAGTTGCACTACGGGGACCTTGTGGACAGCACCAACCTCATCCGCATCGTGCAGGAGGTTCAGCCCGATGAGATCTACAACCTCGCCGCCCAAAGCCACGTCCAAGTGAGCTTTGAAACGCCAGAATACACGGCCAACGCCGACGCGCTCGGCACCCTTCGCCTCCTCGAAGCCATCCGCATCCTGGGCATGGAAAAGTCTGTCAAATTCTACCAAGCCAGCACCTCCGAGCTGTACGGCCTCGTGCAAGAAGTGCCTCAGTCGGAAACCACCCCCTTCTACCCTCGCAGCCCCTACGGCGTCGCCAAACTGTACGCGTACTGGATTGTCAAGAACTACCGCGAGTCGTACGGCATCCATGCCAGCAACGGCATCCTTTTCAACCACGAGAGCCCTCGTCGCGGTGAGACCTTTGTGACCCGCAAAATCACGCGCGCCGTCGCCCGCATCAAACTCGGCATGCAAGACTGCCTCTACCTCGGCAACCTCGACGCCCAACGTGACTGGGGGCATGCCAAGGACTACGTGGAAGGCATGTGGCGCATGCTCCAGCGGGACACTCCTGACGATTACGTACTCGCCACCGGCGTCACCACCACGATCCGCGACTTCGCCACCATGGCGTTCCGCGAGGCCGACATCACCGTCGCCTGGCGCGGCGAAGGCGCCAACGAAGAGGGATACTGCCCAGAAACGGGCAACGTCCTTGTCAAGATCGACCCGCGCTACTTCCGCCCCGCCGAAGTCGACCTGCTCATTGGCGACGCCTCCAAGGCCCGCGAAGTCCTCGGCTGGACCGCCACCACTCCGTTGGCGGACATGTGCCGTGAAATGGTCCAGGCCGACCTCGCCCTCTTCGAGCGCGACGCCTACCTCCAGGCTGGCGGCC
>NYSX01000032.1 GCA_002683345.1 Flavobacteriales bacterium
GCACCATCGAGGCGATGACCGCGATGAACATGATGAAGCTGAGGAAGCTCAAGTCGACGTTGGCGTACTCGGGGTTCAGCCAAGCCAGCGCGCCCTCTTTGAGCACGTAGTTCTCGAGGAGGTAGTTGATGGGCACGGTGATGCCCAACACGAAAATCACCGCGAGACCGAGACCGTTGGCGGTTTTGACGGTTTTGGACACCGCGAGGTATGAGCACATGCCCAGGAAGTAGGCGAAGATCATGTTCTCGATGAAGATGCCCTTCACGAAGATGCTGAGGTATTCCATGTCTTAGTTTTCTTCGATGAGTGCCTGGTTGCGGCTGCGTTGAATCCAAATGATGAGCCCTACCGTGATCAAGGCCATCGGCGGCAAAATCATCAAGTTGTTGTTCTCGTAGAACCCTCCTTCGGAGATGAACCAGCTGGTGGGCAAGAACTTCACTTGGCCCATGCCGGGGAGCGAGATGGCCCCGCTTCCGAAGATTTCACGAACGATGGAGACCACGAGGAGAATCCACGCGTAGCCCATCGCATTGCCAATGGCGTCGAGAAGCGACGGTCCGGGCTTGTTGCCCAGCGCAAACGCCTCGAGGCGGCCCATGATGATGCAGTTCGTGATGATCAGTCCGACAAAGACGGAGAGCTTCTCGCTGATGTCTGGCTGGAAGGCCTTCAGGACCTGGTCCACGATGATCACAAGCGACGCCACTACCACGAGCTGCACGATAATGCGAATGCGGTCTGGGACGAGGTTGCGGAGCAACGAAATGATCACGTTGCCGCCAATCATCACAAAGAGCACGGAAAGGCTCATGATGACGGCTTGCTGGAGCTGTACGGTGATTGCCAGCGCCGAGCAGATGCCCAACACTTGAACCGTGATGGGGTTGCTGTCGTCGAGGGGGTCCTTGAGGAGTTTGCGGTTCTTTTTGCTGAATAAGCTCTCGCGCTTGGTCTCGACCGCGGTGTTGGTGTCAGTGCTCATCGTTGCGCGCGTTGTTCGTTGTTGAAGTACTTCAAGTAGATGCCCATGGTGCGGTTGAGCATTTCATCCACGCCCTTCGACGTGATGGTGCCACCTGTGATGCCATCCACGCTGTGCTCGTTGGTCACCGCGCCTCCTTTCAACACAGAGAAGTAAGTCGGGCCCACTTCCGCAAGGGTCTTGCCTTCGAACTTCACGGTGAAAAAATCTTCCTTGATTTCGGCACCAAGACCTGGGGTCTCCGTCTTGTGGTCAAACTTGGCGCCGTAAATGGTCTGCATGTCGCCTTCCAGCGCCACATAGCCCCAAATCGGACCCCACAGCCCTGACCCCACCATGGGAACGACGAAGTAGGTCTCGCCTTCCTTTTGGCATTCAAAAACAGGGAAGTTCAAGTCGTCCGCGTTGCCCCATGCGAGGTCACCCTTGGCAGGCTTGTGAGAGCGGTAGTCTTTCTTGATGTCAATGTTGAAGGGGTCGGTCGCGTCGGTCGCGTTCACCTCCCCTTGCTTCACCGCCACTTGGGTGCCGGAGGCGTTGATGGACACCCGTGAAGTCACGTACTCTGCAAAGAGCTCCTTCGCGTTGTCGCGTTGCGCATCGACCTTGATGGCACCGAGGATGTCCATCATCTTTTTGTCGGCTGCATTGGCTTGCTGGAGAGGCTTCAGCGAAATCGCCGTGGCCGCAAGGGCCGCCCCCACCACCACCACCATCACAATGGCAAAGCCAAAAGTGTAGCCGGTTCCGTTTTTGTTGATCGCCATGAGGTTTGTCTTGATCGTTGGTGTTTCAGGTTACGCTGCAGCCACGGTCAGGCGCTTTTCACGGCGCTTGATGTTGCCTTCGATGACGTAGTGGTCAATGAGCGGAGCCATGACATTCATGAAGAGGATGGCCATCATGACCCCCTCTGGGTAGGCCGGGTTGAAGACCCTAATCATGATGCTGAACAAGCCGCCGAAGAACCCGTACCAGAGCTTGCCCTTGTTGGTTTGGGCCGCACTCACGGGGTCGGTGGCCATGAAGACCATGCCAAACATGAATCCGCCCATCACCACTTGGTGAATCGGGTTGATGGTCATGTACGCGTTGGCGCCGATGAGGTTGAACAAGAAGCCCATCACGAGGCCTCCCGCGAGGAACGACGTGATGATGCGCCAGCTGCCGATGCCGGTCCAAATGAGGATCGCCGCGCCAATCAAGCAGGCCAACGCTGACGTCTCGCCCACCGAGCCGGGGATCAAGCCGAGGAAGCAGTTGCTGAGGGAGAACATCCCTCCTTCCGCAAACATGGACATGGTCGCAGCACTGGCTTCGGAGGCCGCCGTTCCCACGGTGCCGGCGAGGTGACCCAAGGCCGTTGCGCCGGTGTAGCCGTCGACGAGCATGCCTCCAGCCTTGCTGGTCGCCACATCGTGGATCCAAATCTCCCCGCTCAATTGCTTGGGGTACGCGAAGAACAAGAACGCACGCGCCGTGAGGGCCACGTTCAAAATGTTCATACCTGTACCACCGAAGACTTCCTTGGCCACCACGACCGCGAAGGCCACAGCCAAAGCCACCATCCACAGGGGCACGTCCACAGGCATGATGAGCGGGATCAACATGCCCGACACGAGGTAGCCCTCGTTGATGCTGTGTCCACGCATGCCGGCAAACAGGAATTCAATGCCGAGGCCCACGCCGTAGCTCACCACAATGAGCGGAATGACTTTCCACGCCCCCACCATCACGTTAGCGATGAGGTCGGAGGATGCACCCAAGCTCAAGTGGTATTGGTGTCCGATGTTCCACATGCCAAACAACAGGCAGGGGATCATGGCCACGATCACCAAGAACATGGTGCGCTTCAGGTCGATGCCGTCCCGGATGTGTGCGCCGCTGTGCGTCACGTGCCCAGGGGTGAAGGCAAACGTTTCAAGAGAGTCAAACACCACCCAAAAGCGCGACAGGCTACCGCCCTCTTCGAAGTGAGGCTTGACCGATTGAAGGAGATTGTGAATGGCTTTCATCGTAATCTGATTCTTGCGTTCTGTTCCGATTGGATCAACCGAGTTCCACTTTCAATGCGTCCAAACCGTCGCGCACGATGGATTGAACAGGGATTTTCGAGGTGCACACGAACTCGCACAAGGCGAAGTCCTCGGGGGCCACTTCGTAGATGCCGAGCTTCTCCATCGCATCGATGTCGTTCACCATGATGCTCTTGATCAGGTGCACGGGGTAGATGTCGAAGGGGAACACCGCTTCGTACTGACCACTGACCACAAACGCGCGGTCTTCGCCGTTTTGGTTGGTGTCCAAGGTGTACTGCTTCTTCTTGGGCATGAGCCACGTGGGGTACGCACGGCTCATGGAGAACTTGTTGAGGCCTGGGCTGAGCCAGCCTTCCGTCAACAAGAATTTGGGGTCGTGGCCTTCGGGCAGCGCCACCACTTGCGTGGCAAACGCGCCGAGGTAACCCTCCGTTCCCGCAGTGGTTCCTGTCAAGACGCTGCCGCTGATGACGCGGGCGCCCTCGTTGGCGGAAACGCCGAGGTCGCTGAGTTTCGCGCCTGCCACCGTGCGGACGTGGCGCGGGTCGTTCATTTCAGATCCACCCAAAGCCACCACGCGCGAGGCGCTGTATTGGCCGGTGCGGAGGAAGCCTCCTAGGTTGATGACATCCTGAAGCCCCATGGTCCACAACACCTCGCCTTTGTTGATTGGCGCGGTGTGGTGAATTTGCACGCCGACGTTGCCGGCGGGATGTGGTCCTGCGAATCCAGTGAGGGTGCAGCCTTTCAGCGCACCGAGGGTGTTGTCTCCGGAACGGGTTCCGACGTGCACGCCGCCTTCGCCGGCCAACACGCCGAGCGCATCAATGCCGCGTTGGAGGTCGTCCATGCGTCCTTCCACCACGACACCCGTATCTGCAGCCAAGGGGGCTGAGTCGAATCCGCTCACGTAAATGGCGCGAGGCGTGTCGGCGGGGTTGGCGAGCACGTCAAAGGGACGCTGGCGCATCGTGGCGAATGCCCCGCCATTGGCCATGTGCGCGACCAAGGCCTCGCGGTCACCCCCACTCCATGGACCGAAGTCCTTGGCGGTGCCGGCACCGTCCGACTCGACCGTCACGGCGAGAATGCGACGCTTGGCGCCGCGCACCACCTCTTTGACGGTGCCCGACACGGGGCTCGCGAACATGACGGAGGTGAAGGTCTTGTCGTAGAACAGGGCGTCGCCGGCTTGGACTTGTGTTCCCTCCTTGACGGCCAGCTTGGGCGTCAAGCCTGGAAAGTCGGTGGGCTGAATGGCGACCACCTTGGGTTGTGGTGCATCACCACATTGAAGAGAGGGTTCACCCGTCAGGCGGATGTCGACTCCCTTTTTGATTCGCAAAGTGTTGGACATGTCCAAGAGGTTTTCGGGGCGCAAAGGTAGACCCCACAAGGCAAAAGAACAGCCCAAATCCCCGTCAGATTTGTCCACGGTCGCAAAGGGAAATCGTGAAAGGATTTCCGTCGAACTTTGGGGCATGACTTGGTTCAAGGGCATTCAACGTGGTTTGCTGGTCGCTTTCTTGGCTTGCGAGGCCATCTCATGGGGACAGGACGCGCGATTCCCCGCGCTTCCCGCGGACGACCCCGCCGTGGCGACCGTGCTGTTTCACCCCGCCGGCCAGCCTCTTGCCCCGCCGGTGGTTCCACTCGACCAAGGCATGCTGGAATTGCGGCTGGACGACTTGTCAGGCAACTACACGGCGTGGGAGGTTCGCGTGAGGCATTGCGACCGCTTCTGGGCACCCTCAGACCTGCACCCCAGCGAGTACATCCAAGGATTTTACAGCACGCCGATGGAGGACGACGAAGCCAGCTTTGGCACCAAGGTGGATTTCACCCACCACAGCTTGCGGTTGCCCAACGCCGATTTGGCTTGGACGCTCAGCGGCAACTACCTCCTCGAGGTTTTCGACCCCTATGCCCCAGAGCGGGTGGTGGCCACGCGGCGTTTCGTGGTGTTCGAAGACCTCTGCCGTGTCGAAGCCCAAACCGGCGAACCCAACGACCTCGCGCTGCGCCGTTCCCACCAAGAGGTCCACTTCTCGGTGTTTGAAGACAACTACTCCCTCTCCGACCCCTACGACCGATTGCACGTCAGCGTGGTGCCTAACTGGCGATGGGATCGTGCCATCGCAGGGCTTGAACCCCGGTTCATCAAGGGCGGCGAAATCGATTTCCAGCGTTCGGGACACGTGTTCGAAGGGGGCAACACGCACCGCTTTGCCGATTTGAAAGGCCTCGAATTCACGGCCCGTGGCGTGGCAAGACTCGAAGAACGCGCCGACCACTTCTACTTCTACTTGGACACCGACGAGCGGCGCACGTTTGACTACTTCGGCGGCGGCGAGGACATTCACGGGGCCATGGTCACGCACAACGACCGCCTCGACCCCTACACCGGCAGCGATTACGTCTGGGTGCACTGGCGCCTCGACACCAAACACCCGCTGATTGATCGCGAGGTGTTCTTGGTGGGTGCGATGTCCCAAAACCGCTGTTTGCCCGAATTCCAAATGACGTACGACGCCGCCCAGGGCCTGTACACGCACCGGCACCTTTTGAAACAGGGCTATTACAACTACCACTACGTGGTGCGCGAACAAGGAAGCCCCGACGGCGACCCTGGCGAACTCCGCGACCTCGAGGGCTCGCACTTCCAAACCAACAACCTCTACACCCTCGTCGTCCACTACGAAGACTGGGACGGCTACGACCGGGTGATTGGCCTTGCACAATGGGAATCGAATCCATGAGACACCTCCTTTCCCTCATCCTCGCTGCGGCGTGGACGCTCCAGCCCTGCGCGCAGTCCCCCTTGGACACTTGGGCGGAGGAGCACGGCGTGCTTGGATTCAGCGTTTCTGTGGCCACCGAATCGGGCCCCAACACCACCTGGACCGGAGGCCTCCGGAACGTGGAAGCACAACTTCCGGTCAACGCAGCCACGACCTTCAGGGTGGCCTCCATCAGCAAGGCCGCCGTGGCGGTTGGTTTTTTCAAGCTGTGGGCCAACGGCGAAATCGGGCTGGACGACGACATCAACGAGGTCCTTGGCAACACCCTCACCGCCCCTGTGTTGCACCCTCAACACCCGAGCACGCCCTTGACCCCACGCATGTTGCTGAGTCACACTTCCGGACTCCGAGATGGCAGCGGGTATTCCGACTTTCTGAGCAGCACCTACAATGCCTCTTCGGGCAGTGACATTCCCACGGTGTTGGATGTTTTAAGTCCCACAGGCGCACACTACACCGCGGACATGTGGGGCACGGAGCCTGGTACTTACTTCGCTTACGCCAACCTCAATTTTGGGCTGTTGGCGACTGTCATGGAAGCTGTGACCCAAACGCGATTTGAAGTGTGGATGCGTGACGAGGTCTTTTCTCCGCTCAACATGAACGCCAGCTTTGCCGTCCAGGACTTGGCGTCCATCGAAAACCTGGCCGTCCTCTACCGCCACGTCGGCGATTGGATTCCTCAAGTGGACAACTACAGCGGAATCATGCCCGCAGCCCCCGACCTCACGGGTTACGCACTTGGTACCAATGCCGCGCGTTTTTCTCCCCAAGGGGGATTGCGTTGCAGCGCTCCCGACCTGCTCACCTTGGTGAACGAATGGGTGGCGCTGGGCTTTGGTGGCACCCCCTCTCAGCTGCTTCCACCTCCTGCAGTTCAAGCTCTCCGAGAGGAGGCCTGGTCCTTTGATGGCAGCAATGGCAGCAACTACGGAGGACTTTTTGAGGCTTGGGGACTGGGTCTTCACGTGGACGAATTCGAATCCGAGACCCATCCGACCTCAGGCCAGCAAGCCACTGCATGGGGACATCCTGGGGAAGCCTATGGGTTGATTTCTGGAGCCTACCACGTGGTGACTTCAGACGGTTGTCGTTGGAAATTCGCCTACTTGATCAACGGCATGAACCCTGAACCCAGCCTCGGTGAGGGTGGTTGGTACAACGTGGAGAACGCGCTGCATGACATCCTCGGACACTGGGCCAACGCGTCGTGCAGCACTTCCCAACTTGATGGGCCGGATTTCGCGCCCAGACCGCGCCGCCACCATTTGAGACCTGGTCAAACACGTCCAGCCGACCTTGTTTGCACGCCTTGTGTTTGGACAGATTGGAAAGGGCGCATGGCTCACCAAACAACGCAAGATCAGTGGCTCGCTCCCTCTCTCCCTGCCGGGCATTACGTGCTCACCGAACATGGCATGATGGTGGGCTCCGTACTCCTGACTCCTTGACAACATGACGAACAACACCCCCCTCCGCATCTGGATCACCGGCGCCTCGAGCGGCATCGGACAAGCATGCGCTTTGACATTGGCCGCGGCAGGCCATCGGGTTTGGGCTTCTGCCAGAAGCACGGACAAACTTGAGGCACTTGCCCAACAAGCCGCGGCCGCTTCTGGCACCATTCAACCTCACCCATGTGACGTCACCTCACCCGACAGCGTGCGCGCTTGCGCGAACGCCATGACCGAGGCTTGGGGCGGCATGGATGTGATCATCCCCAACGCGGGCATCGGCTACTTCAACCCGCTCCAAGAGGCACCGCTTCAGGAATGGCAGGCGATGATTGACGTCAACATCTCTGGTGTGTTGTCGACGTTGCACGCCGCCCTGCCCTCGCTTATCGAGAACAAAGGACATGTCATCAACATCGGTTCTTTGGCCGCGCGACAGGTCTTTCCCAACAGCGGTGTCTACTGCGCCACAAAGCATGCGGTGCTCGCTTTGTCGGAATCGCTACGGACCGAATTCCGCAACGACCTCGCCGTGACCACCATCAACCCTGGGGCCGTCAATACGCCCTTCATCGACCGCACCACCAACGAGGAGCTTCGGGCCAATTACCGCCCCCAATTTGACGAAGGCATGGAAGCCGATTACGTGGCCGATGCGGTGTTGTTCGCGGTCGAAAGTCGGGGGCGCGGGGTGGTCAGCGAGCTGACGATTCGCCCCGATCGACGCTGAACTCAACTGAAACACAATTCATTGAATAAAAACCACATATGCTTTTTCACCTCCTCCAAAGGTTGGGGAGGTCTTGAACGCAACATGTTGGTGATGGCGCGGTGGATGCGCGATGCGGGACATCGTGTGGAAGTCGCCGTTCCTGTGGGGTCCCAATCGTGGCTTCAAGGCCTCGGATGGGGCCTGTCCTTGTCCCCGTCTCCGGACGTATCGTCCGGCCCTGTCAAGGGCCAGGTCTCGACGTGGACCCGAGGAAAACGCTTTGACGTGTTGTGGATTCGGGACCGGCGAGATTTGGCCTTCGCGGGGCGCGCCGCGCGAGGATGGGGGGCAGCGCTTGTCATGCAACAAGCCATGCAAATCCCGCGCGCCAAAAAAGCGCCTTGGCATTGGCTGCGCTACCGCCGCGTGGACGCTTGGGTTTGTGGGCTGCAGCATCTCAAAGCCGAGTGTTTGGCACGCACCCCAATTGACGAGGCACGCTGCCACGTGCTGCCTCTGCCCCTCGATGACCGGTGGTTCGCCCCCGCCGAGACGAGCAGCGCCTTCCGCGAAGCCCTTGAGTTGCCAGAAGGCACCTGGTTGTTGGGGACGGTGGGACGGCTGGACCCCAAAAAGGGACAGCGCATCGCCCTCCAAGCCCTGGCCCGCCTCCCTGAACACGTGCATTGGCTGTTCGTGGGAGACAACACGGTCGACAACGTACTAGACGAACGTGCCGCGCTTGTCGAGCAAGCGCAATCCCTCGGCGTCGCAGGCCGCGCCCATTTTTTGGACGCCCGATCCGAGGTGCTCCCCGTGTACGATGCGTTGGACGCCTTCGTCATGACAAGTGATTCCGAAACGATTGGCACTGTGACCCTCGAAGCGATGGCCCGCGAGGTGCCCGTCATCGGGACCGATGCCGGAGGAACGTCTGAGCTTTTGGGCGCAGGACGAGGCCAGCTGGTGCCGCCGCGGAACGCGGAGGCCATGGCCCAAGCCGTTGCCGTGCTGATGCAGGAATCCCCTGAGGCCCTGGCCGACAGGACGCGCAAGGGCCGAGACTACGCTGCGAAATGCCGTCCTTCCCAGTTGATTCCCGCCTGGGAGGAATTGCTGGCTTCGCTCGTGGAGTCGAGGCGGAAGGCGTAATTTTGGGCGTTCCATGAGTGCCGCGATCCAACAGCAAATCGAACGTCGACGCACGTTCGCCATCATCTCCCACCCTGACGCAGGAAAAACCACCTTGACAGAGAAGTTTCTGCTGTTCGGGGGGGCCATCCAAACGGCGGGGGCCGTGAAGAACAACAAGATCACGAAGACGGCCGCGTCGGACTTCATGGAAATCGAGCGCCAGCGTGGCATCTCGGTGGCGACGTCTGTGATGGCATTCCACTACAAGGATTTGCTCATCAATCTTTTGGACACGCCTGGTCACCGTGATTTCGCGGAGGACACCTACCGGACCCTTACGGCGGTGGACAGCGTGATTTTGGTCATCGACTGCGTGAAAGGTGTGGAGCCCCAAACCGAGCGCCTCATGGAGGTATGTCGCATGCGCAACACGCCGGTGATCGTGTTCATCAACAAGATGGACCTCGAAGGCCGCGACCCCACCGACCTGCTGGATGAGGTGGAAGCCAAGCTCAACATCCAAGTCCGCCCCCTCTCCTGGCCGATCTCTCAGGGACACACCTTTCAAGGCGTGTACAACCTCTACAACAAAAGCCTGCGCTTGTTCCAAGCAGACAAAACCAAGGTCGCCAAAGACGTGGTCGCCATCGACTCCCTCGACGATGCGTCGCTCGACGAATTGGTGGGCGAACACGCCGACACGTTGCGCGAGGAGGTCGAGCTCATTGAGGGCGTCTACGACGCATGGGATCCCGCCCCGTACTTGGAAGGCAAGTTGGCGCCCGTGTTCTTTGGCAGTGCGGTCAACAACTTTGGGGTGCAAGAGATGCTCGACACGTTTGTGGACATTGCCCCCAACCCCAAACCGCGTGAAACCTCCTCCCGCATGGTGGCCCCCGATGAATCGAAGTTCACGGGCTTCATCTTCAAGATCCACGCCAACATCGACCCCAAGCACCGCGACCGCATCGCCTTTCTCCGCGTGTGTTCTGGGAGCTTTGAGCGCAACACCTTCTACCAGCACACCCGCTTGGACAAGAAGCTGAAGTTTGCGAATCCGGCGAGCTTTTTGGCCCAGGAAAAAAGCGTGGTGGAACAAGCTTGGCCCGGCGACGTGGTCGGCCTCTACGACACGGGCAACTTCAAAATTGGCGACACCCTTACCGAAGGCGAAGACTTGCAGTTCCGGGGCATTCCGAGCTTTTCGCCTGAAATCTTCAAGGAATTGGTCAACAAGGACCCCATGAAGAGCAAGCAGCTCGAGAAGGGCATCCAACAGCTCACTGACGAGGGCGTCGCCCAGTTGTTCATCCGAGAAGCGGGAAACCGCAAAATTGTGGGGACCGTGGGGGAACTTCAATTCGAGGTCATTCAATACCGGCTCGAACACGAGTACGGCGCCAAATGCGAATTCCAGGCCAAGCCCTACTCCAAGGCGTGCTGGATCGAATCGGACAACGAAGACAAGATGTCGGAGTTCCGTCGCATCAAGGCGCAAGACATCGTGCGCGACAAAGACGGTTTGGAAGTCTACCTCGCCCCCTCTCAGTTCATGCTGAACATGGAGATTCAGAATTTTCCTGAAATCACCTTCCACTTCACCAGCGAATTCAAAACTGCACACGAAGAAGGCGCTTGATGCGTTGTACCTTCCACAGCTGATGAATCGCTTGCTCACATGTGCTTTGGCGTTGGGGTTGTTTGGCGCCGGGCTGACCGCCCAAGCTTGGACCCCAGACCGAGTGCCGACGGATTCCACCGAAACGAAGGTGGTTCAAGTCAGCGGCCTCGTGGTGACAGGCGACTCGCTCTCCCCCCTGCCGTACTGCACGGTGTATCGGGCCAGGGACCGGCGCGGCACCATGACGGATGTCCGCGGCTTTTTCAGCCTTCCGGCGTTGGAGGGAGACACGCTTGAGTTTTCGAGTGTGGGCTACGTGACCCACCAAGCCATCATCCCAGCAGGAAGCGAAATGGGCCGTGTCAATTTGGTGCAACCCATGGGACGCGACACCGTCAACATGGCCGACGCCTTCGTGTATCCATGGCCCAGCAAAGAGCGGTTCAAGAAAGAGTTTTTGGCCCTGGGCCTGCCCAACCAAGGGCTGGACCCCGCGTGGGATGCGAACATGGACCCCTTGGACATGTACGACCGCTTGATTGAGGTCGGCCGCGATGGCCAGTCCACCGCCACGGACGTGCTGTCTGCACAAGCCATTCAGGCGGGCTACTCGGGACAAGCTCCCCCTGTCAACTTGTTGAACCCCGTGGCCTGGGCCAAGTTCCTGAAAGCTTTGCGCGACGGAGACCTCAAACGACAATGACCTTGCGCGGACTGGGGCTCGGGGTGTTGGGATGGCTTCTCGCCTCCTGCCTCTACGGACAGTTTACCTTGTCCGGAACCGTCACCGATACCCGTGGCCAAATCCTGCCCGGCGCCGCCGTGTTGGTGGAAGAAAACATCCGACTGGGCGTCACCACAGACCGGGACGGACAATTCAGCATCATCTTTCCCAGCGAAGGCCCTTGGACGGTGACGGCGTCGTTTGTCGGCCACAGCAGCGAAACCGAGCGCATCACCTTTCCGCGCCCTAGCATCAACTTTCAGCGCCCGAGCATGACCCGGCGATTCAAGCTGACCCCGGGCACCAACCTGGGGGAAGCCGAAGTGGTGGGCGACGGCCCCAAGGACGTCACAGTGCAGCGCATCGACCCACGTCTCGCCAGCAAAATCCCCACCCCACGCGGGACCATCGAGGACGCCTTGCTCCAGGCCCCTGTCAACTTCACCTCGGAACTGAGCAGTGCGTACAACGTCCGCGGGGGTTCCTTTGACGAGAATTTGGTCTATGTCAACGACATCGAAGTCTACCGCCCCTTCTTGGTTCGCTCCGGCCAGCAAGAGGGCTTGTCTTTCGCCAACCCCGACATGGTGGACCGCATTGAATTCAGCGCTGGGGGATTTGAGGCCAAATACGGAGACAAACTCAGCTCCGTGCTCGACATCCATTACCGCAAGCCCACCGGACCAGCAACCCGGGTGTCGGCGAGCGCCCTGGGCGCCCAAATCCAACACGACAATGTGGCGGGGCCCGTGCGCATCAACTTGGGGGTTCGCTACCGCAACAACAGTTACGTGCTGTCCACCCTCGACGAACGTGGGGAGTACGCCCCCACCTACCTCGACGCCCAAACCTACCTGACCTGGGACCCCGACGGGTACGGCCCTTGGGAAATTCAGGCCCTTGGCGTGTACGGCAGCAACGATTACCGTTTCTTACCCGCCACCCGCGAAACGAACATCGGCACCATCAACCAAGCCGCCCGATTGACGGTCTACTACGACGGCGAAGAACAGTCTGGCTACGAAACGGGCTTTGGGGCCTTGGCCTTTGAGCGAAGCACCGAGACCTCCCGCATCCGTTGGATCAACTCCATTTTCCAGACGGCCGAACGCGAGTCGTTCGACGTCTTGGGGCAGTACTTCCTGAGCGAATTGGAACGCGATCCAGGCGGGGACACCTTCGACGAGGGCGACACCTTTGGCGTGGGCGGCTTCCTCCAACACGGGCGCAACACCTTGTTTGCGCGCGTGCTCAGTTCGGCCGTGAAAGGCAACTTCCTGGTGGGCGACCATCAA
>NYSX01000033.1 GCA_002683345.1 Flavobacteriales bacterium
CTACGAGTGCGGATGCTCTGACATCCCCGCTGGCGACTGCGACTGCGACGGCAACCAGCTCGACGCCTTGGGCGTGTGTGGTGGTGACTGCGCAGCAGACGTCGATGCCGATGGCATCTGTGACGACGTAGACGACTGCGTGGGTGAGCTCGACGCTTGCGGCGTGTGCAATGGCCCAGGAGAGATCTACGAGTGCGGATGTTCAGACATCCCAGCCGGCGACTGCGACTGCAATGGCAATCAACTCGACGCCCTCGGCGTGTGTGACGGTGACTGCATGGCAGACGCTGATGCCGATGGCATCTGTGACGACGTCGACGACTGCGTCGGTGCATTCGACGCATGTGGCATCTGCAATGGACCAGGTGAGATTTACGATTGTGGATGCTCCGACATCCCCGCAGGCGACTGCGATTGTGATGGCAACCAACTCGATGCCCTGGGCAACTGTGGTGGCGGCTGTGAAGCAGATGCGGACGGTGATGGTGTCTGCGACAGCGTTGTTCAAGGATGCACAGACCAGGCAGCTTGCAACTACGACCCCTCCGCCACGTTTGACGATGGGTCTTGCCAAGCTTTGGATTCCTGCGGGGTGTGTGGCGGACCAGGTGACATCTACGATTGTGGATGTTTTGACATTCCAGAAGGCGACTGCGACTGCAACGGCAACCAGCTCGACGCGATCGGCGTGTGTGGTGGCGACTGCACTGCGGATGAAGACATGGACGGCGTGTGTGACGACGTCGACGACTGCGTGGGCACGCTCGATGCGTGTGGCGTGTGCAACGGACCCGGTGAGATTTATGAGTGTGGATGTTCCGACATCCCAGAGGGCGATTGCGATTGCGATGGCAACCAACTCGACGAGTGCGGGGAGTGCGGCGGCAATGGCATGTTGGGATGCACCGATTTGACTGCATGCAACTTTGATCCGTTCGCCACATGTGACGACAACTCTTGTCAATTCTTGGATGCCTGCGGCAGCTGTGGTGGAGACAGCTACTCCGGATGCACGGATGCCGGCGCTTGCAACTACGATGCCGGGGCAGGCTGCGACAACGGATCGTGCTCGTACGAGGACGTCTGCGGCAACTGCGGAGGCGATGCGTACGAAGGCTGCACAGACGAGACGGCATGCAACTACGACATGGGTGCAGGATGTGACGACGGTTCATGTCAATACCTCGATGCCTGTGGAAACTGCGGCGGCGATGCCTACGCAGGCTGTACAGATGAAGCGGCTTGCAACTACGACATGGGCGCGAGCTGCGATGACGACTCCTGCTTGTTTGACGATGCGATCGGCATCTGTGGAGGGGATTGTGAAGCGGATGAAAATGGCAACGGCATTTGCGACACCGACGACATTTACGGGTGCACTGCGACTCCAGCGTGCAACTACGATCCTGCAGCGACGTTTGACGATGGAAGCTGTGACTTCATCTCATGTTTAGTGTTTGGATGTGACGATCCCAACGCCTGCAACTATGACGCGGACGTGGACTTCAACGATGGCTCATGCGAGTATGCACAATTCCCGTACGACTGTGAAGGAGAGTGTGTGAACGACGACGACATGGACGGCATTTGCAACGAGTTTGAAGTGCCGGGTTGCACGGACGAGGATGCCTGCAACTACAGCCAAGAGGCGACCGACGATGCGGGCAACTGTGTCTACCCAGAATTCGGCTACACCTGTGATGGTGTGTGTGAGTCTGACGTGGATTTGGACGGCATTTGCGATGCACTCGAAGTTCCTGGTTGTCAAGACGAATTGGCCTGCAACTACAACGCGAATGCCACAGACGAGGACGACTCTTGCGAGTATGCAGAAGAGTACTATGACTGTGAAGGCAACTGCCTGATGGACATGGATGGCGACGGGGTGTGTGACGAGCTGGAGGTGTTTGGTTGTGACGACGCAACCGCATGCAACTACGACGAGACTGCAACCGAAAACGACGGCACCTGTGATTACGCCGCCGAGTACTACGACTGCGAGGGCAACTGCTTGAACGACGCGGATGGCGACGGCATTTGCGATGAGCTTGAAGTCCCAGGATGCACCGACATGGATGCCTGCAACTTCAACATGGATGCCACAGACAACGACGGCTCATGCGAGTATGCTGAACAGTTCTACGATTGCAATGGCAACTGCCTGAACGACATGGATGGTGATGGTGTGTGCGATGAGCTCGAAGTGGCGGGCTGCGACGACGAAACCGCGTGCAACTTTGATCCAGAGGCCACAGACAACGACGGCTCCTGTGAGTACGCCGCTCAGTACTACGACTGTGAAGGCAACTGTTTGAACGACATGGACGAAGACGGCGTGTGCGACGAGCTCGAAGTGTTGGGTTGCACCGACATGGAGGCTTGCAACTTCAGCGACATGGCCACCGAAGACGACGGTTCATGTGAGTACGCTGCCGAGTTCTACGACTGCGATGGCAACTGCTTGAACGACATGGACGGCGATGGCGTGTGTGACGA
Source organism: Flavobacteriales bacterium (assembly GCA_002683345.1). GTDB lineage: Bacteria > Bacteroidota > Bacteroidia > Flavobacteriales_D > Sanyastnellaceae > UBA11663. The sequence continues at coordinate 2,497 of NYSX01000033.1, forward strand.
GCTTGAAGTCGCCGGCTGTACGGACGAGATGGCGTGCAACTACAACGCCGATGCCACGGACGACGACGGCTCTTGCACCTACCCTGAAGAGGATTACCTCGACTGCAACGGCGACTGCTTGAACGATGCGGACGGCGACGGTGTCTGTGACGAGCTCGAAGTGGGAGGATGCACCGATGAGACGGCGTGCAACTACGATGAGCTGGCGACCGACGACGACGGCTCTTGCGAATACGCTGAAGAGTACTACGACTGCAACGGCGACTGCTTGAACGATGCGGACGGCGACGGCGTGTGTGACGAGCTCGAAGTGGCGGGTTGCACCAACCTCGATGCCTGCAACTACGACGAGTTGGCGACCGACGACGACGGTTCTTGCATCTTGATCGGCGACGCGTGTGACGACGGAGACGAGAACACCATCAACGACACCATTGACGAGAACTGCGAGTGCGTGGGTGAAGTCGAAGACGGTGTGGAAGAGGCTCGCTTGGCGTTTGGCATGTTCCCGAACCCGACAACGGGAGAGGTGACCTTGACGGTGACTGGCTTCCACACGGGCGTGACGATCCAGGTGTTGGACGGCGCAGGCCGCGTGGTTTGGACCGAGCAGAACGTGGCGCTTCAGGGCAACACGTTGCTTGACCTGTCAGGTTTGAGCAGCGGCACGTACAACGTGATGCTCAGCGACGAGCGTGGCGTGAGCGTGAAGCGTTTGGCCATCCAGCGATGACCAAACTTTCAGGGTCAACTTGACCTTGAATGAAGCCCGGGCCGAGAGGTCCGGGCTTTTTATTTCCCGATGCAGAAATGAGAGAAGATGTGGCCGAGGATGTCTTCGGCGTGCACGGCGCCCGTGATTTCACCGAGGTGGTGCAGGGCTTGTCGTGCGTCCACCGCCACGAGGTCTCCAGGGATGCCATTGCCGAGTCCTTCGCGCACGGCCTGGAGCGCGGTCTTGGCTGAGGTGAGCGCTTCGAAGTGGCGCAAGTTGGTGACCACGAGTTGGTGCCCTTGGTCGTCGGCGCGGTGTTGGTCCAGCAGGGCTTGGCGCAACTCGTCCAGGCCTGAGCCGGTTGAGGCACTCAAAGACAGGGTGGGGACGTCGACTGCGCCGGTTGGAGCAGGGGCGAGGTCGCACTTGTTCCAGACGACGATGACGTGGGCGTCGGGGGTGAGGTCGAGGGCGTCGATTCGGGCTTGGACGTCTTCTTGGGCGTCGGTGCTGGCGTCCAAAAGGAGCAGGACCGTGGAGGCGCTTGAGGCCTTGGCCAGCGCGCGGCGGATGCCTTCGGCTTCGACGACGTCATCCGTGTCTCGCAGTCCCGCCGTGTCGATGAACCGGAACCGGAGGCCGTCGAGGGTGCAGGCGTCCTCCACCGTGTCGCGGGTCGTGCCGGGAATGTCCGAGACGATGGCCCGGTCGTCGCCGAGGAGGGCGTTGAGCAGGGTGGACTTGCCGCGGTTGGGGGCGCCGACAATGGCGACGGGGATGCCTTCTTTCATCGCGTTGCCGGTGGCGAAACTGTCCGCGAGGCGGCCGACGCGGGAGAGGAGGTCGGCGAGCAGGGCGTCGAAGCGTTCGCGGTCGGCGAACTCGACGTCCTCCTCGGCAAAATCGAGCTCGAGTTCGAGGAGGCCTGCAAAGCCAATCAGGGCTTCGCGCAAGGCGTTGATCTCGCGGGCGAAGCCGCCTCGAAGTTGGTCGAGGGCGAGGCGGTGCGCGCCCGCGTGTTCCGCGGCGATGAGGTCGGCGACGGCTTCGGCCTGGGTGAGGTCGAGGCGGCCGTTCAGGAAGGCACGCTGGGTGAATTCGCCGGGGCCGGCTTGGCGGCATCCTGCTTCGATGAGGGCCCGCATGACTTCGCGCTGGATGAACTGTGAGCCGTGAATGTTGAATTCCACCGTGTCTTCGCCGGTGTAGGAGCCAGGGCCTCGAAGGATGAGGGCGAGTCCTTCGTCGAGGACGGTGCCTTCGGCGTCGCGAAAGCGGCCGAACGCGACCGAGCGGTCTGCGATGGTGTCAAGGGACTTGGAAAAGACCTTGGAGCCGAGGCCGAGGGCGTCGTTGCCGGAGATGCGCACCACGGCGATTCCACCCGCGCCGGGGGCGGTGGAGATGGCGCAAATCGTGGCGCCGTCAACTGCGTCGCGAAGGGGGGAGTTCATGGCGCGAATTTGGCCTAAATTTGCCGCGCATTCACAAACGAAGGCGACACATTCGCCGCAAACCAACACCTACAGGACATGAGCGTTCTCGTCAACCGCGACTCCAAGATCATTGTGCAAGGCTTCACAGGAGGCGAAGGCACCTTCCACGCAGGCCAAATGATTGAATACGGCACCAACGTGGTTGGTGGTGTGACTCCTGGAAAGGGAGGCCAAACCCACCTCGATCGCCCCGTGTTCAACACGGTCGCAGACGCGGTGGCAAAGACTGGCGCGGACGTGAGCATCGTGTTTGTGCCGCCCGCGTTCGCGGCAGACGCGTTGATGGAAGCGGCGGACGCCGGCATCAAGGTCATCGTGGCCATCACCGAGGGCATTCCCGTGGCGGACATGGTGAAGGTGAAAGCTTACATCGACAAGCGCGACTGCACGCTCATCGGCCCCAACTGCCCTGGCATCATCACAGCGGGTCAAGCGAAAGTGGGCATCATGCCCGGCTTCATCTTCGAGCCTGGCGTCGTCGGCATCGTGTCCAAGTCGGGCACCCTCACGTACGAAGCGGTGGACCAGTGCACAAAGGCAGGCCTCGGTCAAACCACGGCCATCGGCATCGGCGGTGATCCCATCATCGGCACCACCACCCTCGAGGCGGTCAAGCTTCTCATGGCGGACGACGAAACGAAAGGCATCGTGATGATCGGCGAGATCGGCGGTGACCTCGAGGTCCAAGCTGCGCGTTGGATTCAAGAGAACGGCACCAAGCCCGTCGTCGGCTTCATTGCGGGCGTCACGGCACCCAAGGGCCGCACCATGGGTCACGCGGGCGCCATCGTGTCCGGCGAAGACGAGTCGGCTGAAGCGAAGAAGCGCGTGATGCGCGAATGCGGCATCCACGTGGTCGACAGCCCCGCCGACATCGGCTCCAAGATGGCCGAGGTCCTTGGCAAGTGAATTCGAACCTGGCGAAATAAAAAGCCCGACCATTTGGTTGGGCTTTTTCATTCCCGCCGAGCGTCAAACGCAGCAAGAAAAGAACGAGGAAACACACGAAACGGTGGAGGTGGACGTTCTTGGTTTGGATTTATCTTGAACCCATGCGAAACCAAATTGTCTGCATCATCCTTGCTGCCTGTGCGCTCTTTGGCACACCCTCATTCCTTTCAGCTCAGTCTGAACCCACTGCCCTGCCCTCCGAGGAGAAGCTCCTCCAAAGTGCCATGGAGATTGCCCAAGCCGTGGCCCAATCGGGCTCGCAAAACGATCTCGCTGCGCTGGCGCAAGTCCTCCCTCGCTGGGATGCGTTTTACAGCGCATTCAACGAAGCCATCGGTCGCAAGCTCGAATCAGAGGTGGCGCCCATTCGGGACGCATGGAAATCAGAGAGCTTTTGCGACGAATGGGTACGGAATTACAGAAGATCTTGCGCCCAAGATGACCTTGAATTCATGTACCTCAAGCCCGTCGAAGTGATCTACGTGAAATGTGGAGGGGAATTGGACGCAGGCGTACCTGAACAGGTGTGCTACACCAACGTTCGATTCGTCGACGGAAAAGGAAAGGAAGGTATCATGAGATTGCTGACCATTGTGGATCGCGGTCAACTGTGGCTCGCAGACGAAGTGGAAATCAAGTAGGCATTGCATCACCTTCGCCTTCTCGAATTTCAGTAGTTTTAAACGAAGAACCTGCCGTGATAGGCACATCCGCATTTGAACCATGGAAGGAATGACTTTGGGATTGGCGTTGGGAGGAGCGATCTTGGGATGGCTGGTTGGAAGATGGATGACCTCATCCAAGGCCGCTGCCGAACGGGCGCGGATTCTGGCAGAGCACGAAGCAAGTCGTTTCGCTTTGGAAAAAGAGGTCGTGCAACTCAAGAGCGATTTGAAGTCGCGTCAAGAAGCTTTGGATTCCACAAAGGAGGCGTTGCTGGACACGTTCAAATCAGCCGCCAACGAAGCCCTGCAAACGAGCAACAAGCAGTTTTTGGAATTGGCAAAGGAAAACCTTCAAGGAACGGTGAAGCAGGTAGAAGGGAATTTGGACCAGCGAAAGGCGGCCATTGAGGAGTTGCTCAAGCCACTGCGCGAGTCCATCGACAAACACAAACTGCGCACCGACCAAGTGGAAAAGCAATCCATGGAAACGTTTGGCAAGGTGGCTGAAATGTTGACAGGGTTGAAGGGGAGTCAAGCCTCCCTCGAAAAACAGACAGGTGCACTTGTTTCAGCCCTTAAAAACTCCCGTGTGCGCGGGCGGTGGGGCGAAATCGGCTTGCGACGGGTGGTGGAGTTCTCCGGGATGACGGCCCATTGCCATTTCACGGAGCAAACGACCACGAGCACCGAAGACGGTGGAAGGCTTCGACCTGACATGGTGGTCAACCTTCCCGACAACCGAAACATTGTCGTGGACTCCAAGTTGCCCTTGGATGCGTTCATGGAGGCCCTCGAGACACCCGGAGAGGAGAGAAAAAGCGACCTGATTAAGAAGCACGCCAAGGACTTGCGCGGTCACATGAACCAGCTTTCGAAAAAAGAGTATTGGGCGCATTTCGAAACGGATGCGGACTTTGTCATCCTCTATCTTGAGGTTGAATCAGCGTTTGCAGCCGCCATTGACGTGGATCCCAAGTTGATTGAAGACGGACTTCAAAACAAGATCATTTTTGCCACGCCCACGACCTTGATTGCCATTCTGCGCTCCATTGCCATCACTTGGCAGCAGCATGAACTGAACGCCAACGCTCAATTGATTGTCGACAAGGCGGCAGAACTTCATGGCCGCTTGACCACTTATGCAGGGCACATCGCGGGCGTCGGAAAGGGACTCCAAACGGCGGTAAAGAAGTACAACGACGCCGTGGGGTCATGGGACGCCCGTGTGGTTCCTGCGGGCCGAAAGCTCGAAGAACTTCACGGCAAGATTCAGGAAGAAGGGTTGATGAAAGCCCCTTTGGTGGAAGAATCCTTCCGTGCGTTGGCGTCGGCAGAACCTGACGAGGAGTGAGGCGAATGTCTACGCGCTGAAGTCTTTGGAATCCCTTACTTGAGGACCGTGATGGCGCCGTGCAGGTCAATGGTGCCGGGCTCGGTGTAGGTCGTGGTTCCTTCCTCTGTGGTGATGGAAATGAGCTCGTCCCCACGTGCAATGTGCAACACGTAATAGTACAACCCGGCGGAAACGTCATTCCCAGGCAGCCACCCATTGGTGCTGCCAAAATTGTCGTGTCGGAAGACCTCCGTTCCCCAACGGTTGTAGATGCGAATCGTGGAGTACTCGAACTGAGACAGGTTGGACACCACAAATCGGTTGTTGAGGTTGTCGTTGCCCGGGGTGATGACATTGGGCACCACGAGATCGCAATCGGCGAGGGTGACTTCCACCACGCCATCTCCAGTCACGGCACACGCTCCGCCTGTCGTAGACTCGGCGTAATACGTACCGATGTCTGACACAAGAAGGCTCAAGTCCGAGGAAATCAGCTCCGCATCTGCGCTGCCAAAGGGTTGCCAATACCATTCGACCTCGGGGTTGTCGGCCGCCAACGTTCCCGGCAAATTGATCCACAGCTCTTGGCCGGGACAGAATTCCTTTTCGTCGTCCCACACCACTGCCAAGTCCTCCTCTGTCACCACGGTCACTGTCAGCGAATCGGACGACACCGGACAGTAGGGGTCGATCATCGTGGCCACATACACGCCTGCATCTGCTGTGGTGAGGTTGGGAAGGACAACGTATTGTCCCTCTGCCGTGAACCCGTTGGGTCCCGTCCATGAGACCGTTTCCACGTCTGCACCCACGGTTGCAGTGACTCCTTCGCACGCCTCAAGATCTGCGGAAAGCACCGGGGCAGGGAGGGGCGAGTGCAGCACGACTTCAATGGTGTCATTCTCGATCTCGCATTCGCCGGTGAATCCTTGCACCACGTAGGTGCCGCTGTCTTGCAAATTCACGGCACCTAGGTCCACTTCGAGCCCCGTGGCGGTGAAATTGTTGGGTCCCGTCCATTGGTACAGCCCATTCTCGATGGGATCCACTTCAAGCGTGACCAAGTCGCCCATGCAAGGATGGATGGTTTGGTTGATGGCTTGATACCGCAAGGAACCGTAATCCGAGAAGTATCCAAATCGCGTCCCTGAACTCGCACCACCATTGATGATGCCAAGGTGAAATACCGTGGAGGTGTTTTCAACGCGGGTGGCTTGTCCCACAGGAATTTGACCTTCCAAGGTGGTGACCTGCGCGAAAAGCCAGTTGGTGTTTCCTGGCACCGGGGCGAACATGCCTGCAGTCAGCACTCCAGTGTTGCCGTTGAACAAGAAATCGCCTTGGCCTCCTGCTGGGACCAAAATGTTCAGCCTCATGGTCTCTGGCGTGGAGCGGACGAACACGGTGGAGTTGGATCCAGTGCATTTGACACTGGGCAATTGACCACCTCCCAATTCACACCCAAAACCGGTGGATTGCCAAATGGCCACGGGAGCAGACGCTTCAATGAAGGCCGAGGGCGTGTTCAGCTCGTGGGAATGAAATTCTCCTTCCTGCAACACAGCCACCACGCCACCATCGACAGTGACTGTCGTGTTGTTTTCTGTAGCCACAATCTGCAGCCGGTCGTGTCCCCCAAGGTATCCGTGAACAGCCACGTATTCGGTTCCCAATATATTGTCGGGGACCAGTTGGTCTCCCATCAAATCGAGGCAAGTGCCTCCAAACATGGCACCACTCGCAGAGTCGTCATGCAAGGTGATGGCCACAGGTTTGTCGGAGGTGACCTTCGTTCCAGTGGGGTGTTGCGCTGCCGAAGACCCTGCTGCACGTGCGGCGTAGGTGGAACCTGCAAAGGGCAGCGTGATGGTAAATGGGATGCCGGCGGGATGTCCAATCAAATCTTGTGAGGGCGTGATGGTGACCTCTGTGTCGTCTTCCGTCGCCACGATGTCAAATCCGGACGTGGTTTGAAACCCGTTGTCGGTGAAGTTTTGAAATGGCAGGTGGAACGAAGTCCCCAGTGCATTCTTTCCCTTCAAAGCAAAAATGTCTGGGTTGTTCCCCATGTTCACCTCGTAGTATGCTGAAATGTTGGCCGTGCTCGTGATGTGAATGCCCTTGTTCAGCACTTCGTCGAACGGCTGGTTTTCATACCAAGACAAAGAGTCTGTGAGGTCAATGCTCAGCGCACTGTTGGCGGGAATCGTGAGGTTGTACGTCGCATAGTTCGCATTGGCAGGCATGTCCACCACCACGTCTGCGGGGGCGTCGAAGGTGGCGAAGCGCAACAGCACAGGACTGTCTCCATGCGAGGACGTCACCTCGGGCGCCACAAACCAAAACTCATTGTCCACTTGCGCCCATGACAACACGCTACACCATCCAAGCACCACCAACCAGGCCAAGTTCTTCATGACCGGCAAGATACTCGGCATTTCAACACGACAGCCGTTCCGACTTGGTTTCCGAGGGCGTCAGACCTTCCTGAATACGGGGTGTTCGCGTTTGGTTTGCCACGTGCCGCCGCTCACATCCGGGATGTCCACGCGTTGGTTGCCCTGGGCCACAGAGCGTTCGCTGAGGACGCCAACGAGGCTCCAAAGCGCCCCATCGTACACACTCAAATCAAGCGCCACGCCTTCGTTCAGACAGCGGATGAGACGGTACATCATCACGAAGTCCATGCCGCCATGACCTTGTTGGTTGGCAGTGATGCCTTCTTTGAGGCTTGACCACAGAGGATGGTCGTATTGGGCCCTTGCGGCATCATGGGCTTCTTCCTCCTGCCACCTGTGCCAATCCCAAGTGGGACCATGGTCGAGGTAAAGGCGGGACGGATAGCCGTAATGGGTCGCCCCTGTGCCACTCAGTTTGTTGAGTCGCGAATACGGCCGCCCTGTGTGCGTGTCAAACTGCAGCATGATGCTTTTGCCTGCCGTGGTCCGAATGAGGGTGGTGTTTACATCCCCGCATTTGACCTGCGAGGCAAGCGCTTGAAGCTCTGCATCTTCCGACTCACGAAGGGCCTTGGACAGTGCCGCTTCGTTGGAACTCATCGAGACCAAATGGCTGAGGTTGTCCCCGCGAAGCACGTCCATGTACATGCACACCGGCCCCAGGCCATGGGTGGTGTAGAGGTTGCCGTCTCGTTCCAAATGCTCGCGCAACCGCCAACGGTTGTGGTAGTACGTGGCATCCAACAACAGCGCCCGCAAATCGTGCAGGTAGGCGCATTCGGCATGCGTGACTTCGCCGAAGACCTCGTTCTTCACCATGTTGAGCAGCCACAATTCTTCTTCGTTGTAGCAGCAATTCTCCAGCATGATGCAATGCTTTTGGGTGCGCTCTGAGGTCTTCACCAGCGAGAGGCAGTCCTCTTCGGTGTAGGCAATGGGAACTTCGCTGGCCGCGTGAAGTCCTTGCTCCATGGCGTACATGGCCATGGGGGTGTGCAGGTGCCACGGTGTGGCAATGACCACCAAGTCCGCGACTTCTGGATTGCATGCTTGGCGCCACCCGTCCCCGGAGGGATCGTCAATGCGAAGGGGAGTGGCCGTTTGAAAGGAAGCGACTTTCTCAGCAGCGCGCTGGACGTACGCGGGTTGAACATCGCACAAAACGGTGATTTCGGCATGCCCTTGCGTGACCAGCCATTCCAACATCTCGATGAGGGAGCTTCCACGGTTTCCAAGCCCAAGCATGGCGACCCTCACCTTGGGGATGGCCGGGGCAGCGTATTCGGCCATGGATCCGGTCACTTCTGACCACGAATTCATGTCTGTCTTTGTTTGGGAGGGGGCGGTGGAGCAAGAGGAGAGTCCCAAGCCCAAACCGCCCAACATGCCGCCTCCAAAAAGGCTGCCGATCTTCAAAAAGTCGCTTCGCTTCATGCGACGGAAGGTACGTCGTGGGAGACGGTGTTCCCTGTGTCAATCCGCCTTCAATGGGGATGATCTTACATCCACGGACCTCGGTGGGCGTGGACTTGGGCCATGGCGAGGTCCCGCAGTTCTCGCGCGACGTCGGTGGGCAAGAACCTCAAATGGGCTACGCCTGAGGACGTGTGAAACGTCAGGTGGGCCACGTTGCGACGCGCATGGATGCGGTTTTGGGTCAATTCCACCGCTTGGAGTTTGTGCCAGTCAATCATGACCCGCTTCCGAAACCACCATCCTTGGTGGGCGCTCAAATGGCGTCCGTCGGTGGTGGCCCATTGGCCGCGGTACACCTTGCGAGAGAGCCAGCCACTCCACGTCCAAAGCACCGCGCCCAGGGACGCGCCCCAACCCGCGCCGAGCCACCAACCAAGCCCCACGGCAAAAGGGGTGAGGGCCAAAGAGCGACGCAGCCATCGGACCCAAAACGCATACTTCTCCGGCCGCAACGTGACGAGTTTGCGCTGCGGCCACGAGGGGAACAGCAAGGCTTCGAGCTGGCGTGTGCGCGTCGCGTTCATCGCGGGGATGCCCATGCGCATCGCATTGCCTCCTTCCATGCCTCCCGAGTCCCCCGAGCCGACGGCCCCACCGGCAGCGGCCTGCCGAATGTGGACCGTGTCCATCGAGAACAGCCTTCGGATCCAGGTGCTTTCCCACATCACAGACTGGACTTTGTGAATGGGGATCTGCATGGCTTGGCGGTTGAGTAGACCTTGTGTGAGGTGGATGGCGGACGTGCGTTTGGCCTTGGATCCTTCCACCCAAATGCGAAGCTTCCAATGCCTCAACACGCTGGTCACGACGGAAATCAGAACCGACCCGAGCGCGATCAGGATGGGGGAGAAGACGAGGAGCAAGGGGGAGAGGAAGAGCAGGACAGTGCGCCACAGGCTGGGCACTTTGCCCCAGAGTTCAGATACAATCTCCCATGCGAAGCCTTGAAAGGTGACGAGGCCCCCGATGGCAAAAGCCACCTTGGACAGGTGGTTTTGGGACAAGCCGACCTTGAGGAGGGTGGGCAGGTCGAGGTCCATCAGCGCGCGTCGCGGCGTGGGCCTTGCTGGGGATGTGGTTTCCTCAGCTTCGGAGTTTACCTGCTCGTTCTGAACTGCGGCGTCGGACCGTTCGGCGGTGAGGAGAGAACGAAGGGCCTGGGCTTCGTCCCACTTGAGGGCATGAATGCGAAGTTCGGATCCGGAAGTGCCCGCCGTGTCGACGCGCACGCCGCTGACGCCAAACAGCCGTTGAATGAGGTTCTGTTCGATGTGCACCGCTTGAACGCGTTCAAGCGGGATGTTGATTTTTTCGCGGACGAAGACACCCTTGTGCACATGAAACTTGCCCCCACTTACATTGAAGGTGAACCGCCAAAAGTGAAGCACGGCGCCCACGAGGGTGACAACCGCACCCACGGAGATGGCCCACAAGAAGTACTTCGCGTCGTTGGCATTTTGGAAGTAGGCCGCAATCAAAATGGGCCATGCCGCCCGAAGCATGTGCCGCGATTGCCAGCCCAAAAGCACAAGCAACCCCGCGATGTGTTGCCGCCGCGGCGCGGTCAAGTCATTCATGGCTCTGGTCTTCCAGCATGCGGCGGATGTTCCTGGCGGTGGCCATGCTGAGTCCGGGGATTTCCAAATTGGCGCCGGACGCACCTGCGGTGTAAAGCTTCAAGGTGCAGTATCCCAGCCACCGCCCCATCGGGCCCTGTTGGATTTCACTGTGTTGGATGCGGGTGAATGGCACAGCCGTGATGGTCCGGGACCACCAACCTCTGCGGTACACCACGTCGCGGTCACGCACGAGGTAGCCACGTAGGGGCCAACCTTTCCATTCTTCCAACGCCCACCATCCCATGGACAGCAACCACAACCCACCAAAGATCAACCACAGCACCCGTGGAGGCGCGTTGTCTCCCCAAATGGCGATGGCGACAAGCGGCCCGGAAAAGGCCAAGCCCACCACCACCGTCACCACACCCCAAACCAGCGCTCGGGCCTTGGCATATGCGGGAAGCACAGGAACGAGTTGGATTTCGTCCAACTCGGGCCAATCTGCCAAATCCACGAATGCATTCTTCAGGTGGGTCATGTCGTGAAGTTAGGCTGTCACCGAGATGTGATGCACGCCAGGTTTGCGCGGCGTCAAGATGGCGTCACGCAAGACCGGCAATTCCTCCGGCCGCGCCACAAAGTCGAGCGCAGAGGTGTCCACCCAAAGCACCCGAGAGCCGCGGTGGTGACGGTAATGCGATTCGTAGCCTTTGGCCACGCGGTCGAGGTAGCCCTCGGGAAGGTTTTGCTCGTAGTCGCGTCCGCGCTGGACGATTTGGGCTTCTTGCCTTTTACGTCCAGGGTCGAGGATGGCGATGATTTCCGGCTGCGGCAATTGCGCCGCCATCATTTGGAACATGGTGTTGAACAGTTTGAACTCGTCCTTGGGCAAATTGACCTTGGCGAAAATCAAGCTCTTTGCGAAGCTGTAATCGGCCACGAGGCGCTGCTTGAAGAGGTTGCGGCTTTTGATGGCCCCTTGCATTTGCTTGTAGCGGTCCGCCAAGAAGGACAGTTCCACACTGAAGGCGTGGGCCTCCGGGTTTTCGTAGAACTTTTCGAGGAAGGGATTCTCTTCGAACCGCTCGAGCATCAGTTCAGCCCCCAAGTCTTGGGCAAGCCACGTTGAAAAGGTGGTCTTTCCGGCGCCGATGCCGCCTTCGATGGCCAAACTCGCGTACATCTCTTCAGTTTTTTTCGGCGGGTTCTTCGCGCCGCAGCACCACAGCAGGTTCGGCGGGACAGGCGTCCAGCGCGTCTTGGATGGCTTGTCCTTTCACGACCAAGTCTGGCGCCACATCCACCAAGGGTTGAAGCACAAACCGTCGAGACATCATCCGCGGATGGGGCACCTGAAGGTCGAGTCCATCGTCGGGTGCACAGCGCTCCCCTGTGGAGGTGCACAGGACATCTACGTCGAGGGTGCGGTTGGTGTAGCCCTTCGCTTCGGGGTCCCGCACGCGGCCACATTCACGCTCCACCTCCAATCCCAAAGCCAAGAGCTCGGGCAAGGGCATGGCGGTTTCCACGGCCGCGACCATGTTCAGAAAGGCGGGCGTGCCCGGGGCCATGCCCCACGCCTCGGTTTCGTAGCGCGCGGACAACGACATGGACACCACAGCCCGTCGCTCCACCAAGGCGTGTTCCAGCAGGCGCAGCCCTTGGTCAAGCCAAGCGTCACGGTCGTCCAGGTTCGTCCCAAGCCCCAAATACACAGTCCTCATGGTCTTCACAGTCGTTGGGCACCAAGGTACTTCCAATCGCAGGCCTTGGCCTACTTTTGAGGCCATGTCTTCATTTGGAAAAAACATCTTGAGCTCAGCGATCGGCTCAACCTTGGGCCTGCTCGTGGCGGGCACAGTCTTGATCTTCATTTTTGTCGGTGTTCTGGTGGGCGGATTGGTGGGCGCGTTGGCGGACGCCGATCCCATGGCCGGAGCCGACATCGACTTGGAGGAGGCCAACATTTTGAAAGTGACGTTGAATGCACCCATCGTGGAGCGCGGTGGCAACGACGTGCCGTTCTCGTTTGGCTTGGGCGGGTTGGAACCCAACATGCAAGTGGGCCTTAACCAGATTTTGGATGCGTTTGAGCGCGCTGCGGAGGATGACCAAATCGAAGGCGTCCTGCTCAACGTTGCCGACGTCTCGGTCATGCCGGCCATGATGGAAGATCTTCGAGCGGGACTGGAGATTTTGAAGGACAGCAACAAGTTCATCGTGGCGTGGTCAGAGAACATGAGTCAACGCGCGTTGCATTTCAACTCTGCGGCGGATGAAGTGTACTTGCACCCCCAAGGTGGGATGACCCTCAACGGCCTGCGCAGCCAAAGCATGTTCTACCCAGGTATGTTCGAGAAGCTCGGCATCGACGTCACCGTGGTTCGTGGCCCAGACAACACCTACAAGAGTGCAGTCGAGCCCTACCTCCGCAAAAACTTCAGCGCGGCCAACCGCGAGCAACTCACCGCGTTGCTGGAAGGGTTTTGGTGGGACATGAGCACCGACGTGGAGACTGCCCGAAACTTGGAAGAAGGCACACTCGATGACCTGGCCAACCGCCTTGCCATTCGCGGCCCACAAGACGCCGTCGACGCAGGCCTGGTCGATGGCTTGCTCTACGAGGACGAGTTGATGTCCTTGCTCGAGGAGAGGTTGGACGGCGAAGAGCCTGAGTTGATTTCGTTGAGCGAATACACGCTGGCAGAGCGTTTCCTTGGTGGCGTGGAAGCTTTGACTGCGGCGTTGGAAGAGATGGAAGAAGAGGAAGGCGAGGAAGACGCGACAGAACTCGGAGGCAACGTGGCCGTCATTTACGCCGTCGGCGCCATTGAAAGTGGGGAAGGAGACGCTTCCACCATCGGGTCGGAGACCATCGCAACGGCCCTGCGCGAGGCTCGGGAAGCCGAAGACGTGGAGGCCGTCGTGTTGCGCGTCAACTCTCCTGGCGGGAGTGCCTTGGCGAGCGACGTGATTTGGCGTGAGACCATCTTGCTCAAAGAAGCGGGCAAGCCCTTTGTCGTCAGCATGAGTGACCTCGCGGCATCCGGCGGGTACTACATCAGCTGCGCTGCAGACCACATCTTCGCCAACGCGACCACCATCACCGGATCCATCGGGGTGTTTGGTATGATTCCCAACCTCGGCGGCATGCTTGAAGAGCACGTGGGCATCACGTTTGACGAGGTGGCCCTCCACGACCATGCGGGACAGCCCGACGGCTTGTTTGCCCCAGACGCTGTGACGCTTGCGGCCATCAATGAGAGCGTGACGGAGGTGTACGATGCGTTCACCCAGCGCGTGGCCGAAGGTCGAAACATGACCCGCGAACGCGTTGAAGAACTCGCCCGGGGCCGTGTCTGGACGGGCAATGACGCCTTGGAGAACGGGCTCGTGGACGAGATCGGCGATTTGGAATACGCCGTTGCTTACGCCGCGCAACTTGCGAGCATCGAGCAAGACGACATCCGTCGCGTGGCCTTGCCAGAAGCGAAAGATCCCTTCGAGTCTTTCGTGGAAGACTTGACCGGCGTCGAGGCTGGCTTGCACGCGCTCGGGTTCACTGGCGTGGAAGAAGAGCTCCTGCGTGAATTGTGGCAAGTGCGTCGCATGGTGGAAACGGGCGACCCCATCCAAGCCCGCATGCCCTACAGCCTGCGCATCAAGTAATGCCGGCTCAAGGCCTCGGAGAGCGCCTCTCGGCTGAAGCGTTTGGACAAGCGGAACGGTTGCCGATCCGCCTTGTCCTGGACAACATCCGCAGTGGCCAAAATGTCGGTGCCTGCTTCCGTTCCGCGGACGCGTTCCGCATCGATGGACTGGACCTTTGCGGCATCACCTGCCACCCCCCTCATCGGGACATTTTGAAGAGCGCCCTCGGCGCCAGCGGCCACGTGCCTTGGAACGCTCACCCGGAAACCTTGTCCGCGGTGCAGCACCTTCAGTCCCAAGGTTGGAAGGTTGCCGCGGTGGAGCAAGCGCCAAACAGTGTGGCTTTGCAGGAGTGGAAGCCCACCCCGGAGGAACGATGGGCCTTGGTCCTTGGCAACGAGGTCCGGGGCGTGTCACAAGAAGTCCTCGAGGCATGTGACCTCGTGGTGGAAATGCCCCAATACGGGGTCAAGCAGAGCATCAACGTCAGCGTGTGCGCGGGAGTGTATCTCTGGCAGGCAGCCCTGCATCTGCGCCACAGTTGATCGGCCTCACTTGGGTCCCCTGACCCTTGCGCAACAAAAAGCCCCGCCATTTGGCGGGGCTTTTGCATTCTGAATTCGAAAGGCTCACATGCCGAGCGCAGACTTGTAGTTGCGGAACTCCAAGTCGTTTTGGGCGCGGTCGCGCAACGTGGGGTCCTTGGCTAGGGCCGCTTCCACGTGCTTCTTCACACCGGCAGCGTCCTTGAGGCGCGCAGCGCATACGGCGAGGAGGTAGCTGGTGATCGCGCTGTCGTCGCCGGAGTTTTCCAACGTGGTGCGCGCGCCGTTGGCGTCGTCGTTGAGAATCTTGGCCAAGGCGAGGTTGGCAGTGCTGTTGCTTCCCATGTTGGAAATGGCACGGCC
>NYSX01000034.1 GCA_002683345.1 Flavobacteriales bacterium
ATCAGCGCGGACAGGTAAAGGGCGTTCAGGATCAGGGTCAGGATCGATCTCCAGTGATATAATTCACTAACACCTCCTGATGCAAAGCCCAAGGTGCCCTCATATGGAGTATCTCATGGGTGTT
This sequence comes from Flavobacteriales bacterium, assembly GCA_002683345.1. Lineage (GTDB taxonomy): Bacteria > Bacteroidota > Bacteroidia > Flavobacteriales_D > Sanyastnellaceae > UBA11663. The sequence goes on from NYSX01000034.1 coordinate 125, forward strand.
GGGTTGGGCTGACACCGACTTCTCAGGTGGGGGTTCCCCCTGAGTCAAGCAGCAGTGACAGTGAATAATGTGTGAATGAATGATCTTGTGGTGAGTGGGCCACACACACACCAGCTCAGCGAAAAATATTTAAAGAGTGAATTTTCAATTACACATTTGGTAGATATTTCTCAGACACCACAATGAGTGATTTCAACAACGTAGCAGCTTGTCCGATCATCAAAATCACGTGCATCCAAGGGCCCGCTGGGAGCGGCAAAACGACACGCCTGCGCTATCTTACCTATGGCAAAAAGGTGTCCTTTGAACCTTGTGGTGAAAGCTGGGTTCAGCACAGAGAAGGTAGCGTTGTCGCGTTTGCGGACGTGAATTCCGAGAGGGAGCTTGATGTTGTTAAATCCAAGTTGGAACAATTGAAGGCAGGCAAGGTTGATGTTTTCAACTCGACCCCTGTAGTACTTGCTGACAAAGTTGAGGAGGTTTTTGTTGAAGGCGCGGCTGATTTTTCTTCGTTGATTGACGGAGAAGCCGATGGTGTCACAGTCATCACTTGTGGGGGTTGGTGTGGTCCCGAATGAATAAATATCTTTTGATCATTAACCATTTACTGTCCAACGCTTTCGGCAGCCCGGCGCCATGCACCGCACAAAGAGCGTAGATGGCTCATCCCCACTGCGCATCTGCTTTTCTGTGAACTGTGTGTCCCAGCTCTTGCAGCTGCGGCACTGAAACTGCCCCTTACCCCCGTGCTTGGCCAGCCGTGTGTTGGATAGGTTCACATCATCGGCCGTCTGTAGCTCCGACACAGTCTCAGACACAGCCTGCTGCGCACCCACCACATCTGATATTATTTTCAGCGCAACGTCCCTTTCCCTAGCCGCAAGAACCCGCACCAACGCCGAATTTCTAGGCTGATCCTCCAATGCTTCCAACTGAGACACGATATCGTTGGCACTGTCGCCGTATTTTTGCACGAGTGCGCTTTTGACCTTGGTGTTGAGCTTCGAGGGCGAACCCATCAGGGCGGGTGGCTGATCGCAAGACTTGGCCGTTTACATGGGCACTCAAAAAATGTTAAGTGGAAAGTTGCTGCTTGCCGGGCGTAACATATGGGTGTGACACGACCATGACGCAGTTGACAATCGTGGCAAACACATGGATGCACGCGTGCCACTTGTTGCCTGTGTGCGTGTGCTCTGTGGATGTGCCTTGCATGTAAAAGAACGCAGACACAGCCATGGAATACGGCACCAAGGCCACCATGCACGCCCACTCGCTCGACTGCGGCAGGCTCACTATCTGCATGCGTTCTGCTATGACGGGTTGAGATGAAATGGCGATCAGAATGCACGCACCCATTGCTACAGTGGTCATATCAACTACTCTGGCAATCGGAGAATTCGGCATGAATCCCCAATACACAGTGGAAGTGAGCCACACGGTGGATGACACCCAAGCAATCGGCCAGTGCCCGTTTATGATGGAAAACCACACAGAAAGAAGAATGAATTGTGCTGAAGCGCCCAAGTTGCAGCTCCAATGCGGCATGTGAAGTTTGGAGTGGCAGAAATGCATGTTGGATGAGTGGTTTACTTCTAGGCTGAAATTACGCAATAGCGCAGCTCAAAGTCTCGAAGAATGCGACCAAAGCGCTGCCAACAGTCAAGAATGTGAGAGCACCCATGCCAGCCCACCAAAGGTTGGGCTTGGAGGAATCCTCTGCCTTGGCATACTCCTTGTAAAGGGCCATAGACACAAGGACGGCCAGCAGAATCCATACCATGGTCACAAACAGACCGCCGGCGCTCAGAAACTCAGAGCATGCTGTGGCCTTGGTTTCATCCTGCTTGAAGGCTTCAGGCACCTCAATGCCGGCTGCGGCGATGGGCTTCATGATGGGCTTGACCATAGCAACGGCCGCCGCCTTGAATTTGGACTGTGCGCTGTGCACGTCCTGCATGCTCACATCTGTCGCATCGCAGATTGCGGCGCAGTCATCGGTTTCAGGGTTGTCGCAGTCGCAGCCCCCTTGGGAGAAGGTGTGCTCGATTTGGTCGGCCATTTTTCCAGAGTCAATAATTAAATCCTGAGACATACACGTGTAGAAGCACTCAGGGTCCTTGGCCTCATCGTACTGCTTTGTGCAGTCGCACTGTTGGGTTGCCATGTTTTGAGCGTTTTGAACGTTTTCATTGAATCAGAAACAGTCCGCCTGATAGAAAATAGGAGGTGCCATGGATCAAGAAGTTTGCAGGTATGGCGCACTCCCGTGGGCGATCTCGCAGGAGGGTGTAGAGACACTCACGGCCCCCGTGGTGGTCCTGCTTGTTCTGGCTGCACTCGTTCTGACTGCACCCTCTGTGTTTTTCCGCTTGGTGGTGGCCTCCGCCGTTGTGTATGTGCTTGTGGTGTGTGCCTTGGTGGCACTCGTGCTCACGCACCTCATAGCGGGGCTGGCTTCCACCCCTCAAGGTGCAGCCGCCGTGATTCTGGCTGTGGGTGCCATGGCCTCCCTGCGGACAGCGGGCGGTGAGAGGCGGTCAACCGTGTCAGGCATCCTGCTTCTTCTGGCAGCTCTGCACGTGGTCATGATTCCTGCGCCTGAACCGGCAAAACTCGACCCCCTAGTCTTGTGATGACGTGCAGGACGTGGGAGGTGTGTTCTTGGCACATGCTGTATGATGCTCCGTTAGCAGCCAACCACACGTAGCCGGCATTCTCCTGAATCTCGTTCCTGCTGGCTCTGTATGTGACGGGTTCAACCATAGAATTGAGCATATTCAAAAGCTCTGATCCGGGGGCTTGCACATATCGCTTGGGGCAAGTCACAACCCATTGAGCGGCGCCTGATGCTGTGAGAAACACCTCGAAGGACGTGCACCGTGGTATGATATCTAGTCTGTCAGTCATAGCATTATAATAAACACAGAACGTTCGATGGTCTTTCAGAAGGGTGTTTGAAATTGTATTCATTCTCAAATCATATCTAGCACGGAGAGTATCCGTTTTTTTTCTACAGGTTTCTTGGTAACCTTCCCACTGTTGACTACCCGTGCGGGGCAATCAATCGACACCTGAACGCGCGGGTGCCGTCTCCTAGCCAATTTTTGGAGTGCACATTCGTTGACACAAGCTTCTACTTCAATCAAGAGAGGGCCAAGCTCTTTAAAGCGCTTTTTCATATTCAGAGCGTAGAATGTATCATCGTCATTGATCATGAGTCGCATATTAGTGACGCTATCTTCGCAATCTTCCCACTTCCCATCCCCCGCATTTTTCAAGGCCTTTGATGCTTCTCTCGTAATCGCTTCTAACTCTTTCGGGGCTTTGTTTCCACTGAAAGGGTCTGCCGCCATGCCTGAGAGAATCGAGTTGATCTTTAAGAAGAAATTATATGCCTGAATCGCGTTTCTAGGTACCATGCTTCTGTTTCTGTGTGTGCAAACAAAATGACTGATTTTGTGTGCTTTCGTAATACCTTTATATGTTTTACCCATCACTTGTGTTTCAAATGCAGGCTTGAGCCATCGTAACACACAGTTGTAAAAATAGTGTGCATCGTTATGCCTGCAATGGTGAACATCCAATCAACATGACAATTACAAACACAGTGGATATGCGGGCGTCAGACCTCGCGATGCTCATGAAGCTGCGACCGCAGGCCCTCTACAACACGGCGGCGTGCATGTTGTGCTTCAACACGCGAGTTGTCCGATACTTCTTTCCGGACGCATATCAAAGCCACATTTTTGGGATAGCTGTGTGCTCCCGGTGCGTCAACGACGATCAGTGGGACGTCATGCAGCGCGTGTGGGCCAACCAATACAACACGTTTCACACTGCGTACGCCGTGGGGAAGGATGCTGCACGCGTGGCGTTTGGGGAGGATGCACCCGCCCCGCATGACGCCCTCGTGTCAATCGGTGAGCTGTTAAAGGGGCTGAAACAACGAGGGACACTTGAGCTTGATGGTCGAGATGTGCTCATGCGTCCAATTTGGGGCGATGAAGGGTCCGTGTTTCTGCCTGAGATTGGCGAAAATGGGTATGTGCGAGGGGTCTACCGCATGGAGCCTTGCGAGGCGTTGGCGTCATTCAAGTACCTGCTAAAGACGGTGCGAATCGAGGGGATGTATGACTTTACTCCGTTTGACACTTTGAACAAGCGAACGCATGAAAAGGTGATGGGATTTCGAAATGTGTTTGAGACGTCACGGGCACGCAAACGGGCGTTGGGTCGGCTCAAAGAGCACTTGAGCGATGTGCTAGTGGAAGATGTGGTGGGGGTGATATTCGATATGGTGGCAGGTGACAGTGGTGTGGAAGAAGACACGATCGTAGTCAACATTTCTCAATGAATTCATTTAGAACACGTTGTCATTCTGGCCTATGGGTGGTATCGTGCATGTGTGCGGCCCTGTGTATTGCTTAAAACGAACATCCTGTATCATGCAAGCCACCGCATGGTCGAACTTGCGTTTATCGAGTTTATCCTTGCCGCTTGTTGAAATTCGAACACTCAAGGCTTCCTCGATCTCAGCACGCTCATCATCAGTGAGCATCTCAATGACTGAATCTATGGAGCCGTTGCACATGGCTAAAATCTCTTGGGACCGCTTTACGCTGATCATGTGTGTCACAAAACTGCAATGAATTGTCTTGAAACAGTGGCTTTATATATTATGGCGTGTGGTGTGTGCTTGGATTTACTTTCAAATGGCCACACACTCCTCACAGTTGGCCTTGGTGCCCACCGCCAGTGGCTGTGCGTGCCTGCACCCGTCCCTGTAGACGGTCACACCCTTGACGCCGAGCGCGTGTGCTGTGTCAAACACGCCTGCCACATCCCCTTCCGTCGCGTGGGAGGGCAGGTTGACGGTCTTGGACACGCCGTTGTCCACGTGCCGCTGCCACGCCGCCAGCATGCGCAGATGGGCGTTGCTAGAAATGGAGTGGGCGTCCTTGAAGTGTGGTTCGATGGAGTAGGATGCTCTGAACAGGGACGATGTGCCGCCCGTGGGTGCCAGTGCCAAGACAGTGGAGTTTTGCATGCCTTCCTTACCGTGCCTCCTGCCCGTCTCCGTTGACTCTTGCTGTGCGGCTGAGCGCATATTCCAAGATGTGGATTCCGCCAGAGCCAGTGCGTCGTTGCTGTCGTAGGGAATGCCCATGCCTTGCAGCACGTCAGCCCATCCCATGACACCCAATCCCACGCGACGATGGAATGCGGTGGCCTTTTGGGCGTCCAAGCAGGGGAAACGCAGGGAGTCAACCACGGCGTCAAGGAATTTGGTGGCAGAGCGCGTGGCAGAGCGGACTTGGGCCATATCAAGCTCCCCCATGGTGTTTGTGAGGGCGGGTAGGTGCAGGTTTCCAAGGGTGCAAACTTCCCAAGGTGTGAGCCACAGCTCACCACAGGGCGAGGTGGCCGCAGCGGTTTGGTGGTTGGGAGACAGCAGCAGGCCGGGGTCACCGCACGCCCACGCTGCACGGACAGAGAGATCGAAAATGGGGCTTCCCCTAAAGGTTTCCCACTCGTTGGCAGGCACAATCAGGGAAATGTTTGCATTTGACAGCGCACCGTCAGGGTTGGCAGCCTTGGCATCCACCAACGCAGCAGCGTCCGGGTGTGCCCAGTGCAGGGTGGCCATGACACCCGGCTTGCGACCCGTGGCGTCTGCCACAGGCACGTTGCACAGTTGCTCCAAGCGCGACACCACGGAGCCGGGATGAATGCTGTTGAGGCACGTGCCAAGCCCGGTGGTGTGCCTCATGAATGACTCAAATGCCTTGATTGTGGGAGGCACCACGGCACAGTTGGGAATCACAGCCTTGACCACGGGGTCTGCGGACAGCAGTGTGCGCCCCGCGGGCAGGAAGGCACCACGCTTCATGAGCGTCGAGAATTCATCCTTCTCCTGCGGGTTTCGAGCCACGGTGCGTACCACCCTGTCAAGGGCCTGACTGAGGGTTTCGACGCCGGGGAATGGGGAGTGACGGGCCGAAAGAACACGGCCCAAGGCACGTCTAGTTGCTGCGAATGAGCTCATATGATTTAAGCGTGCAGATTGAAACGCTTTCACTACATAGAACGAATTTCTTCAAATTCACTGTTATATTACAGCACCTTTATGCGCCGCATTTTGTCGCTGGCTTCGTCTGGTCTGATGACCGCGAAATCAAGGAATTCGAGGTTATTGGTCATTTTGTAGACAGAGTCGTGTATGATGTAGCGACGGTCAGTGGGCCTTGAACCATCACCAAATCCGGGGGGACCGCCGGCTGTCACCGAAATGATATCACCCCCGTCCGCAATATCCATCTGAGATGTGCCCTCATACACTCGAGTAACTGATGCGGTGTGCCTCAGCACCCACTTGAGTGTGGTCTTACTCCCTTGCTGAGATACGGCCGAAACAATGAGGAAGTGCGACCCCGGAGTGCCGAGAGCGGTGCTTATCGCCCCTGCGGGCACGGGTAGCTCGTTTGCACCTGTCCAGAACTGCACGGTCATACCAAATGGCTGAACGGTTGTGGATGTGATTTTGAATGAAGCTTGGATGTTCAGATTTTGGAGTTTCAGGCCAAGTCTTATAGGCACGTACGCCCTAGGTAACCATCCGTATGCGATTCTGTCGCCTGTTGTGTTGGCA
>NYSX01000035.1 GCA_002683345.1 Flavobacteriales bacterium
AGAGACACTTGTCGTGAACGTTTTCAACGCCGCTGGCCAGCTCGTGCACTCGGCAGCCTATGCCGACGGGCACGTGAACGTCAGCACTTGGCCTCGGGGCACCTATGAGGTGCGCTTTGGAACGGAAGGCGGCGATGTGCGCGCCTCAGGCACGTTTGTGGTAGCGCGCTGATCAGGGGGCGGGCTGCGGAAGGCCCACAAAGGCCGACCGGCGCACAAGCCCTTCAACTTCGCGGATGTAGGGGCGCTTGTCGAAATAGGGCGCGTAGGCGTATCCTTCAATCGTCAGGAGTCGCCCTTCTGCTTCGTCCACGATGGTCAAGCTGTAAAAGGGTCCCCCCATGAAGTCGTTTTCCATCTTCCACAACCCACGAACCTCGAGGGCAAAGTGGCCGTCAAACTGCATCTCCTCGTAGGCCGGGAAGAACCGCCGTTCGGTGGCCATGTAACTGCCTTGGGTGGGGCCTTGAACGTGCTTTCGGGTCAACGCATCCCGACGGTCAAGCACGTGGTCCAGGCTGAGCTGGTCTGTGCTGACGTACGGTTCACTGTGAATGAAGAACCCTTGTTGGATGTCGTGGTTGTCGCCGCCTTTCAACCGGGTGAGCTGGCGGTCGACCCACCAGAAGTCCTCGGTTTGTTTGGCCAAACGCGCATCCTTGGGCCACAATCCCTGGATGCCCCACTTGTTCAACACGTCGCGGGCCACTACTTCGTTGGGAGAAAGCGCCACAATGTCGGAAAAGCGCGATGCCTCCTCGGCGTGCAACAGGCTGACCATCTCCCCGCCGCGGGACAACAACACCTCGGCAAGTGCTTCCGCCGTGCGCGCCTTGGCCACCATGTAGATTTGACCTCGGCTGTATTTGTTGCGGTAAAACGTGAGCGACGGCTCTTGGGTGTCCACCCTGTCGGCCACCTCCAGCACCAGGATGTTGCGGTGAGGCTTCCAAAACCGGTCAAACAGCGCCGGTTCCAGGTGAACCACGTCCATCAGCGGCTCGTACTGCGGCAGCACCGGATAAGGCTGACCCATCAACGCTTGGATTGTGTCCCCCGCGGGTCCCGCCCAAACCTCAGGCGTCGCCACCACCACCAGCTCTCCTGCCGCCCCCACTTTGCCGGGAAGCGCCACCCTCGCCCCGTCCCCTTCGCAGGCGGACAAGGACACAAGTGCCAAGGCCACAACGAGCCAAGCCGAAAAGAACTTAGAGGGTGTTGGGATCTGCATGGATGATCAATCGTTGGCCCACGCGGATGGTGGTGCTTTTCAGGTCGTTCCATGCCTTGAGCTGGGACACTTTCACCCCGTGCTTTCGGGCAATGGTTCCGAGGACATCGCCGCTTTTCACCCGGTAAACCACAGGCTCGGGCTCGTACTTGATGGTGGGGGTCAAATCGGGTTTATGGGCGCGCATCGCCTCTTCCTCCTCCAAAAATTCGGCCACCTTTTCCACCGGCCAACGCACCGCGAATTTCTCGCCCGGTCCAGGCACTATTTTCAGGCGGTACATGGGGTTCAAGGCGGCAACTTCCGATTCTGAAAGGGACGTCACGGCCGCCATTTGGTCGAAACGCAACGGCCCCTCCACCATCAAGGTGTCCACCGACATGGCTCCAGGAAGCGCCTTTTGCGGGAAGATGCCATGGTCGGCGTGGTGCTCCATGAGGTAGACCACGGCAATGAAGTTGGGCACGTAGTCGCGGGTTTCTTTGGGCAAAAACGGCCGAACCTCCCAATAATTGGTCTTGCCGCCAGACCGACGAATTGCCTTGTTCACGTTGCCTGGACCCGCGTTGTAGGCCGCCAGCGCGAAGTACCAATCTCCGTACATCCGATGCAGCCGACGCAAGTGTCTGCAGGCCGCTTCGGTGGCCAACAAGGGGTCTTTTCGCTCGTCCACATACCCGTCGATGCGAAGTCCTTCCGCCTTCGCCGTGTAATACATGAACTGCCACAAGCCTCGAGCACCCGCTGGCGACCGGGCTTCGGGATTCAGGCCGCTTTCCACCACAGACAAATACTTCAATTCAAGGGGAAGGCCCTCCCGAGCAAGCACCTCTTCGAACAACGGGAAATACATCGCGGAGCGGCCCAGCATGGTTCCGAGGTGGTGCGTCCTTCTCTTGCCGTATGTGACAATCCGGCGATGCGCCACGGGATTCCAGCGAAGGTCCAGCTCAGACAGCACGTTCAGCGCAGTCAACTTTTCTGCCACAAAGGCCGAATCCAAGTGGTCGCCCACACGGGTCAAGCCCACATCGGGCACATTCCAAAGAGAGGAATCTGAACTGACACAGTGGGCCGTGGCACACCATTCAGCCCATTGGGCTTCCCAATCGATCGCGATGTCATGGGGCACCGTGTCGGTGCTGACCAACGTGTCGGGTGACACTGGCACAGCCAAGGTGTCTCCTTCCGTTTGGCCAAAGGCGACAACGCACATGAGCCCGAAGACCCACGACAAGCATGTCGCAAGGCCTTTCATCAGGCGTCCTTGTCCGAGCCGTCTGTCTTGTCTTCTTTGCCGCTCGAGGCGTCTTTGAATTCCTTCATGCCCTGGCCGAGGCCGCGCATGAGCTCAGGGATTTTGCGGCCACCAAAGAGCAGCAAAATGACCAATGCAATGAGGAGGAGTTGTGTAGGACCGACGGCACCCATGGCGTGAAGATTTGAGGGCAAGTTCCGAAATCCGGGCCAGTTGCCAACACTTCTGGACTCAAGTCCTCAACGGCGCGTTGTCGATGAGACGCACCCCTTGGACATGCGCGGCCACCACCACATGCGCACCTTGGTCTTGGGCCCCTCTGGAAGGCTCAAAAGACTGCGTGTCCACCACGTCGAGGTATTCCAAGGTGATGCCAGGTGTGGTGTCCAGAGCTTCGCGACCCGCGATCAACGCCTCGGCCACATCTCCCCCCTTTGCGCACACCTCCTGCATTTCGTGCAGGGTGCGACTCAACCGACGCGCGGTCACCAAACCCTCTTGGTCGAGTCGGGTATTTCTCGAACTCAGTGCCAAACCATGGTCGTCGCGAACCAACGCACCGACCACCACCTCCAAGTTTGGATGGCGTTCGCGGGCCAAACGCTTCACCACCGCAACTTGTTGCAGGTCCTTTTCTCCAAAGACTGACAAAGACGGCCTTACGGCGTCAAAAAGCAGGTCCACCACCGCCACCACGCCGTCAAAATGCCCCGGGCGGTGAGCGCCTTCATACGCATGAGTGAGCGGACCCCAATCCACACAAGGCGCCGAGGGCACACCACCGTACAACTCTTCCGCAGAAGGCGCAAATACGGCATGTGCACCGGCATTCGACGCAAACGCGGCATCGCGATCCAGCGTCCGCGGATAAGACTCAAAGTCGTCCTGTTCGTTGAATTGTGTGGGGTTCACGAGCACGGACACCACCACCAACTCGCAGCGCTCGGCGGCCAACCGGATCAAACTCGCATGACCCTCGTGCAACGCGCCCATGGTGGGCACAAACCCCGTTTGCCGCGACGCCCAAGCGTTGTCGCGCTGCCAAGCGTGAAGCTCTTCCAAAGAATGCAAAAGGACCATGGAAACCAGTTGTTTTGGCGCTGAAACCCGCGTAAATGCTTGGATTTGGGTTCAAATTTACTTATCTTAGGGCTCCGTTTCACAAAGAACATAACTATGAGTAAGCCACGCGTCCTTTACATTTCTCAGCACCTCACTCCCTACCTCCCGGAAACCACGATGAGCCACGTCTCTCGCATGTTGCCCCAAGGGACGCACGAGAAAGGAAAGGAAATCCGCGTGTTCATGCCACGTTTTGGCAAGATCAATGAGCGTCGGCACCAACTCCATGAGGTCATTCGCCTCTCCGGCATGAACCTCAATGTGAACGACACGGACCACCCGTTGATCATCAAGGTGGCCTCCATCCCCTCGGCCCGCATTCAGGTGTACTTCATCGACAACGACACCCACTTCAAGCGCAAGGCTGTGTTGGAGGATGCTGACGGAAACTTCTTCGAAGACAACGACGAGCGCAGCCTCTTCTTCGTGCGCGGCGTGCTTGAAACCGTGCGCAAATTGGGCTGGGCGCCGGACATCATCCACTGCAGCGGATGGATGACCAGCCTCGTTCCGCTTTACCTCAAGCACGTGTTTGCCGACGAGCCCTACTTCGAAAACGCCAAGGTGATTTACCACGCGTACGACGAAGGATTTGAAGGTGCTTTGGATGCCGGCATGGCCGCCAAGGCCGAGGCGCACGGCATTCCCGCAGACGCCTTGTCTAGCATTGGCGAACCGACCTTTGAAAGCCTCAACGCGCTCGGCATGCAAGGTGCAGACGCCATCATCGTGGGTTCCGAAGAGCTCAGCACCGAATCGCAAGCCGTTTTGGCCGGCATGGACAAGCCGATCCTGCCTTACAGCGGTAGCGAAGGGTTCGTTTCTGAAATCAACGCCTTCTACGACACCATGTTGGAGGGAAAGGCTGAGGCTGTCGCGGAGTAAAGGAGTTCTTGTTGAACTTCGTGCCCTCATGAAGAGGAACGACTTCCGCATCCACCCGACAGTCAGCTTGTTTCTTGGATGCTTTTTGGCACTCACCCTTGGATGCACCAAGCCGACCACAGACATTGGGCTCGGACTTCAACCCGCGTCTGAACTGCTCGATGTGGTCGTGATCGACACGGTCACCGTGGAGCTCGCCACGCTTCGCGAGGACAGCCTCAGAACCGATCGTCTCAGCACCGGCCTTGTGGGCAGCGTGTACGTTCCTCGCTTTGGGCAAGTCAAGGCGTCCTTGGCCACACAACTTCGCCTTTCCGCCACAGACTTGAACTTTGGGGAGAACCCCGTGGCCGACAGCCTCTTCCTGCAATTGCGGTACACGGGAGACTTCTACGGCCGACTTTCGCCATCCTCTTTCTCCGTTCAGCCCTTGGCAGACAGCCTGTCCTTCGACAGTGCGTATTACTCCTCGTGGACGCCGCCAACGACCGGTGACGAATGGGTGTCTCCCTTGGCAGGCGCCATGGACTTGCGCCCGGCCGATGAGCTCATCCTTGGGGAGGATACCTTGCCCCCCACGCTTCGCATTCCCTTGAGGACCGACCTGGGCCAAACTTTGGTCGACCTCGATTCGAGCACTTACGACGAAAACGCATCCTGGTTTGAGATCGTCCCTGGCATTTTGGTTCAACCCTTGGATGTGCTTCATGGCGCGCTTGCCTTCGACATCAACAGCGGTTTGAGCGTCATGCGGTTGCACTACCACAACGACACGGACACCTCGTTTTACGATTTCCTCATCAGCCCTTTGAGTGCGCGCATGAGCTTGTTCGAGCATGTGTTCGAAGGCGAGTTGGCGGTCTTGGATGTGGACGAATCGGTGGAAGAGTTGGCGGGCACAGAACGTGCTTACGTGTTGTCTGCATCGGGCACCAAAGTCCGTCTTCGCTTCCCGCACCTTGCCGCGTTTCAGGACAGCCTCGCAGACGTACCCACCGTGCTGAAGGCTGAGTTGGTGCTTCCAGTCGAACCGGAGTCGTTTGACAAGCCCATCCCGGCGCCCGACCGGCTGTTTGTGTTGCTCGAAAACACAGAGGGCAATTTGTCGGAAACGCCAGACGAAGAGGCGCCGATCCCGGTGGATGGCACCTACGATGCCACGCGGAAGGCCTACGTCTTCAACCTGAGCAGCACCGTCCAGGCGCTGATGAAGGGAGAATTGGACGGCCGTGAGTTGTACCTTGTGTCCAGCCGTCGCGGCATCTCTGTGTCCAGTGTGGTGTTGAAAGGCGCCCAAGTGGATGACCCCGCACGACTGACCCTGACCCTCGGACGCTAACCAAAGTTTGCCCTCGCCCCATGTGTGGAATTGTCGGATACCTCGGGCCCCAAGAAGCCTACCCCATCCTCATTGACGGATTGAAGCGCCTCGAATACCGGGGATATGACAGCGCGGGCATCGCCACGTTGGAAAGCCAAGGCACGCTGCGCATCGAAAAGAAGCAAGGCAAAGTGGCCAACTTGGAGGCCCACGTCGGGGAAAACAAACCCCGCGGCACGGTGGGCATCGGGCACACACGGTGGGCCACGCACGGCCCCCCCAGCGACGTGAACGCACACCCTCACGCCGGAAGCAAGGGGCGCATTGCAGTCATCCACAACGGCATCATCGAGAACTACGAGGCCCTTCGAGACTTGCTCACCCACCGCGGCCACAACTTGGTCAGCGAGACCGACACCGAAGTGCTCGCGCACTTCATCGAGGAGGTGCAACTCTCCACAGGCCTGGACTTGCCCGATGCCGTTCGAACCGCGCTCAAGGAAGTTGTGGGCGCGTATGCCTTGGTCGTGATTGACCAACGTCACCCCGACCGCCTCATTGCCGCGCGCAAGTCTTCTCCGCTCGTCATCGGCGTGGGTCAAGACAATGAATTCTTTGTGGGGTCCGACGCCACACCCATTGTGGCCCACACCAAAAACGTCATCTACCTCGAAGACGAAGAAGTGGCAACCATGCATCGCTCGGGAGAATTGACCATCCGCACCATCGGTGACACGGTCGTCACGCCCGAAATCCATGCCATCGAACTCGAGATGGCGTCTCTGGAAAAAGCAGGGTACGACCACTTCATGCTGAAGGAAATCTTTGAGCAGCCCAAATCCATCCGCGACTCCATCCGTGGACGCATCCGTATCCAGGCGGGAGAGTCGACGGTGTCCGGAATTGACGACCACTGGGACGTGTGGAGCAAGGCCCAACGCATTCTGATTCTCGGGTGCGGGACAAGCTGGCATGCCGGACTGGTGGCCGAATACCTCTTCGAGAGTTTGGCGCGCATTCCCGTGGAAGTCGAATACGCCTCCGAATTCCGCTACAGGAACCCCATCATCCGTGAAGACGACGTCGTCATTGCCATCTCCCAAAGTGGAGAAACAGCGGACACGTTGGCGGCCATCCGTTTGGCCAAGGAACAAGGCGCGCACGTGTTTGGGGTGTGCAACGTAGTGGGATCAAGCATCGCGCGGGAAACCCACGCCGGCGCCTACACCCACGCAGGGCCCGAAATTGGCGTCGCCTCCACCAAAGCCTTCACGGCCCAAGTGGCCGTGTTGACCATTTTGGCCATGCATGTGGGACATCGCTCCGGCAAGCTTGAAGACCAGCAGTTCATGCGCCTCATGACGGGGCTCGACAACATCCCTGGCCTCGTGGAGCGGGTGTTGGACAACGCGGGCATCATCGAGCACATCGCAGAGAAGTTCGCGCACGC
>NYSX01000036.1 GCA_002683345.1 Flavobacteriales bacterium
GTCCATCATGGGTAGCGTTGTGCGATCACTTGGTCGCGGTAGGTGAGGTCAATGCGTTTGAAATTCCGGAGGTTGCCGCGCTTGACTTGCGCGCGGTAGAAGGCGAGGAGGTTGCGCTTCTTGTGCGCGTGGTCTTCGGCGTTGCCGAGCACGATTTCGTGCCCCGCAAGGCGTGGGTGCAAGACCAATTCCCCGCGGTCATTCATGGAGAGCTGGTCGGTGAGCGCGTTCCAGAACGGGTCGTTTTGGGTGGCCTTCACAAAGCGGTAGCCCATGGTGGCTTGCGTTTCGCGGGTCACGTGCATCACGGGGATGTGTGGCGTGAAGTGCGGGTCCAACACCAAACGACGTCCGTCTTCGTCCAGGTAGTAGTCCGGGCTGTCGGGCAAGTGCACCCGCATCACGGGACGTCGTTGCCACACATCGATGTGAAGCACGCCGTTCATCGTCGGGTAGACTTCCGCATCGGCACACGCGTCCAAATCGTGAAGGTGATTCACCACCGACTGCAAGTCCACGTCGGCCATCAATTCTCCTTCGAGGCGGGTGGTGCCGAGTTGGTCGTGGATACGATCCGCATTGAGGAAGCCGACCATGCCGGCATCTTTCACGTCGACTTCCACGCCGGTCACGCGTCGGGTTTCGGCCTCGAGGGAGGCAAAACCCAACACCGCGCCGAGGGCGGTGAGGACGAGGAGTGTGCTGAGGATGCGTGTGATCATGACTTCAGTTCCGGCGGCGCTGCATGTGCTGGAGGGCTTGTGGTACAAGGCGATCGATGTCGCCGGCACCTGCCGTCACCAGGACGTCTGCAGAGCATGCCTTCAAGTCTCCGAAGATGGAATCTGAAGTCGCAAGATGTTTGTGTGGGCTGGAGATGTTATCAAACAGCCATTGTGCATCAACCCCCGGAATGGGGGCTTCACGGGCGGGGTAAATGGGCAGCAAAAAAAGCCGGTCCGCCAACCCCAAAACTCGGGCAAATTCCGCCCCAAAATCCCGTGTGCGAGAGTACAAATGAGGCTGAAAAACGAGGGTGATGTGTCGGTTGGGCCACCGGTCGCGCACGGCGGAAAGCAGGGCCTCCAGTTCGGTGGGGTGGTGCGCGTAATCGTCGACATAGACGGCATCCGGCGTGTCCAAATGCACGTCCATGCGACGGTGAACCCCATGAAATTCCGCCACGGTTCGGACCACTTCATCGGGACGTGCGCCGGCGTGAATCGCGAGCGCCGCAGCCACGAGCGCATTGGCGACATTGTGCTTCCCCGGCAGGGATGGGCGGGCGGAAAAATGCACCTCACCCACCTGAAAGGCCACCTCTTCCTTCCCCTCTGCGAGAAGGGCCACATGGTGCACTTCTTCGGGCAGGGATTCCCCGGGTTCGAGGACGGCAAAGCGCTCAATCGCGGGGCCCTCGGCGGTTTGAGGCCAAGCAAGGTCGGCGGGCAGAAGGAGCGTGTCCGTGACCTGACTGCCAAATTGCGCGAAGGCTTCGCGGAACGCCTCGGGCGTGCCGTAAATGTCGAGGTGGTCGGGTTCGAGGTTGGTGATGGCGGCGCAGGTGGGTTGCAGGTGATGGAAGCTCCGGTCAAATTCGTCGGCCTCGACGACATGCCATCTTGCCCCATCGCGGCTCAGGTAATTGGTCCCGGTAAGGCTGTCGATGCCCCCCAAAAAGGCGTGGCACCCCTCTTCGCCTGCGTTCATCATGGCGGCGAGCCAGCTCGAAGTGGTGGTCTTGCCATGGGTGCCTGCCACGGCAAGGGTGGGCTTCCCGCGTGTGATGGCCCCCAACAGGGCCGCGCGCTTGACAGGGGTGATGCCAGCCTCCGCAAAGTGGGCCAACAAGGGAAAGTCTTGGGGGATGGCGGGGGTCCAAACCACGGTCAGTTCCCCACTCGTCCCATTCGCCCACGGGGGCAAGTCCTCCGGTCGGGGGGAATGCGTGACGTGCATGCCTTCTTCTTGAAGGGCATCAAGAAGGGGCGAGGGGGTCAAATCGTACCCGCCCACCACATGGCCTTGCCGCGCAAGGTGTCGGGCCAAGGCGCTCATGCCAATGCCTCCAAGCCCCAAAAAAAATACGTGCTTCGAAACGGCCGTGGTCATGACTCAGGACACCAAAGATTCGAGTTCGTCCACCACTGCGGCGGCAGCTTGGGGGCGCGCAGCTTGCGTCATGGCGCTTCCCATGCGCGCGCAGGATTCGGGGTCCTTGAGCAGGGAAGTCAATTGAGATCCCAGCTGTTCTCGGACCTGGTTGTCCGGAAGTAGCAAAGCGCCCCCGAGTTCGGTCAAGCTCCGGGCGTTGTGGGTTTGGTGATCTTCCGCGACGTGCGGCGAAGGCACGAGGATGGCGGGTTTGCCCACCAAAGCAAGTTCCGCAATGGACATGGCGCCGGCGCGCGAGGCGATGAGCGTGGCGGCTTGGTACGCCCAATCCATGCGGTCAATGAAGCCCGAACACACAACGCCATCGCAGGGATGTGCCTTCAACCACGCTTGGCATTCGGTTTCGTACCGCGCACCGCATTGCCAAAGGAATTGGTATCCCCGCTCGGATTGACGCGGCTGTTTGCCCAGGATGGCCTTCACGGCCTCGTTCATGGACTGAGCTCCCAGGCTGCCTCCCATCACAAACACGACGGGAAGGTCTTGAGACAACTCCCAGTGCGCCAGCGCTTCCGTGGGTGCGGCGTCTTGCCCCTCAGCCAAGGCACACACGTGGGCGCGGAGGGGATTGCCGGTGTGCACGATGCGCTCTTTGGGGAACCAACGGTCCAAACCGGGAAGCCCCGCGCAAATGCGGTCCACCCGGTTCGCGAGAAGCCGGTTGGTGATGCCGGGAAAGCTGTTTTGTTCTTGGATGAGCGTCGGGATGCCCTTCCGAACGGCTTGGTCGAGCAAGGGGCCACTGGCAAAGCCGCCCACGCCGACCACGGCTTGCGGTCGGTGCGCGCGCAACAGGCGACGGGCCTTCCACAGGCTGCTGACGAGTTTGAACGGGAAGCTGAGGTTGCGGGTGCTTGTCAGGGAGCGGTCAATGCCGCTGATCCAGAGGCCATCGATGTTGTACCCGGCCGCAGGAACCTTGTCCATTTCCATGCGTCCGAGGGCGCCCACAAAGCGAATGTTGGCTTGGGGATTTCGGCGCTTGATTTCGTCGGCGATGGCGAGGGCGGGATGGATGTGGCCACCCGTGCCGCCTCCTGAGATGATGACGTTGTTCAGGACCGCCATCACGTGAGGGTGTTGGCGCCGGATGTGGCAGGTGCGTCGCCCAGGCTCACCACACGGGTGACCGCGAGCATCATGCCGATCGACAAGCACGTGAACAGAAGGGAGGTGCCCCCGTAACTGACGAGCGGCAGGGGTTGTCCCGTGGTGGGGAAAAGGCGGACGGACACCCCCATGTTGACGAGGGCTTGTACGGTGATCATGAGCCCCAAGCCCAAAATCAGGTTCCGCCCAAAGGCCGACTCGCATTTGATGGCGGTTCGGGAAGCCCGGAAGAGCAACGCGAGGTAGAGCAGAACCAAGCCGAGGCCGCCCAGAATGGCGCCCCACTCTTCGACGATGAAGGCGAAGATCATGTCGGAATAGGGGTGGGGCAGGAAATTGCGAGAGGTTCCGGAAGCCGGGCCCGAGGGGAACAATCCTCCCTTGTGAATGGCCACTTGCGCCAGTTCAATTTGATAGTCCTCGGCGCTGGTTTGGGCTGCCTCTTGACCCGTCGCAAACCCGGCGAAACTCTCCATGCGACTCGCCCAGGTTCCAAAACGCGGAAGCGCCTCAGGAGCGGCCTTGCCCACGCCGTAAAGCATGAAGATGCCGCCCAACGCGCCGAGCGCAATGGCGCCCATGTGTTTCCATGCCACTCCTCCAACAAAGAGCATGGTCACACAAATGGCCCCGAGCATGGCCGACGTGGAAAAATCGGAGGGCAGGATCAGCACGCAAATGGCCAAAATGCCGCCCAGAATCGGTGCGACGCCCTTCCAAAAATCATCCAGGAATCCCGCCCGGACTTGCAGCTGTCGCGCCACCCAGAGCACGAGCGCCAGTTTGGCGAAATCCGAGGTTTGGACCGTGAGTCCGATGAATGGGATTTTGATCCACCGTCGTGCATCGTTGATGTCCGTGCCAAAGAGGTAGGTGAAAATCAACGCTGCGATGGCCAGCACAAAAAGGGCGTTGGCCAATTTTCCAAAGTATTTGAAATGGATGCGGTGAACCCCAAACATCACCACCCATCCCCCGGTCAGCAAGGCCATCTGCTTGAAGAGGAATTTGGCGCTGTTGCCGTCGGCTTTGTAGGCCAGCGTGCTGATGGCGCTGTAGACAGTGACCAAAGAGGCCACGGTCAGCACCAGGGCAATGCCCCAAAGC
Source organism: Flavobacteriales bacterium (assembly GCA_002683345.1). Lineage (GTDB taxonomy): Bacteria > Bacteroidota > Bacteroidia > Flavobacteriales_D > Sanyastnellaceae > UBA11663. The sequence continues at coordinate 4,393 of NYSX01000036.1, forward strand.
ACGCGGTCGCCTTCCAGCCGCTGGCGGATGCCTGCGAGGAGTTCGTTCATCACTTCAGAGGCTCAATCAGAGTTGACGAACGGCCGCTTTGAAGGCGCGTCCGCGCTGTTCGTAGCTCCCAAACAAGTCGAAGCTCGCGCATGCAGGAGACAACAACGCCGTCTCGCCGGGCATGCCCAATTCGTAGGCCTTGGCCACGGCTTCTTCCGCAGAGCTAACGTCCCAGCTGCTTTCCACGAGGTCGTCAAACGCGGCGTGGAGCTTGGCGTTGTTCTTGCCCATGCAAATGAGGTGCTTCACCTTGTCGCGCACGAGGGGCAAAAGCGTGCTGTAGTCGTTGCCCTTGTCGATGCCGCCGGCGATCCAAATCACGGGGGCATTGGCGCACTCGAGGGCGTACCACACGCTGTTGACGTTGGTGGCCTTGGAGTCGTTGATGAACGTGATGCCGTTCACTTCTTGCACGAATTCGAGGCGGTGTTCGACGCCTTCGAAGCTTTGAAGGCTCTCACGAATGCCCTCTTTGCGGAGGTCGAGCACACGGCCAGACATGCTGGCGGCCATGGAGTTGAAGAGGTTGTGTTTCCCCTGCACGGCCAGTTTCTGGATGGTCATGGAAAATGAATTGAAATGTTGGAGGATGAATTGTGAATTGTCTTGTGGGTCCAAACCGCCGCCGTGACCGTCTCGCATCACCTCGTCGAGGGTGCGTTCGGCGCTGACGGGCAGCAGTTGGGCGGACGTGCCGCGCTGGTCCAGCATGCGCTGGGTCCATTCGCAGTCCGCGTTGTAGATGAGGTGGTCCGTCTCGGTTTGGGAGGCGGTGATGCGCCACTTGGACGCGGCGTAATTCGCCATCTCGTAGCCGTAGCGGTCTAGGTGGTCGGGCGTGATGTTGAGCAGCACTCCCACGTTGGGCCTGAACGTGCGCGTCCCGTCCAATTGAAAGCTACTCACTTCAATGACTGTGGCCTCGGCGGCGCCTTCGTTTCGGGCGACCCGCTCGGAAAGGCGTCGCGCCCAACTCGTGCCGATGTTGCCCACGCAGTCCGTGTCCCACCCTTCGTGACGAAGCATGTGGTCGATCATGGACGTGGTGGTGGTTTTGCCATTGGCGCCCGTCACGGCCACCACGGGGGTGGTGTGTCCGAGGGCTTTGTGCACGCGAGAGGCGTATTCGATTTCGCTGATCACCTCGCGGCCTTGGTTGCGGCAGGTTTGCACCACCGGCGCATTGTCCGGGATGCCCGGGCTCTTGATCACCACGGTGGTGTCTTGCCAGCCGTCAGGTTGGTGCCCGCCGATTTCGTGGGCGATGCCGGCCGCCTTGAGTTCCGCCACGCCTGGTCCTTTGCCTTCCCCTGCGTCGCTCACGAACGCACGCGCACCCAGAGACTTCGCCAACAAGGCGGAGCCCACGCCGCTTTCGCCGGCGCCAAGTACGAGGATGGGATCAGTGAGGTTCATGGGGTCAGATTCGGAGTTGGGGGTCAGCGGACTTTGAGGGTGACGATGGTGATGACAGCGAGGAGCACGCCCACGATCCAAAACCGCGCAGTGATTTTGGATTCGGGCATGTTTTGTTTTTGGTAGTGGTGGTGAAGGGGCGCCATGAGGAACACGCGGCGGCCTTCGCCGTACTTCTTTTTGGTGTATCGGAACCACCCCACTTGGATCACCACGCTGAGGTTTTCAATGAGGAAAATCCCGCAGAGTACGGGGATGAGTAGCTCCTTGCGGATGGCGATCGCGAACGTGGCGATGATGCCGCCGAGGGCCAAGGACCCCGTGTCGCCCATGAAGACTTGGGCGGGGAAGGCGTTGTACCACAAAAAGGCAATGCAGGCGCCCACGAAGGCGGCGATGAACACCACGAGCTCGCCGCTGTCCGGAATGAACAGGACGTTGAGGTAGTCGCTGAAGACGGCGTTGCCGGATACGTAGGCGAGGATGGCGAGGGTCAATCCAATGATGGCGCTCGTTCCCGTGGCCAGGCCATCCATGCCGTCGGTGAGGTTGGCCCCGTTGGAGAC
>NYSX01000037.1 GCA_002683345.1 Flavobacteriales bacterium
CAATGCGGCCAGCCTGTACTGGAATTCATACATGCAGCCCAACCCAGAGGTGGGTCCTGTGCCACTGATCTACACCGTTTGTCCCAATGGTATCCTGACCCAAAGTGGTCAAGCTTCGTTACAAACCCATGTCTCAATTGCAACCTCTGGATGTGCCAATTCGGTCACCAATCCGGCTGCGACGCTGAGCTACAATGGTGAGGAGTTTTATTGCGCAGAAAACAATTGGGAGGCATCTGCGACACTTGTCAATCTTGGGGGGAGCGAAATCACCTCAGCCACCATCGAAGTGAGTTTCAACAACAGCACAGAAGTGGTGAATTACAATGGAACACTGAGTTCAAACGGAACCACAGAAATCAGCCTCGGCACATTTGGACCTGAGACTGGCGTGCTTGAGGCGACCCTCGTTTCACTGAATGGAGAACCTCGCTACGCACCGATATCCCAAAACATCTCGAACTCAGTCTCCACCCTCAATCAAATCGTGGTTGAAATCATGCCTGACCCATTTGCCGAACAGGTGTCTTGGGAAATCCGGGATGAAAACAACGAGGTTGTAGCCGGCGCGACATGTGCGCCTGTGCCGGAAATTTCTTGGGATGCGCTCGAGGTCGTCCAAGAGTGGTCTGTGACGCTTCCAAACCTCGGTTGTTACACGTTTCACCTGCTCGACAGCGAGGGAAATGGAATGTCACCTGGATCACCCGATGGACAAACGGTGTTTTACCCTACAGCTTACGCTTACAGCGACGGGGGACCCTTCCAGCTCACAACGATTTTGGTGTTGAACACCGCACAGGGAGATAATTTTACCGACAGCCTGGTAAGGGGATTTGAGGTGACGTCCATCTCCACGACAGGAGTTGAAGAAACTGAAGCCTTCGAAAAGGCCAACTTGTTTCCCAACCCCGCCTTGGGCCAAACCACAATTGTATACTCACTCGAACAGTCGCGTGATGTCACAATTGAAATCTCCAACGCCATGGGACAACAGGTTCGAATGCTTGAACTCGGTTCTTTGTCTGCCGGGGAGCACCGCACCACCCTTGACTTGAACGGATTCAATGCCGGCATGTACAACGTCGTAATGCGTGCTGATAAATACGTGAAGACCCTGCGTATGACCAAGCAATAATCGGTCATTGGTTTCGGTCAACCAGGGCGCTCTTGCATTTCCAAGAGCGCCCTTGTTTTTGTCTCTCGGCAAGGGTGACTGCGTATCTTGCCAACTCAGCTTTCATTCGCCAAGACATCTCTTCAAGCATGACATTCAACCGGTTTCTATGCCTCAGACTTCTCTCCACATTCTTGCCTTGCCTTTTGGTGGGGCAGGGAGCATGGGCACAGCTTCCGGATGGAAGTGTGGCGCCTGACTTTTCCGCCGTCGATTTGGATGGTGAGGCTTGGGGCTTGTTCTCCTTACTCGATTCAGGCCAAACTGTGGTCTTGAACTTCGGGGCTACTTGGTGCTTCTCATGCTGGGCAGATGAACATGAGGGAGCCCTCAACACCATGCACAACGCCTATGGACCCGATGGGAGTGGCGATGTGACTGTGCTCTTTTTGGAGTTCGACGACAACTCCACATTGCTGGAGGATTTGTCCGGCTCTGGCACCAACACCGTGGGAGACTGGATGGAGTCCATTGACTATCCCATCATTGACAGCGCAGGAAGCATCCATGCGTTGTTCGGAGGAAGCAACGAGCCCTTCGCGTGCCTGGTATGTCCCGATGGTTTGGTCACGAATGTGCCCGTTTTGGATTTTGACACCCTCAGAGACCTGTGTCTTTCAGGCTGTGACAATGCCGTGAACGATCCGGCTGCGAGGATTGAACACTTGGGGTTGCGCTCGTCTTGCGAAGACTCGACTTTGGCAACCATCAACATGACCAGCCTAGGTGCGGATACGCTGACTGCTGCAACGTTCAACCTGCACAGCGGCAACGACACAACCGAAGTCACATGGACGGGTACGCTGTCCTTGGATTCTGTGACGACCATTGAACTTGGGTTCGTCCCAGTTCCTGGCCCTTGGAACGTCGCATTGACCTCTTTGAATGACGATCTCAGGAACTTTCCGCTCGACGTGGATGTCAGCGAATCCATCCCAACCAAAACAGAAATCGAGGTCAAGCTGACCACCGACCACTGGCCGGAGGAAACCGGTTGGCGCTTGGTCGACGACACAGGTGTTGTGCTGGAGGAGGTTGAAGTTGGTTCGCTCACCGGACAACAGGAAACCACCCTGACATGGGATGTCGAACTGCCCAGTTTGGGATGTTATGAAATGGTGCTTCTGGATGCGGTTGGGGATGGCCTCCAAGCCGAACTCTATGGGAATTACCCCAATGGGTCGCTAACCATCAGCAACATCGATGCCGGTGAGGTTGCTTCTCTCGAGTTGACGTGGGAAGGCGGCGAAGAAGGTGCCTTTTTTGAACGTGTGACCGGCATTCAAGCGGATGAAGTCTCTGGCACGGATGAGCCCCCATTGACCCATGATCTCAGGTTGTACCCCAACCCCGCGCACCATACCCTCACCTTGAGCTCCCCCATCTTGGCTGCTGACTTTTCAAACATTGCCGTTTTCGACATGGCTGGGCGACAAGTGCACCTTCCAACCGTTCAGAAGCAGACTGTGCACACCCGGTCCCTCGAATTGGACATTCACTCGCTGGCCGCAGGGATGTACCTCATCACGTGTGGAGAAGGCCAGAACACAAAGAACCTCACGTTCTACAAAAATTGAATGGTAGCGTAGGATGGACCACGCAACCCCTCATCAAACTTTGACGTTTTGAAGACCATGCCCTTGCACACCTTTTCCCGAAAGACGGTTGTTTGTGCACTGTCTTGCATGCTGCTGATCTTGGCTGCATGCGACCACTACGACGACCCTGTCATTGGCATCATCCCGCCATGTGATGAAAGCACAGCCCCCCTCTTTTCTGCGATGACATCCGACGTTCAACGCATTTTGGTGGAAGACTTTACCGCGCACCAATGCGGTGCCTGTCCTCCTGCTGGGCTCGAACTCAAACAGCTGAAAGAGGACTACCCTGGACAAGTTCTGCCCTTGGCCATCCACGCTGGACAATTGGCCAACACCAACGCCCAGTTTCCCATCGACTGGACATGTCCGGAGGGAACTCAATTTTGGGACGACACCCAATCCACCCTCAACCCTGTGGGACGCGTGAACAGGTTGCCGGAAGAAGGGACCTTTCTTGCGGTGTCCGAATGGTCTGAAAACGTCGAAAATCTCGCCAACAATTCTCCCGCTGCGGGTATGCAGCTCGAAGTGGCGTACGACGAAAACTCGCTTCGAACCACTGCCCACGTTCACATTACGTGGTTTGAAGACGTCGAAGACGAAGTCCGTCTGTCGTTGTTGATTTCCGAAAGCGATTTGATTGCACCTCAACTGTGGTATCCATCTGCGAACCCACCGGGTCCAGGACTCGTTGAAGACTACAACCACGAATACGTGTTGCGGGGAAGCATGACGGGTGCAAAAGGCCTTGTGGTTTCCGAATCGCCAAAGGCCGGAGACACCCAACAAGAATGTTACACCTTCCAATGGAATCCCCTTTGGGTGGCTGAAAGTGCCGACATGATTGCCTTGCTCACCCTTTCCAACGGGTCCGTGCTTCAAGCCATCTCCATGCCCGTTGCCGAATGAAAAGGTTCGCGCTTGTCGCATTCCTGCTCGGCCTTGTGAACTTGGGGCTTGCCCAAGAAGGCGGTCCTTGGTTTTTCAATGGCGGATACACCCTGGGCGTCACCGCAGCACAAGTGCGGGGCGACGGCATCGAGGGTTTCAACAAGCTCGGCTTTCATGGCGGGGCCGTGGTGGAAGTGCGTCAATTCCAGAATTTGGGCTTTCAACTCGGGCTGCTCTACAACCAAAAGGGCAGCCGCAAGGTGCAGAATCCCAAGATTGACGATTACACCGACTGGGGCTACAAATTCACGTACATCGACATCCCCTTGACCGCGGTCTACGACTTCAAAGACGGCTACACGGTCGGCACGGGGTTGCAGCCCGGCGTGTTGATTGGCGCCTTTGAAGACGGGTTGGCGAGTGGCGTGTCAGATGGCGAGTGGGAACCGACAAGCTTGCCCATCCGAAGCTGGGAATTGAGCTGGGTGGTTTGGATTGGGATGCGTGCGGGCGAGCAAGGAGAGTGGTTTTTGCGCCACACCCAAAGCCTGCCGGGCATCGTGCCCAAGCCAGAGCTGACCAACCCCAACGTCCGCTGGGACGACCGCATGCAAAACCTCACGGTGCAGGTGGGCTACACCAAGCTGCTCCGGGCTTGGAGCGACCAATGACCGCGAAGGTCAATCGTCTTGACGCTGCACCCCGTCGAGCACCCCATCCAACGTGACCTCCACTTCACGCGCCGCTTCCTTGAGCGCATTCCAGGGTCCGTCCATCAACGTCCGAACCTCCGCTTCGATGTCATCAATGGCACCCCGTGCAATGTCCAACTTGCGTTGGTCGTTGGCTGTGGTGCCTTCTCGGATGTCAGGCATCGCGTCGTAGAGTCGGCTCATGACCCGAACCGTGACGTGGTCGTACCCCACAAAGTCCTCTGGCATCCAAATCATGTCGTGGATGGCCGTGATGCCTTCTGCGACTTCTTGATGCAAGGAATCCACCACCGTGGTGGTCGAATCTCCCAAATGCGCCCAAACACGCGACATCGCGTCCATTGCCTCGTCGGCCGCGGCCAACTCCTGCATGAGGTCTGCGAGGCGTTCCACTTCCAGGTAGGCGCGCTTCATTTGGGCCACACCCTCTTCGTGCTTCGCAGCGTCAAATGCGGTTCTCGGATCGTGCACCCACGTCATGTCCATGGAATCCACGTGGGTTCCGAGGGTGAGCACGGCGGTGTACGTGCCTGGCGCCACGGAAGGACCGCCTCCCGTGGGCTTGTCTTCCTTGTCCAGACCACGACTGGGCCAACGGATGCCGTCCGTGTCGCCGCGCCAGGTCAAGGCCTGCCATCCCGGTTCGACCTCCCGCGTCATGCGGCGCAGGGTGTCGCCCTCGGCAGTCAAGATGACCACCTCCATCTCGGAGTGCACCTCGGCCGTGTCGGCCTGAACATACACGTGCCCATGGGCATTCCTGTTCCGGTTTTCTCCTTCCCAAACGTGGTCCGCCATGAAGCGTGACCCCGCGGGACGCGGACGCGGCACCTGATAGCCGGACGCCGCATCAAAGGCGCGGAAGGTGGTGTTGAGCAACGCCGCCCCTTCGTTGGCCAACGCACGAAGCGGCGACAAGTCCTCAATCACGTACGCCGCGCGGCCAAAGGTCCCGAGCACCAAATCTCCCTCACGCGCCTGGATGGCCATGTCTCGCACCGGCACGGTGGGCACGTCGTGGGTCCAAGGGCGCCAGTTCGCGCCGCGATCCACGCTGAAATACAGGCCTTCCTCGGTCCCGAGGAAGAGCAAATCCGCGGCTTCGGGGTCTTGGACCACACACTGGGCGTGGGCCGGGACATCCTCGCCGTAAACCAATCGCTTCCACGATTTCCCCCCGTCCGACGTGCGGTAGAGGTACGGCTCCCAGTCGTTGCGACGGTAATTGTTGGCCACCACATAGACCTCGTCTGGGCTGTGGGGACTGACGCGAATGAATGGAATCCACGAGCCCTCTGGCAAACCCTTGAGTTGATTGGCGTGGTCGGTCCACGTCGCACCGCGGTCCGTGCTGTGCTGCAGCCTTCCGTCGTCGGTGCCCACCCAAAGCTCATTGGGTCGTTCCTGCGAAGGCGCGATGCAAAGGATCGTACAGTGGTTCTCCGCCTGCGTCGCATCGATGGTGAGCCCCCCGCTGGTGGCCTGTTCAAGCTTGGCAGGGTCGTTGGTGGTCAGGTCGGGGCTCAAGGTTTCCCAAGTGCGTCCTCGATCTGGGCTGTAGTGCACGCGGTTGGACCCAAAGTACAGGCCGTCACGGTCGTTGGGATCCAACGCGAGGGCCGCGTTCCACGCGAAGCGAAGGTCCGCCGTGTCTGGCGAGGCTGGCTGGATGCCCGTCGATCCGAGGGTCGTCAGATTTACGCGATTGAGGGCGCCGCCCTGGTACATGGCGTACACCTCGCCGTCGCCTGTGGGCTGGACGTCAAACCCGTCTCCAAACAGGACCTCCTGCCAGTCTTCGTTCCGAATGCCACCGGCATGCCACACCGCGGACGGTCCGACCCAGGAACCGTTGTCCTGCATTCCGCCGTACACGTTGTAGGGCTCGGCATTGTCGACGGCGATGTGGTAGAATTGACCCACGGGGAGGTTGTTCACGAAGGTCCAGTTGTCCCCGCCGTCACGGCTGATGTTCAGCCCCCCGTCGTTGCCGTTGATGAGGTAGTTGGGGTCGGAGGGGTGAATGTACAGGGCGTGGTGATCCGGATGCACCCCGCTGTACGGCAAGATGATGTCAAACGAGCGGCCACCGTCCGTCGACTTCGACACCATGCTCCACAAGCTGTAGACGTGGTCCTCGTTGGTGGGGTCGCAGTGGATCTCCGCGTAGTAGAACGGCCGGTTTCCCACGTCGCTGTCGGTGGTTTGGCGTCGGAAGGTCGCGCCGCCGTCGTCCGAGCGGTAGAGGGCGTAGTCCTTGGATTCCACCAAGGCGTAGACCACGTCGGGATTCGCCGCGCTCATGGCCAAACCCATGCGTCCCAACTCGCCCTCCGGCAAGCCGTCCTCGTCCGTACGCTGGACCCAGTCCTCGCCCCCGTTGTGGGTGACGTAGAGGCCACTTCCTTCGCCGCCGGACGTGAATGTCCAGGGCTGGCGACGGAACGACCACATGGCCGCAAACAGCTTGTCCGGGTTGGAGGGGTCCATGATGAGTTCGGCACATCCCGTGCGCTCGTCGATGCTCAGAATGTGCTTCCACGTCCGTCCACCGTCCACAGTCTTGTACACCCCACGGGCGGGGCTGTCACCCCAGGCCGAACCCGTGGCCGCGACGTACACCGTGTTGGGGTCGCGGGGATGGATAAGAATGCGGTGAATGTTTCGGGTGTCTGCGAGGCCCATGAAGTCCCACGAGGCGCCGCCGTCGAGGCTGCGAAACAGGCCCCGGCCGCTCGTGTGGCTGTTTCGGGGATTGCCTTCGCCAGTGCCGACCCACACGAGGTCGGGGTTGAGCGGGCTGAGGGCGACCGCGCCAATGCTTTGGGTGGGTTGGTCGTCAAAGATGCTTTCCCACGTGACGCCTGCGCTTGTGCTCTTCCAAAGCCCACCCGAAGCCGTGCCGACATAGATCACTTCCGGCGCTTCGTATGGGACGGCAATGGCCGTCACGCGGCCGCTCATCGTGCCCGGCCCGATGTGGCGGACATTCAAGGCTTCCACCAAGGCCTCCACGGGGTCTTGAGACGGGTTGTCTTCCGATTGGGCGAAGACCGTGGTCAAGGCGAACCAACACACCGCGGCCGAGGCGGCCGCCCGAAACTGTGAAAGGGAAAAAGTCATGGTCAAATGTTCAGGGGTTGTTCGTGCCGAAGTGGCACCGTAAACGAGAGCCCAAAGGCCTTGCCCGTCACCGACCCCTCGGCCGTGAAGGGCACCTCTGCGCCGCGCAACAAATTCATCAGGTCGTTTTTGAGGACTTTGCCGAGGGCGCCGTCACGGGTTTGGACTTGCAGCCCCACCGTGGCGCGCGCCTCAGGTCGAATGGCCTGGGCCTCCAACAACGTCACGTCACCCACGACCTCCTGGTTCACGTAGAGTTTGACGTCCGCTTCTGTCACGGTCACGGCATAGGGATTGGGGTTGAACACGTCAACGTCCATCCGCGCCTGCATGCCGTCAAGCGACACACGCACTTGGGAGAAATCGTCCACCGCAAGCACCTCCAGGTCTTGGTAGAAGCAGCCGCTCAACCCCAACATGACCAGCATCAAGCTGGCCCACATCGCCGAGCGTTCACGCATGTCGCTTCGCAAATTCAGCGTGGAATTGGGGAATGGTCTCGATGCCTTTGTAGTAGTTGAAGAGGCCGTAGTGCTCATTGGGGCTGTGGATGGCGTCCGAGTCCAAGCCAAAGCCCATCAGCACCGTCTTCAAACCCAAAATCTGTTCGAAGCTCGCCACAATCGGAATGCTTCCGCCGCTCCGCACCGGCACAGGAACCTTGCCGTAGGTCTTTTCCATGGCGGCAGAGGCCGCTTGGTACGCCGCGCTGTCGGTGGGCGTCACGGCAGGCTGGCCACCATGCATTGCAGTCACTTTGAGCTTGACGCTATCGGGTGCGATGCGCTTGAAGTGGGCCTCGAACTTGGCCGTGATGTCGTCCGGATCCTGGTGAGGCACCAGACGCATGGAGATTTTGGCGTAGGCCTTGGAAGCGATGACCGTCTTGGCCCCTTCCCCGGTGTATCCACCCCAAATGCCATTCACATCCAACGTCGGACGGATGCTCATCCGCTCCGGGGCACTGTACCCCGCTTCGCCTTCCACGGCGCCAATGTCGATGCTCTTCTTGTACGCGTCTTCACTAAACGGCGCTTCCGCCATGGCCTTGCGTTCGTCGTCGCTCAAGACCTCCACATCGTCGTAGAAACCCTCCACGGTGATTTGCTGGTGCTCGTCTTTGAGCGAGGCTATCATCTCGCACAGGATGTTGATGGGGTTGGGTGCCGCCCCGCCGTAAAGGCCGCTGTGCAAGTCGCGGTTGGGACCTGTGACTTCCACCTCCACATAGCTCAAGCCGCGCAGTCCCGTCGTGATGGACGGCACGTCGTTGGCGATTACCCCCGTGTCACTGACGAGCACCACATCCGCCGCCAAACGGATCTTGTGGGCTTCGAGGAAATCTTCGAGGTGAACCGAGCCAACCTCTTCTTCGCCCTCGATCATGAACTTGATGTTGCACGGCACTTGGTCGGTGGCGACCATGGCTTCGAAGGCCTTGACGTGCATGAAGAATTGACCCTTGTCGTCGCACGCGCCACGGGCAAAAATCGCGCCGTCGGGGTGGAGCTCGGTCTTTTTGATCACAGGCTCAAACGCCGGACTGTCCCACAAATCAATGGGATCGGCGGGCTGCACATCGTAGTGACCGTAGACCAATACGGTCGGCAACGCTGGGTCAATCAACTTCTCTCCGTACACCACGGGATATCCTTTGGTGGGCACCACCTCCACGTTGTCCGCCCCTGCTTTCCGCAGGTGGTCGGCCACCACTTCCGCGCACTTGTTCGTGTCGTCGGCATAGGCCGGATCTGCCGAGATGCTGGGGATGCGCAACAACTCCAAAAGCTCGTCGAGCATCCGCTCCCGGTGCTCGTTCATGTATTCCTTCACGTCCATGCTCCGAAGGTACAACCTCGGTCTGCCTGGACCTATCTTCGAGGCCCGGTACGTTCACCTGTGACAATGAGCTCCTCGAACCTCCCTCAATTCAACGACACGGCGCAGGCCTTTCAGCACCTGACCGACGCCGAATTGCGTCGGGCTGTGGCCTTGTTCTCGTTGATCGGCAAGCCTTGGCTTGTGAATGCCGGAAGTGCCCTCGCCCACCTCGCACTCGCGCTCCGCGTCCCGTTGGCTTGGGCTGTGAAGCCCACGGTGTACGCCCACTTTTGTGGGGGCGAATCCATCGAAGATTCGGAGGAGACCATGGCGAAGTTGGCGGCCCACAACGTCCGCACCATCCTTGACTACAGTGCCGAAGGCCAAACCGCCGAGTCCGACCTCGACGCCACTTGCAGTGAAGTCCTAGCCACCATTCAAGCTGCGGACGGCGACGCCCGCCACGCCTTTGCGGTGTTCAAGGTGAGCGGACTGTCCTCAAACGCCCTGCTCGAAAAGGTCGGGAAGGCGATGGCGGGCGGCGCGGCCTTGGACCGAGAGGACGAAGAGGCGTGGGAGCGCGTCCAGCGGCGCGTCCGTACGTTGTGCGAAGCCACGGCCGCTGCCGAGGGACGCGTGATGATCGACGCCGAGGAGTCCTGGATCCAGGATGCCATCGACGCACTGGCCGAAGACATGATGTCCGACTACAACCGCGACCGCGTCGTCGTCTTCAACACGGTGCAGATGTACCGACACGACCGTTTGACCTACCTCGAAGCCATGGCTGCACGGGCTGAAGAAGGCGGATACCTGTGTGGGGTGAAGTTGGTACGGGGAGCATACATGGAAAAAGAACGCGAGCGTGCCTCGCAGCAGGGCTACCCCTCCCCGATTCAACCCGACAAAGCCGCGTCAGACAGGGATTTTGATGGAGCGGTGAAATGGGTCTTGGAGCGCATCGCACAGATTCATCTCGTGGCTGGAAGCCACAACGAAGAGAGCAATTTGAAGTTGTGCCAATGGATGGCCGAGATGGGGCTTGAGCCCGGGGATGCGCGGGTGTCGTTTGCTCAGCTTTTGGGCATGAGTGACCCCATCACCTTCAACCTAGCGGCGCACGGCTACAACGTGGCCAAATACGTGCCCTACGGCCCCATTCGCGAAGCCATCCCCTACCTGATTCGTCGTGCGCAGGAAAACACTTCGGTGGCGGGTCAGACGTCACGCGAACTGTCCTTGCTCCGCGAAGAGCAACAGCGTCGGAAACGGAATTGATTCTCGTCAGCGGGGGCTGTAGGCCACTGTCAATCGCGCGTTGATGCCATCAGATGGCAAAATCCCTGGCCCTGGGTAAGCCAAGGCCCTGCGGGTGAAGTAGGACGCATTTGTGGCGTTATTCACCTTGATGCCCAAAGCCCATTTTCCACCTGCCCATCGGCGCTGGACACCCACATCCAAAACGCGGTAATTGGGAATCTGCCCGTGCAATGCCGTGGGCGTGTAGGTTGAGTTTGTCGCTTCGGTGAATTGGTCTCCCACGTGCTGTGCCAGGATCTGGAAATCCCAAGACTCCGTTTGATGACGCACGGACAGCCTCACCACAGCTCGAGGCACCAATTCAACTTCGTTGCCTTCAATCGCCGCGAGTCCCCCTTTTCCATAACGGCTGTACATCCAAGAAGCTGAGCCCAAAATGGTGGTGACGTGACCATTTGGCAAAACAATCCGACGACTTGCAGAACATTCCAAACCGGTCGTTTGGGCATTGGACAAATTGGTCCGCAACAGCACTGGTTTTTCGACCACAATTGGATCGGGAATGGTGGTGGCCAACAAGCCGATTCGGCCTTCGTACCAAAGGACAAATGCACTGGCATCAAGGGTCCATTCTTCCTCAGACATCCGAAAACCCAAGTCCACATTGGCACCTCGTTCATCTGTAATGTCCGGGTCGACAACCACCCCAAGGTTGTTGATTTGAATGTCGCTGAAGTTGACCGCCCGAAAGTTGCGCACGGCATTGGCGTACCATTCACCGGCGGGGCGCTTCCATGACACTCCTATGCCCGGGAGGAATACGTGTCGATTTTTGCTGCTTTCGCTGCTGAACAAAGAATCTTCGACAACATTGCCAGCTCCGTCGAAAACGACTTCCCGATACGTCCCCGTCGCGTCCGTCTGGATTTGTTCCCAACGCACCCCTGGGGTCAGAGACCAACGAGGTGCAAACGACCAGATTCCTTGCGCAAACGCCGTCCATTGGCTGTTCGGAAACACAAAGTCACTCTCCTCTCTCACTGCATTTGAGGTGTCGAACGCAAAGTCAGGCCCCGTACCTGGTGCGCCAAGGCCTTGTCTCATTTGATTGTGACCCAAATATCCCTGCGTACCCAACACCAAGGCCGACAGGCGCTCGTCCTGCTCACGAATCCACCGCTTTGTGACGCGGGCATCCCATCCCAATGACGCAAAATCACCCCAAATTAAGTCACGCTCCTCCCCAAAATCCACCCGATTGGGTGTGCCCAAAAACCCGAGCGATTTCCTCGACGCTTTCAGCGCATGCATGGCGATGTTGACGTCCACATCACCCCTTGCTGGGGTCCACGCCACATCTGAAGACGCAATGTTCCAAGACACCTCAAACCAATTTCGCGACCGATCGCTTCGACGCGGGTCAGTTTCAAACTGGATGTCTGTCAAACCTCCAGATTGCTGCTCCGTCCTTCGCAACAGCGTCACACGCTGATCGAAAGTCAACACACCTTTCTTCCCTTCTCTGCGCTCTGAAAAGGCCAAAGTGGCTGTAGTGCTCTCAAAGTCTGCATTGTCCCGCCATCCACTGCCTGCTTTGTGATCCACCGCGACCAAGAACCCAGCGCTTGGTCCTCCTCCGGATGCCTCAGCAAACACATGACCATGTCCCCTCATCTTCCCCAGGCGCGGCGTATATCCCGTCAAAGAGGTTGTCCACCGGGCGCTGGTTGTTTTTCCCAAAGGCGCGGGCCGCATCACGAAGTTGAGCATGCCGCCAAGTTGACTGCCATACTGCAACGCTGAGGCTCCTGATACCCACTGCACCTCCTCAATCATGGACATCGGGGGGGTGTAATAAGATTCCGGATAACCCAAGGGATCGGCAGCGATGGGATGACCATTTTGCCGCATGCTCAAATGCGCAGAACGATTGGGGCTCATTCCTCGTACGCCCACTCCCAGTTGCAATCCTGCAGCATCGCTTTCCCAAATGTTGGCCCCTGGAAGCCCCGCAAACATATTCCGAGGCTGAACCTCCCCGGCAACAGCCAGCTGAGCCGATGGCGACATCACCGCGCTTTTGATGCCTCGATACATTCCCCCAGCTTCGAGAGAATTCATGAATGACATTGGCTCGTCTGATTGCTCCACCACTTCAGCAGATTGCAGCCCCACGCTCAGAGGCTCAAGTGGTAGACTCAATTCAGCCATTGTGTCGCTGGGACGCTCCAAGACAAGGGTGTCTGTCACATATCCAAATGCAGAGACAACAGTCCTGACTTTAAGGCACTCTGGCGTGGGCCACAAAAAACCTTGTTCATCCAAAGTAAACGTTTGGGTTTCTCCTCCTTCAAGACAAGTCCACTGAAGAAGAACTCCCGAAAGGCCTCGGTCATTGGGGTCCACCACAATCACCCTTTGCCCAAATACTTGAACATGCGCCATCACCAACGTCATGAACAACCCCAATCGCCCTAACAGAAAAGCGTTACCATCCACGTGCATCGCGCAAGGAATCTTTGAGGGCTTCATATTGTCTCGGGTGGATCACTGAGTCGAGCGGGAGCACAAAGGTGCGTTGACCCCAATCATTTTGGAGTGCCGTCAGATCCACGAACGGATCGATCATGAGTTGAGACCTTCGGCCATTGAGGCTCGCCCACACTTCCGCACGCACCCGAACGTTCTCGCCTTTGGCATCGTTCCAAATCTCTTGGATATGCTTCGCTGTAGCCAACATCAAGTCAGGTTGGGTGGACATCATTTTTTCTTGATTGGGCGTGAGAAAATCCCCTATTGGGAACTCTCGTTCTTCCCCTTGGTCATTTTGAATGTAGTAGGTGGCCCATCCCGCCTTTTCCATCAACATGACCCTCCAGCCAAATCGATAGCCACTCTCGTGCCAATACATCGAACCTTCGTATGCCAAGGTTCGCCAAGGAAAGACCAATTGCACCCCCAAAAACGTGCACACCAACACCTTCTGAAAAGTGGACCAAGTCAACCCGTCATCTTCACTTTTCACGTCAGGAACATGCCAAGAGGACCATGGCATAAGACGCCAAGTTTGAACATGCCATTCGTCTCGGAAAAACACCGTTGTGGAAGCAATCATGACCCATGGGAACACGCCAATGGGAAACAAGATCCACGTCAATACATGGAATGTCACAAGCACAGGGTAGAAATACGGTCGAATCCGATCGCTGAAGAGGGCAAAGGGTGCAAACAAGTCGAAAGCAGCGCCAGCCCAACTGAACAGAAAGGCCACTTCCCTCGTGGCAAACAACGGTCCAAGCACCGGAAAAGAACTGTGTTGTGGGAGCCACATGGCCAACGGCTGGGCGTTCAACAACCAATCGGGATTGAGTTTGGCCAATCCTGCATAGAAATACACCACGGCCAGCAAAAGGCGAATTGAGGTCACTGCAAGGCGAGGAACGCGAGGCGTTTTTGCCGTTGTGGGTAGCCAACACAACATGAAAGCCACGAGGGACACAAAATAGTAGTGATTGAGGTAGTTGCTCTTGTCCAACAACTCAACGTAGGTGAAGCACACGAAAAACAACGCAGCTCCAACTTTGGCCGTTCTGCCAGCCAACAGCATCAGCCCCCCTGCAATCATCCCAACGAAAAGAACCCACGCTCCAGCAGTGCTGGGGCGTGGGAGCCATTCAAATCCATCAAACGGAAAGGTCCAGATGGGGTCCAAGACTTGGGTATCCACCCAACCATTCCACACAAAACGTGTCGTACTAAAAAGCACAAGAACCGCGAACATCCTTCGCAGCGTCAACAAGGGCGCCACTGAGGCCATGGATTCAATCCCCGTCGTTGTCTTGATACGTAATCAAAACGCCAAGAGAAGACATCATGTCCACCTTCCACAGTACCACAAGAGCTTGCAACTCAGCATACACCTCGAATGAAGCAGCTTGCTGTTCCACCACGAAGGAGGCCAGGGGGTCTTCCAACGAGGCGATGGCCGTGGCCGCCGAGATCAACTGGGCCGCAATGTCATCGTGCAGACCTTCACCATAAGTTACGTCACCTAATGACTTGAGGTAATCGTCAAGGCCAATGGCATCTGTTGTGCCGTTGTTGTCGTCACCGTAATACACATGTGTGCATGCCTTCAAGCTTTCTGCCAAAAAGTCCACGCTCCACTCCGCGGCGAAGGGTGCTTCTACCAAATCTGGTTGAGGTGTTTGACTGAATGTCATGATACCATTGGGCAAGCCCAATTTTCCTTTGCGTATGATGCCCTCGTACACACGGTTGAAGGCATTCAACAACTCTCCAGTGCTGCTTCCCGCTTCCGTACCGGTGGAAGACACGAACGTATCACGATATTCAGATGTCCAGCCTGTGAGCACAGCATTGGCCTCTTCCGTCAGGAAGGTTGCCAATCGTTGCGCATGGTTTAGCCGTCCATTCGCTTGGTTATTCCACTCTGTTGCTGTGGTCGCTGCATCCCCATTGAACAGAAGCCACTCGAGCGCAGGCAAACCTGAGCTGTCCAAATTGCCTGGAAGTCCCCCAGTCCATGATGGAGCCAGCGATGCCTCAGAAATTTCTGCAGTGTCCGTAGGGAACGTGTTGGTTGTCACCAAAAGGGCACGGTTGATTGCAGGTCCAAAATCAAACAGCTGTGCGCGCTGCCAAGCCATGTAGGCTTCACGCAATGCCTCGCGCGCGGCGTCGATGTCCTCGGTGTTGATTGTCCCGGCAGTAAGGTCATTCAAGGTGCCACTCAAGGTTTGACTTCTTTGAAGAAACTCCGTGTACGCTGGAACGATGATGTTGTCCGCTGTGTGCGCGAGGTAGGCTCCGCGATCAAAGTCCTGCACATCGTCGTCATCCACTGGATCACAACCTGCGAGCAACAAGGCCAACAACGGCAAAACAGGCCCCCAGAATCGGAGGCCTGCCTTGTCATTGATTTGAGTCAGTAACGTCATCGAGGATAATCAGAGTTGGTCCGCAACATCAGTCAGGCCTGCAAGCGCAGCCAATTCGTCACGCACTTCCGTGATGGACGCAGTAGTCACGTTGTAGTAGTCTTCACCCAAGTCCTCGAGAAGGTGCTCAACCTCAGCTGTGGTGACAGAGGTTCCAGCAACGAACTGTGCAGCCTGGAGGAAAGCCTTGAATTCGGAGAGCTCGTGGTTGCGAAGGGCATCGTCTCCAAAATCAGTGATGGCGTCGTTCAAGTAGTGAATCGCCGTACCCGCAGCCAAACGCTCCAGCTCTCTGTTGATCACTTCGATCTGGGCATCGCGAACAACCATGTTGTCCTGGGAGATGGCTGCGCGACCAAGTCTGAATGCTTCGGAAATCTTGCTGGCTGAGCCCAAAACAACCTCACGGCTGTTGGCATATTTGCCCCAGAAGCGGTTGGTTCCGTTGTCGGGGTAATCCACGGCGTCAGTGAAGTAACCGTACGCTTCATCCCAGTGGTGCTCCATGGCGGTGTAGTACTTCCCTGCGGCGGGGTCCACAGGAGTGGAATTGTCTACATCCATCTTGCCAGAAGCCAAGTATACTGAGCTAATGTTGTACATGAAGCACGCTCCCATCAATCCTTTTTCGATGAGTTGTGTCCACTCTTGGCCTTGGCCATCTTGCAAGTATTGCTTTGCTGGGTTCGTGGTCGACAACACCACACCAGTTTGACCGGCACTGCCGTCTGTCACTCCTGCCACCGTTGTAGCACTGGCCTCAGCGATGCCATTCATGTAACCCTCGAACATGTCCGTGTAGAAGACATCCCCTCCCACTGTTTTGTTCTTGAGTTGCTTGGAAGAACCAGTCATGTCGAGTCCTTCTGTATCCTCCCATGTGTAACCGTCGTTGGCGTACATGGCAAGCAATGTAGCTGCATCAAGTGCTGTTCCTGGAGTGTTGGCAGACTTGAGGTAAGACGTCATTTCTGACAACATGTTCAAGCGCTGGCGTTGGCCAGTGTAAGACACTGTGTTGTTGCCATTGGCATCCGTAAATTCATAAGTAGCGGGCGCATCGATGGCGTACTCGCAAGTACCATCATCGGTGTTCGCGTTTTCCTCGTAGTTTGTGGCCGCAGGATCTGTGCATCCCTCACGGTTGCACGAAGTCATAACGATGGCACAAGCAAAAACGGCCATCAAGGTTTTGGTGAATGAAAGATTCATGTTCAGAAACTTATTTTGATTCGTTCTAAATAGAGGGGCAAATCTAGAACGAATCCGAACATCAGTTCCTCCCCTACATGGGGGAGTTTTGTCACGAAATTGTCTGTGATGACCGCTGGCCAAACTCCCTCTCTGTTAAAGACACTCCATGCTTGTTTTGAAGCCTTTCGTACAACCAATCTCCTCTTCGACACATTTTTCGGCACATTTAGAATCATTATAAATTGCTGATTTACAGCCATCTGATTCGAACCGGGTGGGCAACAGATTGTATTTTATGGTCATGACACATATCACGAATCTCTCTACGTGCATCAATTGCACAAACCTCACGGCCAACTTTCAATGCACCAAGCATGCCACTGAAGTCGAAATTTCGTCTTCGTGCAGCGACCACACATTCCAGCCCGCACTGCACAAACACTCTTCCTGTGACAACTGTGGGAAGCGTCAAACTGAAGCATGTCCCAACCAGGCAAGCGCCGCAAGCGGCATGCTCTGCTTCGCATGGGCAAGTTGAGGGCAATCAATAGCAATCTTCAATCCAAGACCCGGAGGTGATCATCTCACTCCGGGTCTTGCCTGTTTTGAGAGTCAGGGTTGACGCCAATCCCTCGGACATGTTCTTGCTGCCGCATACCATCCAAACTCCGTTGGCCTCAACGAAACTTTCGAGTTCGCTCCACGACGCGACGGCGTCCTGAACATACCTCGAAGGTGTGGCCTCACGTGAACATGTTCTCTTCACTGTTCTCAACGCACCTCTCTCTATGGCATCGTCCAATTCTGAAGCGAAAATCTCCCCTTGCTTCTCAGTCTGTACGCCCCAAAACAAGACGGCTCCAGCATCGTCCTCAAGTTGCTGAATCATACCCATAAAGGGCCCCATCCCAGATCCATTTGCCACAAAAGCAAGAGGTCTGGCGTCTGGAAGTCGAAAATTGAGGTTGGCGTGAATGCGTGCTTGGACCATGTCTCCCCTCGAGAGACCATGAAGATGAGTCGAACAAAGCCCTTGCTCGTGTTTTTTGACCAAGATGCCAATGTGACCTGATTTTAACTTGGAAAGTGAATACCAGCGAATGACTTCGGCCTGAGACGGCAAAATCCCCAACAAACTCCCGGAGTGAACTTTGTGTACCTCGTGCTCAGGTGCTGCCAATTCAATCCAGGCCAGGTTGTCGGCTCTACTCGCACTCATGACACGCCACGCACGCTCAACGCTCGTTGACTCCTCCACAACAGCATCCGGCAAAGGAAGATCCCATTGGGCACACACGGAGGCGATGGCTTGGCCAAACTCCCCATCTTTCTGCCGATTTACGAAGCCCGCGAGCTTCACGCTTGCCGGGGAACGTAGCCCTCTCAATGCCAGAAAAAAATCTTTCCCGAAAGCGGCAAATTGGAGGTAGGATTGATCCCCAAATGCGACTACGGCGAGGTGCGCAGTCAACTTCCCTTCATAATCCTGCACCCACTTCTGCCACGCGAGATGGTGACTTGGCGCGTCCCCTTGGCCGTACGTGGCCAGCAAAAAAAGGCATCGATCGACGTTGGGATCCGGAGTGAATTTCGCCAAATCAACAACACAAGACATTACCCCTTTTTCTTTCCATCGTTCTGCCAATTGCGCAGCGCGACGTGCCGTGGTACCAGACTCAGAAGACACAACGATGTGGATGTCGGCATGATTGTCATGCGCAAGCCCAACCAGTCGACGACTCCATGACAGTCGTCGCCACCATTTTTGCCAACCTGTGAAGGTCAGCCACAACATCATACCAGAAGCGACCACCCACAGCCATGCCAACCAACCATCCTCGTAGGCCGTGTGCACCCGATGGGTCCATGCCATTGCCGTCCATTCCCACGTGGGAATGCTTTTGGCCACAATTTGACCATCTGTAGCTCTCAAATCGAATCGGTCTCCGTTTCTCAAGGACAGCTCAAACACTTCCTCTTCATCCACCAAAAACGGGTAACGCAATACGTCCACCTCGTCCAAGTTGATGCCTCGAAAGACATCCCAAGCATGGGGTGGAATCACCGCTTCGGAAAAGCCTCCTTCCAACAAGGTCAATTCCTGAGATGGCAAGTCCCAAACATCAAAGCGCGCCGCACTGAGCAGCACCCCCGTTCCAGTCAACAGCAACAGGGGCAGAAGGCCAAAGAGCCCTAAGTCCGAATGAATGTCTCCAATAACTTTGGGCCTCTGCCCGTGCAATGTCACCCACAACGCCCCTCCTGCCAGCAGCAGACAAAACGCAAGCACCGCACAAATCCCCGCAAGAATTCTACCTGCCCGATCCAAAAACAACGAGCGATGAAGCGTCAACATGAACCGAGAAAGTGACGAACGACGCTCGGTTTGCCCCAGGACTCTTCCTGTCTTGGCATCAACCTGCCAAACACCAAAGTGACGATGAAGAGGTGTCCCCGTCAACACAATCTCCCCGCAAGGAGAGACCTCCATTTCTTCCACAGACTCAAACTCTTGATTCAACTTGCCCAGAAAGACCCCCAAGCTCAGCATTTCTGTTCCTGGACGCTCTATGGCCTGCCGGACGTGACATTGTCCCGACTCCCACGCCAAAAAAACGCCCGACAACAATACGGGCAACAGCACGGCACTTACCGCACTCGCAAGGATCAGGTGAAGCCGGTAAGCCCAACGGGACACGGCGTCAGTTTTTCGCCAATCTGATGTACCGAATGAAACCCGTGCCTGGGATTTTTCCGGGTTGCAAGTCGGAGGTGAGGGGAATCACCACTTCTTGCGGGTAATACCCTTCATTTTCAACACCACTTTCAAAACGCAGACCGTAACCTCGGTCGAGCCAATCCTCCTGAATATTGAGCTGAACAATCGTTCTCTCCCCTCCTCCCAGAGTAGGGCCTGTGATGCCGTCAATCGAGTCTTTGGAGCGCCCAAAAAATCGCCACCATTCCTCCAATTCATAGTACCACTCGTCGTCATCTCCCAACACATACAAGGTATCGAGATACTGTCCTGCCTCGTCCACCAATCCCACCACCACATACGCACCTTCTCCATCGTAGTTCACCAATTGAATCATGCAACGAAAAGACAATTCGTTTGACACGATACCGATTGGCAGACACATGGTCGCCATCCATAGAACAAGCCCTCCGAGTTTCATCACTTCATCAAAGATTCAGGAATTCCGTTTGCAAACGCTTCGTTTTCACTTGCCAAATCTGCTGGAGTTTCCCCGAAATGAGTCGTGGCGTGAATGTCTGCACCCACGGCCACAAGCCACTGGATAAGGTCGCCGTCCGTTGCCGTCAAACAAGCTTCATGCAAAGGCGTCATTCCAGATTCATCAGGTTGATTTACATCCAAACCAAGTACCAAGCCAAACTTCAACAAATCGAGGGATTGAGACCGGGCCCCCACATGCAGCCAGTGCTCCCCACCAGTCAAAACTTGCGAAAGAGGGACTTTGTGAGCTTTTAACAAGGACGCTAAAATTTCAAAGCTCTCGTGATCATCCCGATCATAGCCTGAAGCGAGGGCTTGAAGAAGGGTGCTTCCACGATAACCGGCATCCCTCATGGCCCATCCATGCTCATGCAAAATCTCGCAGGCTTTGACGTTCATGTGGGCCAGGGCATGGTGCATAACGGATTGTCGCTCGGCATCGAGGAGATGGAGATCAGGTGCTGTTTCAAGCAAATATGACATGGCATCTGCGTCAAATCGCCCGTGCACCATCTGCATGACTGGAGTTACGCCATCAAGATTTGCGGCGTGAAGGTCTACCCCCTGCTGCTCAAGGAATTTGAACACATTCATTCCATTGCGCATTCCCCGTGTACCCCGAACCGCAAAATGGGCAGCATTTTCCCCGACAGTGTTGACGTAATTGGCATCCATGCCTTTCTCCAACAACGATTTCAACATTTCTATTCGTCCACCCTTGCAAGCGTACAGCCATCCATTGCTGCCTTTGTCATCTGCATCTGTCAACGAAAGTCCGTGGGGCTCGAAGTAAGCAATCATCTCTTCATCGGTGAGGAAAGGTGCCACCAAATGCAAGGCGTGTGCGCCGTCGTGATTGCGCTCAACAGAGGGGTCTCCTCCTTGTGAGAGGATGTAGTCGTACAAGGCCACATTGGTCTGACCCGTGACCGCGGCAAAGTTGAGTAAGGAATAACCGTGCTCATCAATCAGGTCAAAACGGGCACCTCGACGGGCGAGCTCCATCATGAAATCAAGATTGTCCCTGTAAGCCGCCCAAAACACATAGGTACGTTCATCATGGGTCAGCTTGTTCACCTCATTTCCATCGAATTCAAGAAGAAACTCAAGTACGTTCGCCTCCGCATTCTCAATCAAGGCCCAACTCAGCGGGTCGAAATCAAATTGATTCAGTGCTGTCGGGTCATTGCCCGCTTCCACCATTTCTCTCACATGATCCAGTGTGGGACCCGTCTTCCAGAAATCCCGATTCAACAGTTCATTCTCCGTTTGCGCGCTGCTCACGAATGACGCACAAGCCCAAATACCAACCCATATTCTATACATTCCTTCAATTTTTTTTCAAAATGACAGTTGGGTGAGTCTCATAGACCCACCCAACTGAGTTGTTTCGTTTGCCTGAGGCTTTCGACAATGAAGACGCTGCAGTTGCGTTCAACCGAAGCGAGGGTACTCCATGCCGTCAAAAGCAAGCTTCGCCAAACGAAGAGAGGAAAATCAACAGATCGTTCGTGGCCACAGCTCCATCCCCATCAAAGTCTGCTGGACAAGCCTCTGCGTCGTAGATGCAGGTGCCGTCATCTGAGGTCGCATTTGGATTGTAGTTTGTCGCGTCCTCATAGGTGCATCCTTGCAATTCACAAGAGTCCCATTCGCAGCTTCCGTTGTCTGTGTTTGCTGCGGCCGCGTAGTTGCATGCGTGTTCATATGTGCAGCCCAGTATCTCGCATGAGCTGTTCCAATAGGGGTTCATGGCGGGGGTACTCAACATCGAGCTGCCCACCCAGATGTCACTGCAGTCTAGTTCACCGACGTACGACACTTCGTGGGTGATCGGATTGTAACAGTAGGG
>NYSX01000038.1 GCA_002683345.1 Flavobacteriales bacterium
CCCATCCGGGACCGCGACCTCCCCACTTCGATTGCCAGCGCTTTCGGAGCACTTTCGAGATGCGGTCGCCCTCGATTTGGCTGTCGCCCCAATGGTAGACTTCCACGCACCGTTGGTCCGCTTCGGGAAGCTGCAGGAAAAACCGTCGCAACGGGTACCACGCCCGGGCGCTGCCCTTCAATTGCCACGACGCGGGGAAGTCCAATTCAAGCGTGTCGAGGAAGTCCCACGCTTGTTGGGATGCACCACCAAAGGGCGCGGATGCGCGGTCTTCGGTCGCGATGGCCCTCGGAAGGCGGGGCTGAAGGGGGCGCAGGGTGGTGGTGACGTCAAGCCAAGGCGCAGCAGGTCCCCAGCGTTCCGCCCCCCACCACGTGCCGAGCAACAATCCCCACAGGAGGAGCCATTGAAACCAGGGACGGGGCTGGTTCATGGTTCAGAGGAGGTCAGGGATGATCAAGGCCATGCCGGGTTGGAGGTCGTCCCAAACGCCATTCCATTGGGCCAAGCACTTCGGTGGCAGTCCTAACGCCCGCGAGATGCTGTAGACTGTTTCACCAGGCTGCACCACATGAATGCGCGGGAGCTCGAGGTTTTCCATCAGGCGCATGCCCGTGCGCATGGCTTTGGCCCACTCGTCCAAAGGGACCGTTCTGGGGCGGGCAGCGTGCGCTTGCCGCATGGCAGACAGGGGAGTGGCGTCGGCCTTCCACGATTGAAGCACGGCTTCCACAGCATCTTCGTCCCAGGTCGCGCGCGTGCAACGCGTCACATCGTCGCATGTGGCCCACCACGCGAGGTAGGCGGCGCTGGGCGGTAGGCTGAATCGCTCGGCCATGGCTTGCAGGGGTGCGGCGTGTGGCGCCCAGCCGCGCCACGCAGAAATCACCTGGTCAAATTGGCCTGCACGCCATGTTTGCAGGGCCTCAGAGGCCTCGGGCCAAGCGGCTTCCCATGCCAGTTCCCAAGCGTCGGGCGGTCGAATGTCTTCCCTGAAGGGAACGGGCCGGATCTCACACGCGGCACGGGGTTGCGCATGGGCTGTTCCTGCCCATGTCATCCCGCCCAGGAAACATAAGCCCAGACAAGCGTGGGCAAGACGGAACGATTTGGGCATGACCATGAAAAAAGGAGACGAAACGCCAAACATTTTTGCGAGAACAAGGTATTTTGGGAACATGCGCGAGCCTCACATTTCCGTGTCGGATTCTTCACGCCTTTTGACCATGCTTGAGGAAAACTTGTCCGAGAACCTGGATTTGGTCGCCCAGGTGCGAGCGATTCGTGCGAGCGAATTCAAGCATCGGACCATCCTCGAAGAATTGGATTTGGGGTACATGGAGGTCGATTTGGAAGGCGAGGTCGTGCACGTGCACCCTCGATTCTTGGCCATGACGGGCTTCACGGAGGAGGAGTTGGTGGGCACCAAGGGGGAAGCGATGCTCGACGAAGAAGGCACCGCGCGAATGGCGCAAGTGGTGTCGGAGCGCAAGGCGGGAAAAGCTTCGTCTTACGAGATGCCCATCCTGCATCGCGACGGGCATCGCATGTGGTTCCTGATCACAGGTGCCCCCATTCGCCGGGTGGACGGCACGTTGATGGGCTCGGTGGGCATTCACTATGACATCACGCAGCGCAAGTTGCTCGAGTTGGAAACCAACAGGGCACTGGCCGGAGAGGCGTATGCGCGAAACAGAGAACGTGGCTTGCTCATGAAAATGAGCCACGAAATCCGCACGCCCATCAATGCCATCAACGGCATGTTCAGTTTGATGAACAACGTGCCACGTTCAGAGGAATACGAAGCCATTTGGCAAGGAGCGATGCGTGCCACCGCCATGTTGCGAAAAGTGGTGGACGATGTGCTGGATTTGTCGAGGTTGGAAATCGGGAAGCCGTCGCTTCAACTGCGCGAGGTGGATGTTATGGATGTCACTTCAGGGGTGGCCAAAATGCATCACCTGCTCGCCGACGAAAAGGGCATTCACTTGGAATGCAGTTGTGAATTGGATGACACCCAACGCGTGCTGGACGTCGACAAGTGGCTTCAAATTTTGACCAACCTTCTCGGCAATGCCATCAAATACACGGAGGAGGGAACGGTCTCTTTGCGCATCTGCAATCACGAATCGAAGGCGGACTGGATTGTGGCCGAAGTGTCCGACGAAGGCAAAGGGATCCCCGAGGAACACCACGCGAGGATTTTTGAGCCTTTTGGGATGTTGAACGCGGACAGCCCAAAAGACATTCACCGTGTCGAGGAGGGAAGCACGGGGCTAGGATTGTCCATCTCACGCGAGCTTGCCCGCGTGATGAAGGGTGAGTTGACGTTGGTTCCCCAATCGGTGGGGGCTTGTTTCCAACTGTCCATTCCCTCGAAGACCTGGGACAAATCCACACAACCGCGGGGCATAGAGGGCGACCACGTCAGTCAAGTTCCAGATTGGGATGGAGAGGGAATGCGCGTGCTCCTCGCAGAGGACAACGACATCAACGTGTTGTACGCGAAGGCGCTCTTGGACAAGTGGAAGGTGCATGTGGATGTGGCGCCTGACGGCCAACATGTGCTCGATTTGTTGGAGGAGGGGCGTTACGACGTCATTTTGTTGGACGTGCAAATGCCCAACATGGACGGTCTTGAGACGCTTCGCCGGATCCGTGCTGGGGAACGCGACATCGGGAGGGACCCACAGCAGGTGTTCATGGTCACGGCCTTTGCAGACGTCGAAACCCGAGGCGTCGCCCAAGCGGCGGGAACCAACGGCTTTTTGGCCAAGCCTTTTGCGCCGGATGAATTGCTCGACGTGCTCCGTTCGATTCCGATGTGGCGGTGAGAAAGTCGATGAATCGTTGGATTTTTTCTTTGAATTATGTAAATTAGGTATCGAAGGTCTACATGAACAATGGAGGACCTCGTTGTGAATCGTAGTGGAGCACCGGCAACGGCGGGTGCTCCATTTTTTGTGCGCGACCGCTTCGGTGAACCTTTTTCGCGGAGGGGGGTTACCTCGACATGCACGAACTGAGAACGTCTTTGGTCTTGCCCATTTCGCTCGATGAAGCGTGGGCTTTTTTCAGTGTCCCTGACAATTTGGATGACATCACGCCGCCAGACATGGGGTTTGAAATTTTGACGAAAAACGAGAAGCGCACCTACGCAGGACAAATCATCCGCTACCGCGTACGCCCCTTGTTCAACATCCCCATGACCTGGGTGACGGAAATCACGCATTGCGAAGACCGGAAGTACTTCGTGGACGAGCAGCGGTTTGGGCCCTACGCCTTGTGGCACCACCAGCACCATTTCAAGGAGGTGGAAGGTGGGGTCCAAATGGACGACATCCTTCACTACAAACTGAAAGGGGGGAAGCTCGGAGCGTTGCTGACCGGTTGGATGGTGCATGGCCGTGTCAAGGCCATCTTCGATCACCGTTCGGAGGTGCTTCTGAAAAAGTATGGCGGCAAAGACTTGGGCTGATCCCAGGTCACTGACAGAGGACGTTGGCTGCCCACGCCGCCATCAGCAAGTCGGGCTTGACCTTGGAGTTGAACCCGAGTGAGGTGATGTACCCTGAACTCGCACTCACCAACTTGTGGCTGGCGTATTGGCTGTCGCTGTTGAAGTCGAGGTCGATTTGGTTCACCCGAAGGTTGCACTCTTCCAGGATGAGGTTGGCCAATTCCACCGACCGTTCCGTCTCCCCCCAAAGCTTGGTCCACATGTCGAGGATCTTGGGCACGCGCTCGCGTCGGTAAATGACGTGTGCGCCGTTGTTGGGAAAGCGGAACACCACAGTGGTGACGTACACGGTGTGGCGCTTGTGGTTTTGGGAATCGCAGCCGACGTGGACCTCCACCTTCGATTCACTTGTCATCGCGGTGATGTACTCGCACACGTCGTGCTTGAGTTTGCCGCCCATGACCGTGAACTTCCTGTGGGATGACTCCATGCGGTTCAAGCTAGCGCGAGGAAAGGGCAAAAAAAAGCGGGGCCGGGGCCCCGCTTTCGCGTCTTATGCACATTCTGTGGAAGAACCTCGTTTCATCGGTCGAGCGCAACGTCAATCAAGTGACGAACGTGGGCGCGGTGCGCGCGCGTCAAACCGTCGGGAGAAGAGGCGTCACGCTGCTGGCGATCGATGCGACGAAGCTGGGCGAGGACCACGCTTTGGGCCACGCCGTTGAGGCGGCTCTTGTCGTCGAGCGACTTGACCAATGCCTTCACGTACATCAGTTGCAATCCTTGTCGGTAGGTATTGACGGATTTGCGGAGGTCGGCCTTGAAGATGGCGTCTGTGAGGTCGTCCATGTATTCTGCGAGGTCGTATGTGTTTCCATACAAACCGCTGTCCAGCACGCGCATCAAGACGTTGGGATTGACGAGGTGGGCGAGGGCGCCGCGCTGGGCACCGGCCACACGGGCGTGGACCTTGGGATCCTCGCCGCCTCCGAAGAAGCCAAACCCGCGACGCTGCGCTTGGAGATACGCCAACACATCGGCCTGCGCCTCAAAGGCGTCGGGGGCGAAGGCATACTTGGACAAAGCCTTCATCGAGGCCTTTTGGTCTGCTTCTGAAACAGGGGTGTAGGGCGCAGCACCGTCCAGTTGTGACGGGGTCGCGCGGTTGTAGCGAACGCCGCCGATTTGGCGGGTCATGATGCGTAGTTGCGTGGCATATTCCCCGGTCAACGCGTAGTACGCACGCAACACCTCTTGGTGGCTGTCCACGCCGGGTGCGAAGCTCTCCACGATGGAGGGGAGCAGGTCGTTCACGAGCTCACAACGCTCTGAAGCATAGGCCACAGGGTCGCTGCTCAAGTCGTAGATGTTCACGTCAGGGTTGATGCCCCGTCCTGTGCTGCGCATGTCATCCGCGTCGTTGCCAAATTGCAACAACGGGTCCGTTGAGCGCTCCAAAATGGCACTCAACCGCGAGGCTTCTGCGTCGGCGTCCTCGAGCCCCACGCTGTAACCGTACTCGATGACCCACTTGTCGTAGGGGCCTGGGCTGTCGTCGTAAAAGCGCGTTTGTTCGGCTTTGTTGCGGGCAAAGTTGATGGAGGGGTACTCCATCACGGAGTTGCACATGCCGTTCTCGGCCACCTTGGCGGCGTCCTTGAGCTCGTCCGGGCTGAGCATGGTGCTGGCGTGCATGTTGTGGCTCATGCCAAGGGTGTGTCCCACTTCGTGCAAAACGAGGCGATGCAAGGTTTGGCGCACAAACTCCGCGTGTTCTTCGTCGGTGAAGTTGTAGGCGCGCATTGCGGCAGTCGCAAGGAGGCTGTTGCGCCCCATGACTGTGCCGGCGTGGCAACGACTCATCTGCTCTGAGAGCAACTCGCGTGAGGAGCGTCCTTCCATTTCTTCGTCAAGGGCAGCGTACTCCTCGTCCATGGCCTCTTCAATCATGCCGGCCTTGGAGAAGACCTCGGCACGCCAGAGGCGGCCAACCATCCCGCCGTACTCGAGCATGATGTCTGCACCGAGGATTTCGCCGGTGCGGGGGTTCACGAAGCTCGGTCCATACCCCGAGAAGGGAGGTGTGGGGGATGCGGTCCAACGCAATACGTTGTAGCGCACATCTCCCGCATCCCAATCCGCATCGTCGGGCTGGATCTTCACCACCACGGCATTTTTGAATCCGAGGGGCTCAAAGGCCTGGTTCCACTTCTCGACGCCCGCCTTGATGATGGGACGGAACTCTTCGGGGGTCGTGTTTTCAATCCACCACGTGATGGGCTCCACGGGTTCCGACATCGCCGCCGACGGGTCCTTCTTTTCGAGGCGCCACCGGTGAATCATGTCCTTCCACGGCGTGGCACTGACGCCCGTCAAGTCGTCCACTTCCGTGGTGAAGAAGCCAATGCGTGGATCGTCTGCGCGGGGCGTGAAGCCCTTCTCAGGCATGGGCAACAGGGCGTGGCGGTAGCCCACCGTCACGTAGCGGCCGTCCTCAAATTGAGGTCCGCCCACCGTCGGGTTGCCGTTGTCGTAGACGTAGTCGACCGACAGTTCCGTGTTCTTGGGGTAGTTGGCGACGTCCACCACCTTGCTCTTGGTTTTGCTGAGCTTTCCCAAAGCGGACTTGCGTCCAGGGCGGGAGGGGGGCTTGACCATTTGAAGCTCCTCTTTCAAGAACATCGCATCTGCAGAGACAATCACGCCGGTGCTGTCCTCGGCTTCCACCTTCAAGCTCGCGAGAATGGGCGTGTTGAGGTTCGCGTCGGCCGCCTTGCTCAAGGCGTTCGCCGGATCCACGTGGAAGTTGGTGTTTTCAGCATGCACCTCCAATTGCCCAAAGTGACGGTGGAACGTGATGACCTTGCTGCCGCGGTAGCTTCCGCGGAAAAACCCGCTCGACACCACGCCGTCCTCCACCTGTGAGAAGTAGATGAACTCGTCGTCCATGGCCTCGGCAGGGATGTGGATGTACATGCTGCCTTTGGCCGTGTCCTGGTAGAGGTTGAACAGGCCTTCGTCAAGCTTGAATTCTTTGGTGAAGTCGGCCACAGATTTCAATCCGTCCCTTCCACCTTTCCGCTTGCCGTCCACCTGCTCGGTGTCGCCTTTCTTTCCCTTCTTTTTCTTTTTCCCTTTTTGGGCCAA
>NYSX01000039.1 GCA_002683345.1 Flavobacteriales bacterium
AGGGCGTGGGCGCCTTCACGTTGAAGCGCTGTTCAACGGCTTGGATGGAGGAGACGGTGACGTAACGGCCGCACATGGGTCAGGGGGTTGGAGGAAGGTAATACGAACGAGGGGAAGAGGACCGCGTTGGGAATCGCGCGGGTTGGGGGCAAAGGGCCGGGGATCGGTCACTGGTGCCTGTGGGCGAGGAGCGGGGGCGGGCCGCCGTTGAAGGGGTTGGTGCGGCCGATGGTTCGGGCTTCGAGTCCGGCGGCGCGCACCACACTTCGGTCGCCATACTGTACGCGGATGCGGTCCAGCGCTTGGTAGAGCTTGACGCGCTCTTCGGTGTCGTCGAACAGGTTGATTTGGCATCCGCCGCCCACCAAATGGCTGTAGCGCACGCCGATGAGCCGCACGCGCACGCGCTTGTCGAGCAGTTGTTCGAGCAGGTCTTTGGCAATGGGCACGAGTTGGTGGTCCGCGGCGGTGTAGGGGATGCGTCGCTGCATGCTCTTGGTCGAGAAGTCGGCGTAGCGCACCTTGACGGTTACGCAGGCCGTGAGCTTGTCGCCGCGACGCAGTTGGAAGGCCAGGTTTTCCGCCATGGCGAGCATGATCGCGTGCAGCTTGTCGCCGTCGGTGGTGTCCTTGGCGAAGGTGCGTTCGGTCGAGATCGATTTGCGCTCGTTGTAGGCGACGACCGGCGCATCGTCCAGACCATGGGCCTTCTTCCAAATCGCCACGCCGTTTTTCCCCAGCACCTGCTGGATGAGCTCGACGGGCATGTCTTGCATCGTGCGAATCGTGGAGATGCCGAGGTTGCGCAAGGTGCGGTAGGTCTCCGCGCCGACCATGGGGATTTTTCGGACCGAGAGGGGGGCCAAAAAATGCCGCTCCGTCCCCCGGCTCACGTGCCGGGCGTTGTTGGGCTTGGCCTCGCCCGTCGCCACTTTCGCCACGGTCTTGCTGGTGCTGAGTCCCACGGAAATGGGCAAGCCGGACTCGCGGATCACGCGCTCCCGGAGTTCGCGGGAGAATTGCCAGCACCCAAAGAACCGGTCCATCCCGCTGAGGTCCGCGTAGAATTCGTCGATGGAACTCTTTTCACAGACCGGCACGGCTTCCCGCACTATGTCCGTCACGATCTCCGACTGTTTGGAATAGGCCATCGAGTTGCCCCGAATCACGACCGCTTCTGGGCACATGGCCCGGGCCATCTTCATGGACATCCCGGAGTGCACCCCAAACCCCCGCGCCTCATAGCTGCAGGACGCCACCACGCCTCGATCGCCCGTCCCCCCAATCAAGATGGGCCGGCCTTCGAGGCGCGAGTCCATGCGCCGCTCCACCGACACGAAGAAGGTGTCGAGGTCCAGGTGCAGGATCGACCGCTGCCGCCCCGAATCTTGGGGCGCCGGCGCTGGCACGGGGAGGGTGTTGGAAACGTCGTTCATGAAACAGACCCGTCCAGAAGCGGAACGGGTCTGCTAAAATAATGAGCAAAACCAAAGAAACGAGCAAGGGCGCTTTTTTTTGGTCTGGCTCGGCCGGGAACGTCCGTCAGTTGCAGGAATCGCCGTACGACGTCAAGAAGATCAGGAGGTCGTTCACGTTCACGATGTCGTCGCCGTTGAAGTCGGCGGTGCAACCGGACATGCACCCGTAGTCCGTGAGGAACAGGAGCAAGTCGGTCACATCCACAAACCCGCCGTTGTTCAAGTCAGTTGGGCATCCACATCCTTCAGGTGCCATGACTTCAGCCACGTATGTTGCGGTGCATGCAGGGTCTCCCATCACGGTGGCCGTGATGTCTACGGCTTCGCCCGTGGCGGGCAGCGTCATCACGACGCTCCAAGGGTTGGCGCCATCGTAGACCACCATGGAGTCCTGCACCAAAATCACGTCACCCGCAGGCGGGGGACTCTGGAACGCAAACTCAAGTTCTTGGGTAAAGACGTTGCCCAGGGGATTGCATTCGGAAGTGGCGCCCACCGTCATGTCCAAAATGGCACACGGGAACGGCACTGCGCTCCAGTACTCCACGCCTTGCTCGGCAGGGTTCGCGTAGGGGTCACCTTCGTACGTGTACGGAGGCAGTCCCACCAAGTAGGTGTTGGGCGTCCAGAGGTTGTAAATGTTGGCAAGCACCTGACCCACGTTGCCTGGGGTGCCCCACTGCACGTAGTCGTCGTAGGCGCCCACTTGGTCGTGCAAGGTCAAATCCCCGCCCGCCGCGTTGTCGGGCCAGTCGGGCCAGCTGATGGTCAATGTCGCATCTGCGGCCAACGTCACCCCGGGAGGCAACAAATCGGTGAGGAAGGCCTGTGCGCCTCCGGACTTGATCACCTGTCCGGACAATCCGCCTTCGCAGTCTGCGACGTTGCGGACGGTCACGGTTTTGGCCTCAGGATTGACTTCCGCGAGGCGCAACAACACACAGCACGACTCAGGCGCGGTGAACAACGCGGGCGCGGTCAAGGAACAATCCAGGTTTTCAGAGAACGACACGTTCACATCCACGGGCGCTCCATCCGAGGTCAAATTCGTCAACGACACCGTTTGCGGGCTGCCCGTGATGGGGAAGCTCACACCGTTCACCACGAGGTTGCCCGTTTCAGGAGCGTTTTCATACGTCACCTGCAGCACCTGAGTGTACGTGTTGGTGAGTGGGTTGCACGCGGTTTGGGTCGACGTCACCACATCGAGCAAACTGCACAACACGGGAGGCAAGTTCCACCCCATGTCCTGCATCATGCCGAGGGCGACAGGACCAGGTGTGTGAATGCTCTCCGCCGTGTTCAAAAAGGGAGTCATCAACGAGTTGGCATCTCCATTGGGGTAGGAGTTTTCACGCAAGTGCGAAAAACTTGCCCCAGGCGCCCAATTCGTGGGTGCGTACAAACGAGGTCGTCCAAAATCAAGGGCTTCTTCACCATTCTCTCCGCCCCAATAAAGGGCGTCACTTTCCAGTACGTTGCCCAAAGTGACCGTGCCACTGATGTAATCGAGCACAGAAGTTTGGTCTGATTCTTCCACGAATTGGTCGAAGATGAAGGGAATGCCTTGGAACCCCAGGAATCCAGAATTTCCATTGTGGTTGGCGCTTCCGATGAAGCCGAGTCCGTGACCCATTTCGTGAAGGGCCACCGTCACCATGTCATACAAAGTGTCGGGCACTTGCCCGTCCAAACCCACATACCACGAAGGATCTTTTGCAATTTTGATAACCATGTCTGGTGCCGCGGGATTCAAATCTTCCCCTGCCAATTGGTTGGCCAATGCAATGGGATATTGCCGGTTGGCTTCTTGAGCCCCATCAAAGTCATGCACCACCTCATAAGGTCCGCCTTGGCCCAAAATGCTGGGAGACAATGAATCCCAAATCGCAAGAACGTTGACCGGAATCACCGTTTCAATCGACTGACTCCAAATGTCTACCGCGCGCTCCACGGCGGGCTTTGCCTCTTCTGGAAACAAAGGCCCAAACTCCAAATTGAGGATGGCACTGCGTGGTCCAGGTGCAGCAGAATACCAATGTGGGGTGCCGACAGAAGTGTGACTGGCTTCGCCCGTGCCTTGCAACCCAAAATCGCTCAGCTCGAAGTGAGAAGGATGATTCTGCGGTGTAGCATCATGGGCCTGCAAAGCCTTGGGGCCGCAGACATTTTGGCCATAACTCATGGACGTGAGCAGCAAGCCAAGGGTGAGGAGATTCCAGCGCATCATGGTGGTTATTCGTTGTTATCGAACATAAATATACGATATAAATATTATATAAGTCGACGAAGGGGTGGATTTTTTCGAGGAAACGACACTTTGCTCAACATTCGAGCAATGCTCATATCTTGGGCGCCATGCAAAGCAAATTGGCTGAAAACCTCAAAGCGCTGAGGAAAGCGCGTGGCTGGACACAACAGGCTCTGGCAGAACGACTTGGTTTGACCAGGCCCACCCTTGGGGCCTATGAAGAGGGGCGATCGGAGCCCAAACTCTCCGTGCTCATCGACATGGCTGCATGTTTTGACATCACCGTCGACGCGCTCGTGCGCGGTTCAGAAGCCGAGGTGAATTCGGAACGCGTGAAAGGAGACGGTTTGCGCATCTTGACCGTGTCGGTCGACACAGAGCACGACAACGAGCGCGTGGTCGTGGTGCCGGTCAAGGCGGCCGCGGGCTATGCCCATGGGTATGGCGATCCGGAATGGGTGGCGCAGTTGCCAACGTTTGGCTTGCCCCTCAAGGAGCTGGCGCCCGACCGCACCTACCGCATGTTCCAAATCGAAGGCGACAGCATGCTGCCCATCCCGTCAGGGAGCTACATCCTGTGTCAATATGTGGACGATTGGATGAGCGTAGGGGGGTTGCGGCCGCACATTGTGGTGACGCGAAACGACGGGGTCGTCTTCAAACGCATCGAGAACGATTTGCCCGGAGGCAGCCGCTTGGTCTTGCACAGCGACAACCCCGCGTTCGCCCCGTACGCCGTCGCCGGGGACGACGTCATCGAAGTATGGCGGGCTGCCGCGTACCTCAGCTTTGAGCTGCCGTCGGCCTTGGATGGTCAGCCTGCGTCGGCCGCAAGCTTGCGGAGCGCGCTGGACACGCTGCGGGGAGAAATCGACGCGCTCAAGCGCGCGGAAAGCTGATCACACGCCGAGGGCGACGACTTCGTCGACGGCGTCGATCTTGGACTTGAGCAACTGCTCGATGCCGCCTTTCAGGGTTTGGGTGCTGGATGGGCAACCGGAGCACGCCCCGCGAAGGTGCACGTAGACGGTTCCTTCTTTGAACGCCTTGAAATCGATGGCGCCACCGTCCTGCTCGACCGCAGGTCGCACGAATTCTTCCAGAAGTTGCTTGATGGTGTCGTCGTGTTCCGAGGGCACGATGTCTTCCTCGGCGATGAACTTCACCGCGTCTGGGTCCAAGCCGGCAGGGGCTTGAGGCGGCGTGTCGGCAGAAGGCGTTCCCAACTGGGGCATGGCCTCCGCCAGTTTGTCCGCTTCCACGGCGTGCTCATGGTCCATGAGCCATTCGCGCACGTATTCCCGAAGCTGCTGCACAATCATCTCCCAGCCCAAGCTGTCGTCCTTGGTCACACTGACCATCGACCCACTGATGAACACGTTGGTCACGAACGGAAAATTGAAGAGCTCGGTGGCCAGGGGGCTGCAGAGCATGGCTTCAGCCTTCGAACGGAATTCGAGTTGTTCTTGGCCTGGAACGAGCTTGCGGTCTGCAACGAATTTCATGACCGCCGGATTGGGGGTCATTTCAGCGTAGACGCTGGTGGGAATGCGTGAAGTTGCCATCGTGGACAAAGGTACATCTGGCCCTGCGTTGCCCAGACCATCCGATGTACCTTCACGGGGCCTGGCATGACCTTTTTTGGCACCAGGCGCGCCTGATTTTGAATTGAACCTCCTCTGATGCGACATTTTTCAAGTCTGCTGCTTGCAAGTGTGGTTGGTGCATGGACCACCGTGGTCTCGGTGACCAGCCTCCACGCCCAAACCACAGATCCCACCTTTCCCGTCAACGGCACCCACGACAAGGCGCTCGTCGCCACGGTCCTGGAACACGCCACGGTGCACCTCGACGCAGAGACCACCCTGGAAGACGGCACAGTCATCTTGCACCGCGGCCGCATTGTCGCGGCGGGCCCTGCCGCCACGACCTCGTTTGACGGCCCGGCGATGCGCCTCGACATGACAGGACTCCACCTGTACCCCTCGTTTGTGGACATCCACAGCGACCTCGGCACCCCCGAGGCCCAAAGCGCAGGCTGGTCCCGCACGCCCCAAGACCTCAGCGACAAGAAAGGCGCGTACGGATGGAACGAAGCGGTTCGGCCAGAAACGTCAGCCGCGGCGGTTTTTGACCCTTCAGCAGAGGCGGCCAAGGCGCTGCGCAAGGCCGGGTTTGGCGCGGTGTTGACCCACGTGCAAGACGGGGTGGTCCGCGGTACTGGCGCGGTGGTCCTGCCCCTCGAGGATCCCCGAGAAGCCCTTCTCGCCCCGGATGCCTCGTTCCACATGAGCTTCCGGAAAGGGTCGTCTTCGCAGAACTACCCCAGCTCTTTGATGGGCGCGACCGCCTTGTTGCGCCAAACCCACCTCGACGCCGCATGGTATGCTGAAGCGGCACCCCGCGGCATGGCCGGCGGGACCAACCTGTCCCTGGACGCGTTTGTTCTCTCGAACGACCTGCCTCGGGTGTTTTCTGCGGGCAGCTGGAAGGACGTGTTGCGGGCAGACGTGACGCTCTCGGAGTTTGGGGTGGAAAACGCCATCATGCTGGGCAGCGGCGACGGCTACCAGCGCGCCGAGGCCATTGCCGAGACCGGCCACCGCATGGCGGTGCCTGTGGATTTCCCCTCGGGCTACGACGTGTCGGATCCACACTTGGCCCGCATGATCGGCCTCAACGAATTGAAGCATTGGGAACTCGCACCCTCCAACGCCGCCCGTCTGCATGACGCCGGCGTTCCCGTCGCCTTCACGGCCCATGGACTGAAGGACCCCGGCGCCTTCTTGTCCGGCGTCCGCAAGGCGGTGGAAGCAGGCCTCCCCGAGGAGGTGGCCCTTCGCGCCTTGACCTCCAACCCGGCCTCTTGGCTGGGCATGTCGGACCAGTTGGGCAGCCTGCGACAGGGCAGCGTGGCGAACGTGCTTGTGACCGACGGCCTTTTGTTTGCCTCATCCACCCACCTCGTGGAACACTACGTCGGCGGCAACCCCACACCCATGCGGGACCGCCATCCCTTGGACCTCACGGGCAGCTACAATGTGAACGTGGACGACAGCGTCTATGTCCTTTCCGTGCAAGGCGAACCGGGCAAGTGGAAGGCGTCGTGGACCGTGAACGATTCCACAGAGGTGAAGGTGCCCTTGACCCTCGACAACCGCACGGTGGTCCTTCGTTTGGCCACCGAAGAGGGTCCGATTCGTTTGACGGGCAACGTGTGGATGGAGAGCCGAATCTGGGAGGGCTCAGGCCAAACCGCCACCGGCCAATGGACCGATTGGTCCGCCATTCGCAACGCCGAAGCGGCCGAAGACCCAAGCTCCGAAGACCCTGAAGCGGTTGCGACGACAGAACCGGCACAGGACGCGCCTGAAGACCTCGAAGCCGGAGCGCCCACGGAAGTGGCGAACGTCACGGAACTTGATCTCTCGGGCGTGGTTTACCCCTTCACAGCCTACGGCACGCCAGAACGATTGTCGGCCGAGACCGTGTGGATCCGCAACGCCACGGTGTGGACATGCGAGGCCGACGGCGTCTTGGAAGGGGCGGACGTGCTCTTCCACGACGGGGCCTTGGTGGCCGTCGGTACGGACCTCAATCCTGCTGAGTTGTTGCCTGCCGGCGTGACCCCCGTAGAAATCGACGGTCGCGGCAAGCACGTCACGCCTGGGGTCATCGACGAACACACGCACATCGCCGTGGACCGCGGTGTGAACGAAGGCACGCAGGCGAGCAGCGCCGAGGTTTGGATTGGACACGCTGTGAACAGCGAAGACGTGAACATGTACCGCCAGCTTTCCGGCGGCGTGACGTGCGCCCAAATCCTCCACGGCTCCGCCAACCCCATCGGCGGCCAAAGCGCCATCATCAAATTCCGCTGGGGCGCCGAGCCCCAGGACCTCCTGTACGAGGAAGCGGTGCCGTTCATCAAGTTCGCGCTCGGAGAGAACGTGAAGCAGAGCAATTGGGGCGACGGCTACCGCTCGCGCTTCCCTCAGACGCGCATGGGCGTCGAGCAGGTCTATTACGATCACTTCATTCGGGCCCGTGAGTATGGACAAGCCCAAATCGAGCACCGC
Organism: Flavobacteriales bacterium; assembly: GCA_002683345.1. GTDB lineage: Bacteria > Bacteroidota > Bacteroidia > Flavobacteriales_D > Sanyastnellaceae > UBA11663. The sequence continues at coordinate 7,809 of NYSX01000039.1, forward strand.
GCCGCCCTTCGCAACGCCAAGCGCAAGGACATCCGCGAAGGACGTGGTCCGGTGGCGCCGCGCGTGGATTTGGAATTGGAAACGCTCCTGCAAATTCTCAACGAGGAACGCTTCGTGACGTGCCACAGCTACCGCCAAGACGAGATCAACATGCTCATGCACGTGGCCGATTCACTCGGCTTCCGCCTCAACACCTTCACGCACATCCTCGAAGGCTACAAGGTGGCCGACAAGATGGCGGAGCACGGTGCGGGCGGTTCGAGCTTCAGCGACTGGTGGGCGTACAAGTACGAGGTGAAGGACGCCATCCCTTACAACGGGGCGGTGCTCCACAACCAAGGCGTGGTGACGGCCTTCAACTCCGACGACGCCGAGATGGCGCGCCGCCTGAATCAAGAAGCCGCCAAGGCCTACAAGTACGGCCGCGTGCCAGAAGAGGAAGCGTTGAAGTTTGTGACCCTCAACCCAGCCAAGCTCTTGCACATCGACCACAAGACCGGCTCTCTGAAGCCCGGCAAAGACGCCGACGTGGTGGTGTGGTCGGACCACCCTTTGAGCATCAACGCCAAGGCGGAACAAACCTTCGTGGAAGGCATCCGCTGCTTTGACGTCAACCGGGACCTCGTCCTTCGTGAGGCCATGCGCACGGAGCGTGCGCGCTTGACCGCCAAGATGTACAACGCCGGACAATCCTTGGGTACCGGTACCCTGAAGCGCCCCTCAGAGCGCATTCAATCTCATTACCACTGCGACACCCTGACCGATGAAAACCGCTAAGCACCTCCTCCAATCGGCCTTCACGGCTGCGTTGTTCAGCGCTGTGACCTTGACCGCGTGGGCTCAGCCCACCCCCGGCCCTGACCAGTCGCGCTCCATCCTCATCCTCGGAGCCACTGCCCACCTCGGCACAGGCGACGTCCTCGAGGACTGCGCCGTGGGCTTCCGCAACGGCGAAATCGACTACGTGGGCCGGAGCTTTCAGGTCAACCGCCAGAAGTACGACGACATCCTCGACGCCACGGGACAGCACCTCTACCCCGGCTTCATCGTGACCAACACCACCTTGGGCCTTCAAGAAATCGGGGCCGTCAGGGCGACGCAGGACCAATATGAAGTGGGCACCTTCCGTCCCAACGTCCGGTCGGTCATTGCCTTCAACACCGACAGTGAAATTCCCCCTACGGTGCGCACCAATGGCGTGCTGATGGGCCAAATCACACCCCGTGGGGGCGTCGTCTCAGGCTCGAGTGGCGTGGTGCACTTTGATGGGTGGAACTGGGAAGACGCGGCCATCGCCATGGTCGATGGCATCCACCTCAACTGGCCTTCGACCCACCACCGTCATCGCAGCGACGGTAAAATCGACATCCAACGCCGCAAGACGTACGACCAGCAAAAGCACGAGATCGATCGGTTCTTTGGCGAGGCGCAAGCCTACGCTGCCGCACCGCGTGGCTCCGTGACCGACGTGCGCCACGAAGGCATGCGCGGGTTGTTTGACGGGTCACTTTGCCTGTACGTGCATACCAACGACGCCCGCGCAATCACCGAGGCGGTGCATTTCAAGCGCGACCTCGGCATCGAGCGCATGGCCATTGTCGGCGGCTACGACGCCTACCTCGTGGCAGACCTCCTGCGTGAGAACGACGTGGCGGTCATGCTCCAAAGCGTGCATAGTCTGCCCCGTTTCGCGGACGATGACGTCGATTTGCCCTTCAAGCTGCCCAAGCTGTTGATGGACGAAGGCCTCACCGTGGCCCTCCAGGTCGACAAGCGCATGACCGAGATGAACTCCCGGAACCTGCCGTTCTACGCCGGCACGGCCCGGGCGTACGGCCTCACCGAGGAGCAAGCCATCCAAGCATTGACCCGCAACCCGGCCCGAATTCTCGGCATCGACGACCAAGTTGGCACGTTGGAACGCGGCAAGACGGCCACGTTGTTCTTGTCGGAAGGCGACGCACTCGACATGCGCACCAACAGCCTGACACATGCGTGGATTGAGGGCCGCGAAATCGACCTCGACAACCGCCAGCGTCAGCTCTACCGGAAGTTCCAAACGAAGTACGGCGCCGAAGTGCTCGACAGCCCGGCTCCGAATCAGTAAGAGGAATGAGTAAGGGAAAGTCTTGACGGACGGGCTGGCTCAGTAGCCGGCGCGCTCGCGAACGCGGGCCAACACGTCGGCCGCGACTGCACGTGCTTTTTCGGCGCCTTTGGCGAGGGCCTCGTCGATTTGGGCCTTGTCGGCCATGAGCTCGTGGAAGCGTGCGCGTTCGTCGGCGAAGCCGTCCACAAGAGCCTCCAGAAGGGCCTTCTTCGCATGGCCCCAACCGTACCCGCCGGCTTGCAGTTGCTTCGCCATCTCGTCGGCCTGCGCCTCGCTCGCCACCAGGCGGTAGAGGCTGTGGGTGACGTTGGCCTCGGGGTCTTTGGGATCTTCCAGGGGCGTGGCGTCCGTGACGATTTCCTTGTTGATGCGCTTTTTCAGCGCCTTGGGGTCGTCAAAGATGTTCAGGGTGTTGTCCCGTGACTTGGACATTTTGCCAC
>NYSX01000040.1 GCA_002683345.1 Flavobacteriales bacterium
CACGGTTGACGTTCCACGCGCATTCTTGCTAGTGTGTTTGGTGGCGCTTTCCTCTTTCACGGGGAGGTGCCAAACGTCGATGGCCGTGGAAGGTCATGTGTTGCAAGCCTCCTCAAGTTCGAAGTTGCCAGGAGTGCTGGTGATGGCCTGGCCTTGTGGCCTCGCCACGTCCACCGATGCCCTGGGTGCGTTTCGTGTGTCGTGTCCCCACGGCATCGATTCGCTCACGCTCTCCTGCGTGGGGTTTGACACCCAAGTGGTGATGAGCCCTTCGTCGCACGTGGACGTGTGGATGGAGGAATTGCAGGTGATGCTGGGCCAAGCCCAAGTCGCGGTGAATCGCTTCAGCGAATCGGAAGCTTCCGTCCTCGACCAGCCCATGCTGATGCAGGCCCTCGACCGGACGCCCGGCCTTCAAAGCCTCGACCTGGGAGCAGGCATGATTCAGCCTGTCGTACGGGGCCTCTTTGGTTCACGGGTGGCTGTGCTGGAAGACGGCGTTCCTCAGCAAGGAGGGCGCTGGGGCTCGGACCACGGTGTCCTTGTCGCCCCGGAACTTCAGGTGGTGTCGGCGTGGGTTCCTGGAGGGGGGCACGTGTGGATGGGGCCAGAAGCTGTGGGGGGAGGGCTGCGATTTGAATCGCCCAGCCGTGCCAACGCCCCCAGAACCCAAACGCGATTGGGGCTCTTGGCGCAAGTGGGACAACTCAAAGGCGGGCTTCACGCCCTTCACATTGCGTCCACGCCCAAGGTCCATTGGCACGCGGGCATGTCCGTCACGGGTTTCGGTTCGTCGCAAGTTCCACAGCGTCGGTTTGCATACCTCGGACGGGTGTACCAACTCGAGACAGGCGCGTTGACCAACACCGCTGGACGTGCGGGCCATGCGGTTCTTGGCCTCGAGCGCGAAACACGTTCAGGCCGATCCGTGGCTTGGTCCATGAGACTTTCAGATGTCCATCAGGGCTTGTTTCCTGGCATTGTGGGGTTGCCTCGTCAAGGAGACTTGTCGCCCAATGACGGGTTGTTGGAGATTCGTCTTCCCAATCAGCACGCTTCCCGCATCCAGTCGGTCCTGAAATGGTCCGGTTCGGAAACAGGCGTGGATGCGGGCTGGGGGTACATTTTGTCAGGCTCCTGGAACCAAAGGAGAGAACATGCCCCGCCTCACGCCCACGGTTGGGGCCCTTTGCCCGACTCAGATTTAAGCCTGGCCTTGGAAGAGTGGACAGCCTTTGGGGAGGCGCGGCGCAATTCGGCGCACGGTTCGGTCGGCATGCAGTTTGAGGGTCAGCACGTGACCACCACGGGATGGGAGTTCTTGCTGCCTAGCCATCAGCGCATGCGTTTGTCGACCATGGGGGAGTTCAATGCGGCGCATTCGACTTTCTCGGGCCGGTTGGACGTCGTGGTTGCCCAGCAAGGAAGCTACTCCGAACCCCTTTACAACTCGGAGGGTGTGGTCGTGGGAACGGACGTTCGGGCCTTGGCCTTCGACACCTTGATGCCAGGCGGCATGCTGTCTTGGCAACGACCCCTTTCTTGGAAAGACAGTAGGGTGGAAGGCCTTGCCACGTTGGTGGCCTATGGACGCGTTCCAAGCAGCCACGAATGGGGTGCCAACGGCATTCACCACGGGTCGTTCCGTTTTGAACAAGGCAATCCGGAACTCGGCACCGAATGGGCCTTGGAAGGGCGATTGTCTCTGGACAACGGGTCTCGTTCCATGGGTTGGGGGTGGAATGCGCAAGCGTTTGCCGCCCTTCACCAAGGATTCATTTCGATCACCCCAAGTGCACAATTCGCACCTATCTCGCATGCGGGGCAGATCTACGAGTTCCGGGCGAACGACGCATTTCGCACAGGCCTGGAGGCTGAAGTGCGTCACATCATGGAGCGACAAACCCTGTCGTTCACCGGTTCGACCCTTGGTCAGTGGGACCTCCAAACAGGACTTGGCTTGCCGTTCACAACCCCTTCACAGGCCCGTCTCAGCTGGGAAAGGCGAGCGCGTGAAGGCTTTGCCGTGCAACTGAGCGGCTTTGCCGTGGCACCCGCTGTCCTCACCGCCAGAAACGAAGACACCACCCCAGGTGCGCTTTTGGCGGACATCACACTTTCTCAAACCACCGCGAGGGGACAATGGACGCTCGACGTCTCCAATGTGTTCAACCGCGCGTGGCTTGACCACACCAGTGCCTACCGCACTTTGGGACTCGTGTCTCAGGGGCGTTGGGTGCAACTACGCTTCACAACTACGTTGAAGCAGGGATAAAAAATATTTCTAATCAATTCATGATGATCAATCACAAAACCAACATTCAAAACGTGGCCCTTCTCGGATTGGCCATTTTCTTCACTTCATGTCAAACAGATACAGAAGCACCGACCGTTTGCACAGGTCTTGGTGCCATGAACAGCATCACTGCCGATGAAATCGAAGGAGTGGCTGGGGACCATGTGGACATCGAAGATGTTTTCTGCGACAATGAAGGGCTAAGTCAGGTGCGATATGACATTCATTCCGCTGAGGGGCATGCTCACGAGGTCTCAGATGAAGACGACGAGCACAACGACGGTTTGATTTTGCACAGTGGTACAGATTGGAGTGTGCTTCGCACCATCGAACTCGACGGCACTGAAGCCGAAGCTGATTTACACGTGGACGTGCCTTTAACCGCCCGCGGAGTTTGGCATGTCATTGTTGATTTGGTCGACAATGAAGGCAATACAGCAACGTTTCTTTCTGATTTACACATCGAGAATAGCCATATGCCTGAATTCTCATTGACCTCTGTGGGCGGAGAAGACCCAGCCAACTGGCACGGTGAGCCTACTTGGTCTGCAGGGACAGAGGTTGTGGTTGAAGGTGCGGTGACCGACGAAGACGGCATTGCCTCGGCAGAGCTTGAGCTCATCGATGAGGCGACCGAAACCGTCGTCTGGTCTGCGGAGCTCACTGCATTTGAAGCGTTCAGCGAGACCGTCACCGTGCCTGCTGCTGCAGGTGAGTACCACTTCGAAATGAAGGCGACAGATGCAAGCAATGCGGCTGTGAGCATGGAAACCGGCTTCCACGTGGAAGTGGAGTAAAGCTTCGTCAAACACAACTTTGGCAAGGGCGTCCTGCGGGGCGCCCTTGTTCGTTTGGCATCAACAAATGGCGTCTTCGAGGGTTGTTCCAACATGGATACGCCGGATCATTCGCATCAGACCCTTCGCGCCTTGTGGTGGCGGCATGGAGGATTGGGCTGCTTGCTGATTGGGGCAGGCCTGTCGGTGACGTTGGACACCTCAGCCCAGCGCGTTGCAGGAGAAGCATGGTGGCTTTGGGTCCTGGAGGGAACGCTCGGCCTCGTGATTTTCATGAGTGGTCTCGGCTTTTTTGGGAGTTCCGTGCGCTATCTGGTGCTGATGAACCTTGCAGAAAAAGAAGGCGGTCAGTCCTGAGGGGCTGTCGGGCGTACCCCTTCGATGGGGCATCCCACGGCGTCCGTCACGGGGGTTGAGACGGCGCGCCCGGCCAGGCAATCGCGCAGCGCAGCATCGAGGTCGCGCCGCTTGGTCTTGGGTTTTCGCTTTCCAGGGGCGAAGTAGCGGTCGTTGATGCGGCCTCGATACACCACCGAATCGGCCGCATCGAGGACAAAGACTTCTGGGGTCCATCTGGCGCCCAAGGCCTCTGCCCAATGCGCGGTATCCTTGCCCATGGTCATGTTGAGGTCGTAGGTCTGCTGGAAGGCGGCGATTTGGGCCTCGGTGGTCGAAGCGTTGGGGAACACGCCCACAAATTCCACGGGTTCGCCGGCAAAGTCCTTCTCCAGCTGACGCAGGTCGAAGGACATGTTTTGGCAAATCGGACAGAGTGGGGCCAAAAAAATCAAGACGCGCCAGACGGGTTCCATGGGACAAAGGTCAACAAGGTTCGCCGAACGCGCTCAGCAGTTGCAAGAGGTCCGCAATCGTGACGGCGTCGTCAAGGTCGACGTCTGCATTGCAGTCCGTCACGCACCCAAAGTCGGACAACAGGTACAGCATGTCTTCCACACTCACCACGCCGTCGCCCGTGAGGTCACCCACACAGGGGACGTCGTCGGAGGGGCCGAGGGCAATGAGCTCGTCGCCTTCCTCGTAAAGGACATAGTCGAAGAAGACGAAGAACATCTCGTCGGTGGTGCCTTCGCCGAACGTGACGTTTTGGGGTGGATCATTGGGGTTGAATGGGTTCGCACTTGTGTTGTCGTAAGACGCGATGCCATGAAGCGTGTAGCCCGCGGGGATCTTGGTCAGCGTGGGGAACGTGAAGAAGCCCTGCCAGTTGAAATCCCATGATGGAATGGAGATCAGCGGGATGGTGTCTTGGTTGTTCGGCGAGGTCGCAAACACCTCCCAAGAGACGCCGATGAGGTGGCAGTGTGGAGCCACGCTGAGCAAACTCAGGTCGGCGGCCACGTCCATGGTGCCGTGAAACGTGCGCTCTTGGTTGGCGGGGAGGAAAAAGAACTGGTCCAAATGTTGAGGCCCCATGATGCCCGTTTCCACCTCGCGCTCAATGGGTTCCTCTGCAAAAAACACATTCACTTCTGTGAGGTCGGTTTCCTCAATGGGTGAGGGCCCGTAGTGCATTTGGAGCAGGAGATCGGCCCCTGCGGGAATGACACGTCCAATGCCGGGAGGATACTCGAGTGTCAAAGCCCCAGGGACCCATGCGCCAAAGAAGTTGCTCTCTGCGGAGAAGCCAAAGCCGCCGAAACTCTCGTACCCAGGTTCGGGGTCCTGCGCATCGAGATTAACCGCCGTGCCGGTCACATCCAACCCCAAGATGGCGTGGTGCGACACCGTGCGGTTGCCGGGCCGGACTTCAAGGGCGCGAATGGCGAGGTCGTTGTCCGGATCTGCAGGAAGCACAAACACCTGGTACTGGTCCGTCATGTCGCCACCGTGGGTATAAGGTTCTGCCATGGGCATCACCATGTCGGGTGCTCCGATTTGGCTGCCTTCAGGGAAAGACGGGATGCCGGGGTTGTCCGCGGGATTGCCTTCCGGTTTGCCTGCCGCCACCCATGCGCTCAGGGTGGCCTTCTCGTCGTCGGTCAACACGCGCTCTCCGACAAAATGTGAGTAGGTGTCGTCGGGCGTCCAGGGGGGCATGTAGTCGGTGGCGGTCACGTACTCGATGAACTCTCCATAGACAAAGACCTCGTCGTAGGTGGTCAGAGGCATGGGCCCGATTTCTCCCACGCGATGGCACTCGGTGCAATGCGCGTAGATGATGGGTGCCACGTCGGCATGGAAAGTGACGCTTTGGGCTTGACCGACGAAAGAGGAGCCAAGCAACGTGCTGAGCAACAAAGGAGTGGACCACCGTATCATGAGAGTCAAGGTAGGCAAAGCACATGACATGCCGAAAACAGTACCTTCGCTTCATGCCCAGTGGATTCTTTGCATTGCTCGACGACATTGCCGCGTTGATGGACGACGTGGCCGTCATGACGAAGGTGGCGGGCAAAAAAACGGCCGGCATCTTGGGGGACGACCTCGCCGTCAATGCAGAGAAAGCCGTCGGGTTCTCTTCTTCCCGTGAGTTGCCTGTGTTGTGGGCCATCACCAAGGGTTCCTTCTTGAACAAGCTCCTCATCCTGCCTGCGGCGTTCGCCCTCAGTGCCTTCGCGCCTTGGATGATTGAGCCCATCCTGTTGTTGGGTGGGGCGTACCTGTCGTACGAAGGCGTGGAAAAGGTCGTTCACTACGTGCGGCCTTCGCGTCACGCCCACAGGTCGGAAGAGGTGCCCAACGAGGCCCAGCGCATTCGCTCGGCTGTGATGGTGGACTTCATCTTGTCCGTGGAGATTGTCATCCTGGCCTTGGGTCAAGTGATGGAAGCGAATCTTCCAGTCCAAATCGCGTCCGTCTCGCTCATCGCGTTGCTTGCCACAGTGGGGGTGTACGGCGTGGTGGCCCTGTTGATCCGGATGGACGACGCCGGCATGGCCTTGATGAAGCGTCCATCACGTGGGGTTCAACGTCTGGGGATGCTCATGGTCGCGGCTTTGCCCTGGGTCATCAAAACGTTGGGGGTCGTGGGCACCGTGGCCTTGCTTCTGGTGTCCGGAGGCATTTTTCACCACCACCTCCCTGGAGTGCACGAGGCGATGCATGCGTGGCCCGGCTTGGTTACGGATGCGGTCTTGGGGTTGGTGGGCGGTGCCTTGGTCATGCTTGTGGTGACTTTGGTTCAACGGCTCCGCGCGGAGCTGCAGTAAGAAGCTCCGAATACGCCACCTTTTCCCCAATGGATGTGGAGAACTGAGGCCCTTGAGGTCCGGTTGAATCACGTGGGCTGAGGCATCTTTGCCGCATGGGAAAACGCATCAGTGGCATTCAACAAGTGGGCATCGGCATTCCCGATGTGCACAAAGCGTGGAAGTGGTACCGCAACGCATTTGGCATCGACATCCGCATGTTTGAAGAGGCTGCGGAAGCGGCACTCATGACGCGCTACACCGGAGGAGAAGTGCATGCTCGCCATGCGGCGCTTGCCTTGCACATGGGCGGAGGCGCTGGCATGGAGATTTGGCAGTTCACAAGCCGAGAGCCACAACCCGCGCCATTCGAGGGTCAGCTCGGTGACACCGGCATTTTCATTTGCAAAGTCAAGTGCAAGGACGCCGATGCCATGCATACCGAGCACGCCCGTCGCGGCATCGCTTCCTTGGGGCCTGTGCACACCCGTCCCGACGGAAGCAAGCACTTTTACTTGAAAGACCCGCACGGCTACTTCTTTGAGGTGGTGGAGAGCAACGAGTGGTTTGGTCCTGCGCCTTACGGCGGTGGGGTTGGAGGCGCCGTGTTGGGGGTCAGCGACGTCGAGAAGTCGCTCAAGCTCTACCGCGACGTGTTGGGGTACGACCATGTTGTCATGGACGAAACGGCCGTTCACCCGGCGTTTGCGCCACTTCCGAGCGGAGGCCAAACCTGCCGCCGCGTCGTCCTCAAGCGTTCCCAACCTACCGAAGGGGCATTCAGTGAATTGCTTGGAGGAGGAGAAATCGAACTCGTCCAAGCTATGGACCGTGAGCCGCGCAACTTGTTCGAGGGCCGCTTTTGGGGCGACCTCGGGTTCATCCACCTCTGCTGGGACATCCGGGACATGAAGGCCCTTGGTCAGGAACTTGAAGCGGCAGGATTTCCATTCACCGTGGACAGTTCGTCGTCGTTTGATATGGGCGAGGCCAGCGGGCAATTCACCTACGTCGAGGATCCCGACGGCACGTGGATTGAGTTTGTCGAGACGCACAAGATTCCCATTGTCAAAAAGCTCAATTGGTACCTCGACACCCGCACACGTCCCCAGGACAAGCCCCTTCCCAAGTGGATGTTGAAGATGCTACGCTTCAGCCGCGTCAAGGACTGACGTGTTGTGAATGGCCTTGGGATAACTGAGGCTTCTGCGGAGAATCAACTGGTCAGGCGTCGGGTTACTTTCGACGTCATGAAGCATGCCTGTTCTCTTTGGTTTTGGCCCTTGGCCGGCGTGGCAGTGGCCACGTGGATGGCGTCTTGCGGCGCTCCTTCTCATCAATCCATGACGTATCCCGAATCCCGAACCGTCGACGTGGTCGACACCCTCTGGGGCACCGCAGTGGCGGACCCCTACCGCTGGTTGGAAGACGACCGCGACCCCGAAGTGATGGAGTGGGTGTCCGCCCAGGCCCGCACGGCCCGCACCTACCTCGACGGCTTGCCCGAGCGGGAGGCGTTGCGTGAACGTTGCGAAGCGCTGTTCAACCATCCGCGCGTGGGCATCCCTCGTCGCATCGGAGAAAAAGTGTTTCTGACCCGCAACGACGGGCTCCAAAACCAGAGCGTCATCTTCGTTCAAGACGAAGAGGGAGGCGAAGAACGCGTCTTCTTGGATCCCAACGCTTTGAGCGACGATGGGACGGTCACCGCCAACTTGTCTGGCGCCTCGCCCGACGGCCGTTACGTGGTGGAAGTTCGCAACGCCGCCGGTTCCGACTGGCAAGAAATGCGCGTCCTGGACTTGACCACAGGAGAATCTACAGGCGAGGTGCTCGAGTGGGTGAAGTTTTCCGGTGCGGCCTGGGTGGAAGGCGGGTTCTACTACAGCCGGTACCCCGCGCCTGAAGGTTCGGCCTACAGCGCGGAGAACACCTTCCACAGCGTCTACTTCCACAAAGTCGGCACGCCCCAGTCAGAAGATGAATTGGTGTTCCGCAACGACGACGAGCCCAACCGTTACCACTTTGCCGGCACCACAGAGGACGGCAAGTACGTGGTGCTCAACACGAGCACAGGAACCGACGGCAACAGTCTTCATGTGAAGCCACTGAACCAAAACGACGCAGCGTGGGCACCCATCGTTGATGGATTCACGCACCATTCCTCGGTGGTGGAGCATGTCAATGGCAAGCTCTACATGCTGACGGACATCGATGCGCCGCGCTACCGTTTGGTGGCGGTGGACCCTGCGGATCCGTCCAACATGACGTTGTGGAGCGACGTCTTGCCGGAGTCTGAGGACCTATTGGAGTCGGTGAGTGTGGTCGGGGGGCAGCTTTGGGCGATTTACCTGCACAACGCGTCCAACCGCGTGATGCGCTGCGACCTCGACGGATCCAATGCCCGGGTCGTCACCTTGCCTTCTGAGGTGGGTTCCGTCGGAGGCTTCGGAGGCAAAATGGATGCCAAAGACCTGTACTACGCCTTCACGTCCTTCACGCAGCCGACGTCGATTTACAAGCTCGACATCGCTTCAGGTGAATCCAGCTTGTGGAGCATGCCTGCGGTCGCCTTCAATCCCGACGATTTCGAGGCCAAACAAGTGTGGTATGAGTCCAAGGATGGCACGCGTGTCCCCATGTTCATCGTCCACAACAAGGGGCTCGCCATGGACGGCACCAACCCCGCGCTGCTCTATGCGTACGGCGGGTTCAACATCAGCTTGACGCCGAGTTTCAGTGCCAGCAACATCGCGTTTTTGGAGCGCGGAGGCATCTACGCCATGCCCAACTTGCGTGGCGGAGGCGAGTTTGGGGAAGCCTGGCACAAGGCGGGCATGCTCTTGGACAAACAAAACGTCTTCGACGACTTCTTTGCCGCGGGCGATTACCTCGTGGAACAGGGCTACACCTCGCACGACAAGCTCGCCATTGCCGGGGGAAGCAACGGGGGACTTTTGGTCGGGGCCATCATGACGCAACGTCCTGACTTTGCCCGCGTGGCACTGCCCGCAGTGGGGGTCATGGATATGCTCCGCTACCACAAGTTCACAATCGGTTGGGGTTGGATCCCTGAGTACGGGTGCGCCGACAGTTCCAAGGCCGACTTTGACAACCTCTACGGCTATTCCCCAGTGCACAACCTTCGAGAAGGGGTGACCTACCCAAGCACGATGGTGACCACGGCCGACCACGACGACCGCGTCGTTCCGGCGCACAGCTTCAAGTTCGCGGCGCGTCTGCAGGCCACCCATGAGGGCGACCGCCCGGTGCTGCTCCGCGTCGAAACCAACGCAGGCCACGGTGCCGGCAAGCCGATCGGGAAAATCCTCGACGAGCAAGCGGACAAGTGGGCGTTTGTGTTGAACGAACTCGACGCCCTGAACCGATGATTGGCGGGCGCAAGGTGGGGGTGTTCGCGGCCATGAGCTTGGACGGGCACCTTGCCGAGCCCAACGATGGGCTGGATTTTTTGGCCAGTGTTCAACGTGAAGACGAAGATTATGGCTACATGGCTTTTGCCAGCCGCGTTGTCGGATACGTAGTGGGAAGGCGCACGTTTGACGTGGTGACTGAATTGTGTGGCGGGCAGTTTCCCCATGCCGGCAAGTGGCCCATTTACGTGGTGACGTCCACGGCATCCGACCGTTCTGACATGGACGGCGTGACTTTTGGTTCCTTGGAAAACCTCGCGTCTTGGCTTGAAGCAAACACGCCTGAGACCCAAGGTGACGGCATCATATGGTGCGACGGAGGAGGTCAGCTCATTTCGGCGTTGTCAGACCAAATCGACGAGTGGACACTCAGTGTGGTGCCAACGCTTCTCGGGGCGGGAATCCCATTGTTCCGGGAGGGCCGGCCTTCGGTGCGTCTTCTAGCTGTGGGAGCGGCCTCTTACGATTCAGGACTCATTCAACTTCGGTATACCCTCGCACCTTAACGCGCTTGGATCTCGAGCCAGCCAGCGAGGTTCCAAAAGTTGAATTCCTCTTCTGTCCAGCGCTGGGCACCCGGCACGGCGACGGTCAGGGTGTGATGGCCTGCGTCGAGGTGACCGAGTGAAATGCGGCGCGGCTTGACCTGATCGCCAGGGCACCAGTTTGATCGGCTCAAGTCAGACGACGCCACGCGCTCCTCCAACGTGTCTCCACCCAATACATAGGTGGAAGGCCAGAATCCGCTCGTAGGGTTGAACCGACGGAAGGCGCCACAGTCATTACGCCAAGGGGTCCAAGCATCGACCGTGTCGCCATCCATCATCACAATGTGGGGTTGCTCGGTGAATTCGTCTCCACCGGCGTGCCCACCGTGCCCGGTGGTCAAGAACAAGAGGTCCACGTCGGTGGCATGCTCGAGCTCAAAAGACACCTTCAACGCCGTGTCGGGGAGTTGGGTGAAGGGCCTTTGGTCGTGGGCCAGTTTGGTGGTGTTGAACAGGGGAGAGATGGCATGTGAAGGTGCCCAATCGCAAGGCAGTTCGCTTTCCCGCATGTCCAGCCTTGCCGACAAGGCATAGCCCTCGGCCGTCCAGGTGTCGATGTAGGCGCCCACCCAGATCGTGTCGGCGCCGGACATCCAAGGTTGGAGAGAAGACAGGTCGGCTTGCCACGAGGCACTGTCGGCCCACGCCGCCACAGCCTCCGGTCGGTAGGCATTGGCGCGCTCGGTGTGGCTGAAATGCCCCACGCCAAAGGGAGTGATGAACCGCATCCATTCCAAGGCCGGAAGACGGTCGCCCTCACGAACGATGCCTGCAAACTGCGTGGTGTCCGCGTCGTCGCCCTCGAGCATGCGTTCCAGGTAGTCTCGGCCCGCGTCGTCCGCCAAGGCGAAGAGCGTGCCGCTCTTGTCCCACGGGTCGCCGGCCGAAGTGACGGAGACGTCAAGACGCACTTCGCACCTTCGCGCGTGGTCGGGCACAACAACGGGCTTGAGGAGGATGCGTCCGGCATCGAGGCGGTAGGTGCCGTCCTCGAGTTGAACCGAATCGGGGTCGATGCCCGGCGTGAACTTCACCGCAGCCTTGTGCCAAATGTCCACGTGATGTGACCCCACAGACGGGGCATGTCCGGATTGACACCCTACCCATCCGAGCACGGCGAGTGCAACACCAACAAGCATCTCCTTCTTCATGAAACCAAGGTCGTGGATGTGTGGACTCCCCACAAGTCTTCTTTCCTTCATGTACTTTTGCCACTCATTTTTACACCCTGCGACGTGATTCAGCTCCTTTCTTCCCCGTTTTCCTTTGGCATGCCCTCAGAGAACGATCAGTTGATGTTGGCGGTGTTGGGATGGAGTTTGTTCGGCTTTTTGGGATATTGGTGGGCCCATTACCATGCAGGCTTTCAATCATGGGTGGAGGAGAGGTGGCCGGGCGATCGCGGAAAAGTCATCCGCATTGTGGCTGTGAAAGTGTGGGGATTATTCGTGTTGGGAGGCATCCCGGCGGCGATGTTGATGGCGCAGTTTGGCTTGTCACTTGCCGACCTCGGCGTGGCTTGGCCAAGTCAATGGCCGACCCATGTGATGCTCGCCTGGAGTGCCCTCATCGCAGGCACCCTCGTCATGACTGTGGTGGGAGAAAAAGAGGTGGCCAAAAACTATCCCCAAATGAAAGCCAGGGTGTGGTCCGTATCCACCTTGGGATGGAGTGCCTTGGGATGGATGTGTTATTTGGCAGGATACGAGGTCATGTTTCGCGGTTACTTGCTGTTCCCGCTGGCCGCGATGTTGGGCGTGTGGCCGGCCATTGGCATAAGCACCATGATTTACACGGTCATGCATTTCCACAAAGGCATGGGCGAGACCTTGGCCTGTCTCCCTGCAGGTGTGTTGATTTGTTGGATTACACTTCAAACGGAAAGTGTCTTCCTCGCCTGGGCTGGGCATGCCGTTGTGGCGTTGTTCAACACCACCTATCAAGTGCTTCGTCGCCCTGAGATTGAATGGGCAGGTTGGACGCGCGGCTGAACAGGGGCAGAAGCCGTTACGGGGTGGAGGTCAACCGGTCCACCAACGTCACCATGCGTGCAAATTCGTCTTCGTCAAACAGCCGTGTAAGCATGGCAATGCGGCCGTCAGAATTCACCACAACATTTCGGGTCACGCCTGACTTTGGGGCGGCAATGCTGTAGAAGACCGTCCCGTTTTCGTCGGGACACATGGGGTAAGAGACGCCCATTTGCGAGGCAAACGCGGCCACTTTGTCCCGTGGTTCATTCAGGTCGACCCCCAACAATGTAAAGTTGCGGTCGCGAAAGGGTTGCCATACTTCAGCTTCGAGGTGCGGCATTTCTTTCCGGCACACGCTGCACCACGACGCGGTGAATTGCAGAATGTAGGTTTGACCGAGCAGGGATTGGTCGTTGTACGTTTGGCCGTTCACGTCCGTCAACGAAAAGCTTGGAACGGTGTCGCCCACCTGAACGATGTACCCTCGGGCATCCGGCGTTTGAGCCGTCAAGAGGGGAGGGAAGCACAGGGCGGCGACCACGAGGGCAAAGCGAGGGAAGGCAAGTCTCATGGTTGCAAAGATGGGTTGCAGAACACGCACGGCTGGCCAAAAGTTGAACCGCGTTTCATTCTGGGGTACCTTCCAATAATGAACATGATGCAACAGACCTTGGTGATCGCAGCCCTGGGCTTGGCCGCCGTGCCGCGCCTTCAGGCACAGACGGTTACGTTTCACGAAGACATCGCTCCGCTGATTTACTCGCAATGCACGGAGTGTCATCGAGAGGGTGAAATCGCTCCCATGCCCTTCACCACGTACGAGGAGGTAGCTGCGTTTGGCACCTTCATCGAGTACGTCACGCAGACGAACTACATGCCCCCGTGGACTCCTGATCACAACTACAGCTCCCTTCGTGGCGAACGTTTTTTGACCGACGACCAAAAGGCGTTGATCAGCGCATGGGTCGAGCAGGGGATGCCTGAAGGCGATCCCGCCAACAATCCAGGGTTGCCCGATTTCCCTGAAGGAAGCCAAATCGGCGAGCCAGACCTCGTGTTGAGCATGCCAGAACCCTTCACGCATTTGGGCAA
Organism: Flavobacteriales bacterium; assembly: GCA_002683345.1. Lineage (GTDB taxonomy): Bacteria > Bacteroidota > Bacteroidia > Flavobacteriales_D > Sanyastnellaceae > UBA11663. Next base: position 13,290 of record NYSX01000040.1, read on the forward strand.
CATGCAAGACCAGTATCAGGTCTTTGTCATTCCGACAGGATTCACGGAACCCACCGAGATTGCCGCTGTGGAAATCCGTCCCGGCAACAGTGCGGTCGACCATCATGCCTTGATCGGATACACGGACAATCCTTCCGTGATTGCCCAGGCCCAGTCCATGGACGCCGCCGATCCCAACCCGGGCTACGAGAGCTTCGGGGATTACGGCGTGGATGTGGAGCAATTCTTGTTTGGTGGGTGGGTGCCTGGCACGCCGCCGCTCGAATTTCCGCCCACCATCGGCCACGTCGCCGAACCTGGGAGCCACCTGTTGCTCCAAATGCACTACGGCCCCTCAGCCGTGGAGCAGGTAGACCAAACCGAGATCAACCTCTTCTTCGCCCAAGAGCCGATCCAGCGCGAGGTGGAAACGTACATCATGAATCCGGAGCACCTCGATGGCGGTTGGGGATCATTCATCATCCCGCCCAACCAGGTCACCACGTTCCACGGCTCCATGCCCATTCCCGAAGACATGAGCCTCATCAGCATCACACCACACTGTCACTTGTTGGGCAAAGCGTGGGAGGTGTTTGCTCGGTCTCAGGATGCCCAAGACACCATTCCGCTGATTTCCATCCCAGACTGGGATTTCAATTGGCAGGGGATTTTCACCTACCCCCAAATGGTGCACTTGCCGGCGGGCTACATTTTGGAAGCGTACAGCACCTACGACAACACGGCTGACAATCCATTCAACCCCAACGATCCGCCTGAAACCATGTGGTGGGGTGACTTCACCACGGAGGAGATGTTTGTCCTCTTTTTGCAAGGGGTGCCCTACGAAGAGGGGGATGAAGACATTGTCCTCTCCACCCCAGACCAAAACACCATGGTCGTCTACCAACACGACAACCTCTTCCCGGCGTGGCCCAACCCTGTGGTCCAAGGAGAGGTCAAAGTGGGCTTCCACTTGCGTCAAGCGGCCGAGGTGACCTTGTCGCTCTACGATCTTCAGGGACGACAAGTGCAGTCATGGCTTACCGCGTCAAGCCGCCCCGCCGGAAGGCATCTCGAGTCTTTTTCTGTGGACGGCTTGACTGCAGGAACGTACGTCTATCAACTGCGTACGTCCACGGGGACGGTGCGAAGTGCCCAGCTTCAGGTGCTCGGACAGTGATTCCCTGAGTTGGGCACAAAAAAAGGCGCCTTCTGGCGCCTTTTTCATGAACTGAAGCCTGTGGCTCAGTAGAAGTTCCAAGTGTAGTTGCCACCGCACATGGTCTCAATCGTGGTGTCACGCTCCGTGCAGAGGGTGATGAAAGAGAGCTCGGCAGAAACGTTGTAGGTGCCTTCGTCCAATTCAATGACAACAGAATCACCGGGGACGTCCACGAGGAACGTGGCGTTCAAGTCTTCTCCTCCGGGGACCACGTCTCCATCCACCTCGATGGTGGGGGTGCAGGCAGTGTAGTTGTAGACAGTGAGGGCGGCCTTGTTGCCTTCTTAACATGCGAGAGGCTCTTCACAACCCGTGAAGGCTGCAGCGGCGGTCACGAAGCCGAGGAGGAAAGTTGCTTTTTTCGTTTTCTGAGAAATTTGGGCGCGAGGGTAGGCAAAGGGAGAGAAGCGCACCAAAACATCCCATTGGCAGAAACCAAAATCAATGGTTATCTTCAGTTTCATGGAAAAGGGGCAAAGAGAAAGTTGGCGCATTGCGCTGTCCTGTCCGGACAAGCGCGGGGTGGTGGCCAAGGTGAGTGCATGTTTGGCAGAGTTGGGCGCCACAATCCTCGAGGCGCAGCAGCACTCGGATGAAGTGTCTGGTCACTTTTTCATGAGGTACGAAGTGACCCAAGACGAGGCCACTTCCCAAGCTTCACGTTGGCCGCAGAAGCACCTCGAGGATGGTTTGGCCGACTTGAAGCGTGAGCTGCAGCTGGACATGCGCATTTCCTCGCTCGCCTACAAACCCCTTGTGGCGCTGTTGGCCACCAAAGCGAGCCACTGCCTTGTGGATGTGTTGCAGAGGTGGCGAAGCGGGGAGTTGCCTTGCGACATTGCTTGTGTCATTGCCAACCACCAGGAAATGGGGGAATATGCCGGGTGGTACGACGTGCCATTCCATCACGTGGATTTCCAAGGGCAGCCGAAAGCCGAGGCGTTCAAGGAAGTCGATGTCTTGCTGGACGAACATGGCGTGTCCTTGACCGTGCTGGCCCGATTCATGCAGATCATTCCCCCCGCGTTGATCGACAAGCATCCAGGCCGCATCATCAACATTCACCACAGTTTTCTGCCCAGTTTCATTGGTGCCCGGCCGTACGACCAAGCTTTTGAACGCGGGGTGAAGCTGATTGGGGCGACTTGCCACTACGTGACCGCCGACTTGGACGAGGGCCCCATCATTGAGCAAGAAGTCATTCGGGTGTCACATACAGACACGCCCGCAGATTTGCGACGCAAAGGCCGAATGTGTGAGCGCGAGGCCCTCGGCAGGGGGCTGCGGCTTCACTTGGAAGACCGCGTGTTCATCCACGGCAACAAAACCGTGGTGTTCGCCGACTGAGGACCTCGAGGTCAGAATCCGTCTCCGTCCACCATGCGTCCCAAGGAGCCCAACACGGACCCTTCGCCTTTGGCCGAGCCCTTGAGGGCAGGTGCGTGACGAATGACACGGTCGGCCAAGCGGCTGAAGGGCAGGGTTTGGAGGTACACCGTTCCCGTGCCGCGCAGGGTGGCGAGAAACAGTCCTTCACCGCCGAAGAACATGGATTTCAATCCTCCCGCGGCCTCAATGGCGTAGTCAATGCCAGGAGTGAACCCGACAATGCAGCCTGTGTCCACCCGAAGGGTCTCGTTGTTCAAATGGCGCTCCACCACGGTGCCGCCCGCGTGCAAGAAGGCCAGGCCATCTCCTTCCAGTTTTTGAAGGATGAAGCCTTCGCCACCAAAGAATCCAGCGCCAATGCGCTTGGTGAAGGCAATGGACACTTTGGTTCCTTTGGCCGCGCAAAGGAACGCGTCCTTTTGGCACATGAGTGTGCCCCCACGCTTCGCCAAATCCACCGGCATGATCTTGCCGGGGTAAGGGGAGGAGAAGGCCACCCGACGCTTGGACACACCTTGGTTGGTGAAGTGGGTCATGAACAGCGACTCGCCTGTCAGCACACGCTTCCCCATGGACATCAGCCCGCCCAAAATGCCTGAGCTGGCCGCCGTTCCGTCGCCCATCCGAGCTTCAAACGCGATGTCCGACTCCATCCAGTTCATGGCCCCGGCCTCCGCCACCACTGTCTCTTGGGGATCCAGTTCAATTTCGACGGCCTGCAGGTCGTCGCCGTAAATGGTGTAATCGATTTCGTGGCTGTTCATTTCCAGAGAGATTGAAAGGTTTTGCTGATCGTAGAAAAAGGGCAACGTTTCGGCACATCCTCGTCTTCAAAGGCGTCCGGTGCCAGAAGGCGGTGGGTTTCCTTGGCCTTGGAGGTGAAGGTCATGCCGCTCACACTCGGTGGCGCTTGGTAGAAGTAGTTGGTGTGGGTGATGACCCCGTTGGTGAAATGCCTGTGGTATTGGGGGGTCAAACTGCCAGACATCGGCGGCGTCAACCAAGACCAATCGCCCGGCACCTCGTGGCCTTGACGCTGCTCGGCCTGACACCATTGTTCAAACGCCCTTCCAAGTTCGTGGTGGTCGCCCACGGTGACACCGGCATTGTCAAAACTTGCGAGCAGCGCCTGATTCAGCCGCACCAGGGCCTCGTCCTGCCACAGCGCCCGCTTGGCCGAGGTGGAGATGCCGCACGCTTGCGCCCACGGCTCAAGCACGTTGTACCTGTCCGGGTCCGTCAAATTGCGGGCGGCGATTTCCGTGCCGAGGTAGTGGCCGTTGAAGGGGGCAAAAGGATAGACCACCCCGCCAATCTTCAGGGCCATGTCGGCCAAAATCGGAACGGCGTACCACCTCAAGCCCAAATCCTGCGTGGCCGGAAAATCGGGGTGGGAGATGATGACTTCGTGGGGCAGAAGCGCTCCGTTTTTGAAGACATCTCTGGGAGGCAGGGCCTTGCCGTGTTGGACCATGACCCAAGGAAGGGGCGTCCAAGGCGTCTTGGGTGCGTCCCAGCCTTGCTTGAGGCAATAGCTGGTGAAGTCAACGCTGTCGGGGTCGCCCAACACCGTTCCGTCGGACTGGGTGAATCCGGCATACCGAATCAGCTGGTGGTTGGCCATGCGCCAGGGCACATCCTCACTGCTCTGCGCTTGGGGAAAGATGGTGATGACATTGGTGATCTTTCCCCCGTTGAAGGCGGTATTGACGTGGCGCTCCAAATGGGCGTAAGCCTCTTCCGCCGTCTTACAATTCCGTGCGTCATGCACTTGGAGCGTGCGCCAAAAGTGCCGTCCAATGCATCGGTTGGAATTCCTCCAAGCGAGCTTTGCTCCGAATTGCAACTCTCTCTTGCTGTGATTGTAAGTACCTTTCTCCTCAATCTCAGATTCAACCTGCCTCCAGCGCAATGCAAGGTCCGGCACCCAAGCGCTCGCCACCGAGTCAGCGGCCATGGCGTCCAAGAAGGCCCGGGCTTCTTTTTTCAATTGCGCCATGCCTTTCACACCCGCAAAAGGCGAGATGGGGTCCAAGTGAAAGGGGGAGGATTGTGCGCCTGAAAGATTCACAGGGTGAAGGTACGTGTTCCATTGCAGCAACAGGGGGCATTCACGACCTTTGGCATCCATGAGCGACGCAGCACCACAGGGAACCCGAATCAACAAGTACCTCAGTGAGGTGGGCCATTGCTCGCGCCGGGCGGCGGACGCCTTGTTAGAGCAAGGACGAATCACCATCAATGGCGTGGTCCCCGAAATGGGCACCCGCGTGCAGCCTGGCGATCGCGTGGCGGTGGACGGGGTGGAAGTGGCCACCAGCGACCAAGAGCGCATTGTCATCGCCTATCACAAGCCTGTGGGCATCGTGTGCACCACCGACACGCGCCGTGAGAAAGACAACATCATCGACGCCATCAATTTTCCGACCCGCATCTATCCCATCGGGCGCTTGGACAAGATGAGCGAGGGGTTGATTTTCCTCACCAACGACGGCGACATCGTCAACGACATCCTCCGCGCCCGTTATGGCCACGAGAAGGAATACCACGTCACCGTCAACGGCCCCATCACGCCCGAGTTTGTGCAGAAGATGTCTTCAGGGGTGGCCATTTTGGACACCGTGACCATGCCCTGCGAGGTGGAAGCCACGGGGTCACAATCCTTCAAAATCATTTTGAAGCAGGGGCTCAATCGCCAGATTCGTCGCATGTGCGAGGAGTTGGGCTACCGAGTTCGACGCCTGAAGCGCGTGCGCATCATGAACGTCGAACTCGGAGATTTGCCCGTGGGCACCTACCGTCCCTTGGACGATTTGGAGATGCGCAAGCTGCGTGCGCTCACCCAGGGTGCCAAGTCTTGAGGCCTCCCGCAAGCAGGAGGACGTGAAGTGTTAGGCTTCGCCTTTGGCAGGCAGCACGCGACCGGCGATGAGCGCCACCACCAGACCGATGCCGAGGCCCTTGAGAAGGTCAATGAAGACGATGGCCAAAATCGTCACCACAAATGGAATGAAGACCGCCATGCCGCTGTCAAACATCTTCTTGAAGTTGGCAGGTTTGGCGAGCTTGTATCCGACCACAAACAGCACGGCAGCGAGGCTGCCGAGTGGGATGTAAGTCAAAAGCGTGGGCGCGAGCAGGAAGAACACCATGAGCCATGCGCCGTGGAGTATCGCGCTCATTTTGGTGGCGTTGCCGGTTTGGATGTTTGCGGAGGAACGCACAATCACTTGGGTGATGGGAAGGCCTCCAATCAAACCGCTAACGGTGTTTCCGACCCCTTGGGCCAACAGTTCGCGGTTAGTGGGCGTCACGCGCTTTTGGGGGTCCAACTTGTCCGTGGCCTCCACACACAACAGCGTTTCCAAGCTCGCCACAACGGCGATGGTCGCGCCCAAGACCCAAATGGCACTGTCACCGATGGCTGAAAAGTCAGGGAAGGTGAGGAGGGATCCCCAAGCCGTGGGGTCGATGCCGTTGGCGGCGTGGCCCGTGGGCACGTCGACCAATTGCTTGGCGGTCAGGGCCCCAGCACCACTTTTCGTCAGGAGGTTGACCACCACACCTGCCAACACGGCCACGAGGGATCCCGACAGGACTTTGGTGAAGCTTTGGGCCTTCATGAAGGATGTTTCCCAAAGCAACAAAATGCCGAGACTCACCGCGGTAACGGTCATTGCCGTGGGCGCAGCGTAGGCCAGGTTGTCGCCCAACAACAAGAGAACGTCAAACACCTTGTCGGCCTTGGTGGTGCCTTCCGCACCTGCGTAACCGAGGCCGTGCGGGATTTGTTTGATGAAAATGATGATGCCGATGGCGGCGAGCATGCCCTGGATGACGCTTGCAGGGAAGTACTTGCCGATGATGCCAGCGCGAGCGATTCCAAGCACGAGTTGCGCAAGGCCGCCAATCACGACCGCCAACAAGAAGGCTTCAAAGCCCACTTCTTGGATGCCGTCGTAGACAATCACAGCCAAACCGGCTGCAGGACCAGACACGCCAACATGGCTGCCTGAGATGGGGGCGACAATGATGCCGCCGATGATGCCGGCAATCAAGCCGGCAATGGGTGCCGCACCTGATGCGAGGGCAATGCCGAGGCACAGGGGAAGGGCAACGAGAAAAACAACGATGGAAGAGGGCAAGTCACGCCCGATATGCTGAAACATGAGAGTGGGGTTGAGAACGTCAGACAAACACACTGAGGCCAGGCGCTCCATGGAGCACTGAATGGCCCTTTACAGGGTGCGTTGGTCTGGTGGGTCCAGCAACCGCGAAGCGTAAAGACGCTCGTGGAGGCGCACGTTGACAAGGTGCGCAATGTGCCAAAGGTCAGCAATCAAAGGGGTTGAGGCGTTTGGTTCAAACGTGGTTTCATCCCATTCAATCGTCATTTCTTCTCCTTCTGTTTCTTGTTCGTTGTGTTCGAACTCCACAACGGCGACGGTGTCATTCACATTGACCGGGACACACGGCAACAAGATTGTCACCATCCAGATTCCCAAAATCACCAGAGTCGCGGCTTTTTTTGAGAAGAACGGTGTCATTGTCGTGGCTCGCATTCGGTCAAAAGTGCTTGGCGACTGTGCCTCAAGGGTTGTATGGGAATGAAGAATGATGAAGGTCAATTTTCAGTGCACCATCGATGAGCTTGTACCCAAACGTGTACTCGACCTTGGCTTCATTGCCGTCCAAATCGGTGAAGAAGTAATTCCCCATGGCAATGGCGCGGTTGTCCTCAAGGATCATCCCGGTGTTCTCGAAGCGAACCTTAGTCCAAGGGTTGATGGCAAAGCCGCCGTCTTCCTGACAAGCACGGTCATCACCTGCAATAAAGTAAGATTGCGCCTCACCTTTCGTTGCCCGAAATTGCTCTATGGCACACTTGGTTGGTTTGAACAGGACGGTGCCCAAATCAAAAGCATACATGTTGTCGAGAAAGTTGCTTGCAAATGCTTCGCATTCCGCTCTTTTGTCGCGCAAAGCACCGATGGCAACGACACCTGAGCCCCACTCGTTTTGTGCGGCGATTACTTGTTCTTTCTGAATCATGAGAAGTTTTTATGAGGTTTGATTTTGAGCATGTCTAGCCGTCGGTGGCCGAGGTAAATTTAAGCAGGAGTTGGGCTGCTTGGTCTGAAAGATTGTCAACAGGCATGCATTCCCTTGGGAAGAAAATCAAAGCGTATTTTTCTGGGATGAAGGACAAAGTGTTTGACGCGCTGGAGTCGCACCTTCAGGCAGCTGTGAAAGAGGGGGAGAGCCACCTTTCTTCCCTCCAAGGTTCGTTGGCATCCGAAGCCAAAAGCACGGCCGGCGACAAGCACGAAACGGGTCGGGCCATGATCCATCAAGAGATGCGTCAAGTCAACGACACCCTGCAGCGCAGTCAATCTGCACTTGATGAATTGACCCGACTCAGGCAGGTGTCAATCGCCCCCGTTCGGGTTGCCGCAGGGGTTTTGGTGGAGACCACGGGACCATGGGTGTTGGTGGGGCTGCCATTTGGAAAACTCTCACTCGACGAAGACCTCGTGCTGGGCGTCAGCGTGGAGGCACCTTTGGCGCAGGCGTGGCATGGCGCCCAAGTGGGAGATGAGGTCCGACTCGGGCCGAGCACGCTGCAGATTGTAGCCCTTCACTGAGGGACGCTGGTCTGGCAACGGACGACCACGTGGATGTCCGCGGTTGCAATGGGCGCCTCGGGGGTGAACTGCACCACACAAGTTTGACCAGGTTCCAAGGCCATGCCGTTGTCCGACCAATGTCCCGGGACACTGGCCGTCAGCTGCACAAGTGGCACGTAGGTGTTGGCCGAGAGTTCAAATCCGTCACCGGTGGGGGTGCATTGCACGAAGGGCTCATGGAGTCGGGCCTCGACCGGGGCACACCAGAGTGCAGAAGAGGAAGACGACCACATCTCCGTGGAATCCTGCCATTGCCAACTCAAATAAGCGTCGAAGGGTTGTCCACGCCACACGTCCATCTCGCCAAGGTTGACCAAAAGGGAACGACTCGCCGAGACGTCCACCGACACCGATGTTTCGTGCACCACGCGCCCTTCGAAATCCTTGGTGGCCACTTGAAGGGTGCCTGAGGTCCCCTGCGGTAAGTCGTTGAAGAGCTCGAAGCAAAGGGAGTCCTCCCGTTGTCGCATCCAAAGCGCGGTGCGTGGGGCATTTGCACGTCGCGCAGCGTAGTGGGCGAGCTTCCAACGCCCGGCGTGATCGACGGTCGACCAAGACACCGCAGGCCAAACGTCGTTGAGCGACCAGTACAAGGATCCGGCATAACGGCCTTCGCTTGTGCGGTGACGCTCCAAAGCTTGTCTAAGGCCTTCGGCTTGTGTCCATTGGCTCTTGAAAATCCAATCGTCCAGATCTTCAGGTGCAGGCGCACCCGTGGTCTTGGACATGAAATGATGCATCATGTCCCAGCCGTCAAATCCCGGCTCCAGCCAGTCCATTCGACTGCGTTGCCGAAATTGAAGGGCTTCATCGGTGAACGCGTCGATGCCCGCCTCCTCGAGGGTGTGCCTCGAAGGCAGGCTCTGCAGCCCATATTCACTGGCAAAGCGTCCGTTGTGGCGGCTGTAGTAGCTGAAATCGTTCAGCCCAAACCACACCCCCCAAGCATGCTCGTCGCCACTTTGTCCGTCCAGGGTCGGAGAAGTGGGCAGGTAAAACGCATCCGATTCTTGAGAGACGACTTGGGGCAAGACCTCGTAAAACATCTTGTGATACGCGGCTGCAAGACGTGCACTGTCCGGCCCGTACAGGTCGTACATGTCTTGCCAGCCCCATGATTGCCATGCCCGCTCCACCTCGTTGTTTCCGCACCAAAGCGCGAGAGACGGGTGATGGGTCAGCCGCCGAACGTGTTCTTCGGCCTCCCGCTTGACGTTTTCCGTGAACGCGCTGTCGTCAGGAACCATGGCGCAGGCAAACATGAAGTCTTGCCAAACGAGCAACCCCTGTTCATCGCAGGATTCGAAGAACGCGTCCGGGGGGTACACGCCACCGCCCCAAACCCGCACCATGTTCATGTTGGCATCCCGCGCTTGCTTGGCGAGCGTCTTCCAGCGCTCCGCATCTTGGGTTTGGTGAAAGTCTGGAGGGACCACATTGGCGCCGCGGACTTGAACGGGAATGCCGTTGACCTCCAATTGAAAGGACGTTCCCCAACCATCCGACTGCTCAACCCATTTGAGCATTCGCATTCCCAAGACATGTCTGTGTACAGTGCCCGATGGCAGGTGCGTCCAAGTCCACTCGTACAAGGGGTGTGTACCCATGTCTGCAGGCCACCACATGGCGGGTTGTACGAGTCGCACCTCTTTTCCGGTCCACGTGTAAGGGACGTCTTGACCTTCCAGGGTGATGTCCAGGGTCCAGCCTTTGTGGCGTCGTACGGTCACGCGTGCCAGGGAAGAATCCACATGGAGGACGGCGCAGACGGGGGGTGCCGGTGCCTCAGTCGCTTCAGGATTCCAAGGGCGCAAGTGCATGGGGCCGGAGATGCCCGGACCAGCCAAGCGCGGTCCCCAATCCCAACCAAACTGATACCCTGGCTTGCGCGTCATGGGGCTGGTTTGGGTTCCGAGGGGTTTGGCCTCGTTGCTTGCAGGAACCACAAGGCCATGGGCGTCCAACGCCAACTGTCCACGCGCCGCAACGGGGGCAAAACGCAGCTCGATGGTCCAGCCGTCCTCGGTCACAGGGAAGGGGGAAGTCGTCCACGACCGGTGGGTGTTGTTGGCGGACAACACCTGCACGTCATTGACAAACACCGAGGCATAGGTGTCGATTCCTTCAAGGCAAAGCACCGCACTGTCAGTGGGCACACCCGTGTTTGGGAGGTGCGTCTGCAAATGCCACGGGAGGATTTCCACCCATTGGACATCGCGTTCATGCGTGCCCAGGTATGGATTCGGAGCGAGGTCAGCCTCCACCAAGGCCTCGAGGACATGGCCTGGCATGCATGCGTCAAATGGACGGATGGCCGAGGAATCGGGAGACGACCACTTCCAATCCGCCTCGGCCAGGTCGATGACTGAGACGACTTCTTGCTGGCACGACGCCAGCCCGAGGGACACAGCGAGGGCCAGAAGCAGGTGTTTCACCTGGTGGGATTAGAAGGAGAACGGCGTTTGGCGGATGATGCGCGTCTCAAAGGGATTCAGCACAAGCACAGGGATCTCCGCTTCGTTCGTGATGATTTGTTGCTCGTAAGACGTCCCCAAAATGCCCATCAAGCTCTTCTCGTGGAAATTCATGATGCTGATCAAGTCCGCTTCAATGGAGGCAGCGTAGCGAATCACATCCTTGACAAAGGCCCCAGAATCGTGCTCACTGATTTTGGTGGTGTATTGAATGCCTCGCTCTTCGAAGTAATCCGAGGCAAAATCCACATTGCGTCGCAACTGGTTGCCCAAAAACTCATCGGACTCCGCAGGCGAAATGATGTGCACCCGGCCTTTGAAGTACGTCGCCATTTCTGCCACAATGGCCAGCTTTTGCTTGGTGTCTTGGTGCAGGTCGAGGGGCACCACAATGTCGTCGTATCCCGTTTCGCGAATGGGGCGCGATTGGGTGATGATCACCGGTACCGAGCATTCTCGTACAATTTTCAGGGCCCGTCCACCGGTGATGAATTGCATGCCCTTCAAGCCATGGGTTCCCATGATGACCAGGTTGGCATCCATTTCCACCGACACATCGTCAATGTCGTCGAACAAGTGTCCAATGCGAACCGTGGTCTTCACAACCCCTTCGAACGAAGACAATTGCTCCCTGGCAAAGGCCTCAAGTCGCTGACGGGCCTCTGCGAAGCTCTTCTTTTTGGCCACGATGTGGAGGAGGTGCAATTCACTGTTCAGCGCCTTGCCCACAGCGAGCGCGTGGTTGACAGCGTTGGCGGACACAGGAGTGAAGTCCACGGGGACCAAAATGCGGTGTTGTGACATGGCGCAAAAGTAGAGAACATGGGGTTCAGAAACAGGACTTTGAGGTGGTTGACTGTACCTTGTTGGTCCCTGTTGAATTTAACCTCAAAACATGATCCAAACTGCCTTCTACCCGGGGCTCAAAGCCCTTGCTTTTCTCTGTGTGCTGACGACTGCGTTTCCTGCGTTCTCGCAGGATGAGTGCGACGGTTACCGATACCGCTACACGGGTGCGTTCGACGGGATTGCGGTGGACTATGACATTCCGTACGGCGAAAACTTCAACGTCAATTTTTTGCCTGAAGAGCTCGTGGTCGATGTCTACACGCCTGAAGGAGACACCCAAGAGGCGCGCCCCCTGGTGGTGGTTGCGCATGGCGGATTTTTCTTGGCGGGGAGCAACGACGGCGTGGATGTGGTTTCCTTGTGTGAGGATTTGGCCCAAATGGGCTACGTCGTGGCGTCGATGAGCTACCGTCTCGGGGTCAACATCCTCGGTGACCTTCCCACGGAATTTGTCAAAGCCGTGTGGCGTGGGGTTCACGACAGCCGGGCCGCAGTGCGCTTCTTCCGTCACTCTGTGGACTACGGCAACCCCTGGGCCATTGACACCAACCGCATTTACCTGGGCGGTGTCAGTGCGGGTGGGTTCATCGCACTCCACCACGCTTACGTGGATGAGCAAAGCGAGATTCCAGCCCAGATCGACGTGACTGACGTGGGCATGGGCGGTGGTCTCGAAGGACTGTCAGGAAACACGGGCTACAGCAGCGCGGTGAACGGGGTGTTCAACATTGCAGGTGCACTCCAGACGGCCGATTTCATGGATTTGGGAGAAAACGAACCCTTGTTCAGCATCCATGGCACAGACGATGAAACCGTGCCCTACGGCGAAGGCAACATCTCGTACCTCGGCATCAACTTGATTGACGTGGATGGCAGTTCCGTGGTCCATGAAAAAGCTGAGGAGATCGGCCTCGACCATTGCTTCATCACGGTGGAAGGTGCGGGACATGTGCCCCACATCGACGTCTTCAACCCCGATTACTACGACCTCACCATCAGCGCGCTTGCAGGCAAGTTGGGAGAGTGGGCATGCGAAGATTACGTGCATGTGTGCGGCGGCTATGACTACACGGCGGAAACCTCCGTGGAGGACTTCAGCCAAGAGGTTGCGCCGCTCGTGTTTCCAAACCCCGCCAGTTCAATGGGACGCGTGTTTGCCACGTTCGCGCAGTCCACGGATTGGAAGTTGGTGAACGCCATGGGCCAAACCCTCGACCAGGGTCGCGCCGTCGCAGGAACGCGGGTCGTGTGGCAGTCGTTGTCTCCCGGGATGTACGTGCTTCAAACCAATTCCGGCGCCACGCCTTTGGTGGTGGCGCACTGATTGAACTCAGGCTGCACTCGGGCTGCCGTCCGTGTCACGTCCACGCGTCCAGCGCGGCTTTGAATGTGTTGACGTGGGCCTGCACCACGGTGTTGACGTGGGGGGAGTAGCCTCCCCCCATGGCGCACACCACAGGAATGTCGTGTTCCACGCAGCGCTGGAACACCATGCGGTCGCGCGTCATGCACCCTTCGAGACTCATGCCCAGCCGCCCCAATTTGTCCGAGGCCAAGACGTCCACGCCACATTGGTACATCACCAAGTCGGGCCGCATATCTTCGTTGGGGATGAGTTGATTCAAGTGGGATTCCAGCAAGCTGAGGTAGTCCTCGTCTGACGTCCCGTCGGGCAGCGCGACGTCCAGGTCGCTTGCCTCTTTGTGCAGGGGGTAGTTGGAGGCCCCATGCATGGAGAAGGTGGTGACCCGTGGCTCGTCCGCGAGGAGGACCGCACTGCCATTGCCCTGGTGAACGTCGCAATCGACGATGAGCACGCGTTCAAGCTTCTGGGAGTGGAGGAGCCATTTGGACGCCAAGGCGAAGTCATTCAGAATGCAAAAGCCCTCGGCGCGGTCGGCATACGCGTGGTGTGTCCCGCCTGCGATGTTCATGGCGACGGTGCCTGAGTCGAGGGCCTTCTTGGCGCAATCGAGGGTGCCCTGCATGATGACGCGTTCGCGCTCCACCATGGCCGCAGACCACGGAAAGCCGCTTCGTCGCTCTTCTTGTCGCGTCCACTCGCCGTGCAGCGTTCGGCGCCAGTAATCGGGGTCGTGGGCGAGGAGGATGGTTTCCTCGGGCATGGTGGTTGGCTCGAAGAAGTTGGACTCGGAGACGATGCCTTCGTGCAGGATTTGGTCTTTCAGGAGGGCATACTTCTCCATGGGGAATCGGTGGCCCTCCGGAACCTCCAAAACATAGCACGGTGCGTAGGCAATGTCCATTCCTGACGTAATCTTGAACGGCGTCCGAATGTTCGGTCGCGCGCAAAGGTCGAATGGAATGAGTGCATCAGAAGAGAATCCCACAACTCCCCAGTCCGGTTTTGTCACGTGGTGGAAAGACACCGTGGCGTTGCTGCGGCCGCATGTGCTGGACCGTTTGCGGATTGTCGACTTGGCAGAGCCTGCCCAAACCATGGAGGGCATTGAACGAGACACGGAATTCCGAGGCTTCAACGTCTGGATCCTCGTGTTCAGCATTGTCATTGCCTCCATTGGCCTCAATGTGAACTCCACAGCCGTCGTGATCGGCGCCATGTTAATCTCCCCCTTGATGGGGCCCATCATGGGCGTGGGACTGGGGGTGGGGGTGAACAACCTCGATTTGGTCAGGCGCTCGTTGGGCAACTTGGGCGTCGCCACAGGCATCGCCATCCTTTCCTCGGCCTTGTATTTCTTGATTAGTCCCATCAATGAGGCGGGGAGCGAGTTGTTGTCGCGAACCACGCCCACGTTTCTCGACGTGATGGTGGCGTTTTTTGGGGGTCTCACGGGGATTTTGGCGGGCTCGCGGAAAGAGAAAAGCAACGTGATCCCCGGGGTGGCCATCGCCACGGCTCTGATGCCGCCCCTCTGCACGGCAGGCTATGGGTTGGCGCACCTCGATGCGACCTACTTCTTCGGCGCGCTTTACCTCTTTCTGATCAACATCATGCTCATCGCCACCTCGACGACGCTTGTGGTTCGGTACCTGCGCTTTCCCATTGCACAGCCGTTGGATGCGGCCAAAGAGCAGAAGTACAAGCGCGTCTTCACCCTCGGGTTGCTCGCCTTGGTGTTGCCCTCCGCGTTCATTCTGTACAACACCGTCAGTCGCTCAGTAACCTCTTCCAAGATTCAGGCGTTTGTATCTGAGACGGTCGAGTTTCCTGGGACTGAAGTTGTGAAGCGTGAGGTGGAATTTGTGGAAGGGAGGCCCGTCGCCCACGTGGTGTTGTTGGGGGCCACTGTGCCGGCTGACTTGATTGCACAATGGTCCAGCAAGCTGAGCGAACGCATGCCCGAAGCGACCCTGGAAGTCGTCCAAAACGACGGTCCTTCGGGCCTCGAAGATTTGCAGCGCATGGTCAACCTCTACGCCGAAGGACAAACCGCGTTGTCCCTGCGGGACGCGGAGTTGGTCAAGCTCCGGACGGCCATGGCCGACATGCAACGTCAGGAGTTGCCGGCGTCCTTGCCGGCTGAAATCTTGGCTCAGCACGAGGACATTGTGGCTGTGGAGGTGGCCAACCGTCGTCATGTCGAACGCGATGGCGGCGAGTTGATGGTCCCTTGGGTTCACGTGACCCATGCTCCCCAAGATTCAACCGACACCTCATGGGCACTGGAACAGCAACTTGGAGCCTGGTTGTTGCTTCGTTTGGACACCGACACCTTGACCTTGGAAATCGACGCTGTGCGCCCCTAAGTCCGGAAACGCAGTCTGTCAAGCCGAGGTGGCGAGTCGCGCCTTGATGGCCTGTGCCAAGGTCTGAGCTGCCTCTGGATGAAATCGGAACCACAGTTCCGGTTCCACCATTTCCAGTTCGGACACCAGCCATTCACTTTCTTCGTTGCGCATCAGATCCACCCTGGCGTACAAGGGCGCCTCCCAGCCTTGAGAGGCACAGTGCTGGAGGCACTTGGTCATGATGTCCTGCGTCAGGTCCTTGTCGGTTTGCGTTACCGAAAGGGGAGCCACGGTGCCGCCGTGGTCGTCTTGGACCCTGAAATCTCCCGATTTCGCACGTTTGAGAACCCCGTGGGTCACCTCACCGTCGATCCAAATCAGGGATTTTTCCCCTGACTCGATCACGTGAGGGAGAAAGGGCTGGACAAGCATGTCTTGTTTGGCCAAAAGCGCATCCCAAAGCGATTCGCTGTCCCCGGTGGATGGGGGTTCAGGCGACAAGGTGACTACCTCGCCGGCGCGGGTCACGCGATAGGTGTCCACGGCGGCACCCGCAATCGCGGGCTTGATCACCACGTCGGACCATCCGCGTTGGGCCATCAATTCAAACAAGGGAAGAAAAGATTGGCGTCGGATGAAGGCGGTGGGGACCACCTTGACACCTTGTTGTTCCAGGTCTTGGAGATAGTGTTTGTCCAGGTTCCAGTGGACGATGGGTGCGGCGTTGAAGAGCCTGGTTTGGCCTTGGACACGATGCAGCCAAGGGGAAAAGGCGTCCCAACGGTCGAAGTAATCCCACGTGGTTCGGAACAGTGCCGACTTCGTCAGTGACCAATCCATGCGGGTGTCACACCACGCCCTGCGATCGACCGTGAGTCCGCACGTCTCGAGAGCTTCCATGACCAAGCGGTCTTCGGTCAGCAAGTTGTCGATGTACCCCTCCATGGGGTCTCCATGGCCCAAAGAAGGGCCGAGGTAGCGCTTGTCGGTCAACACCACGACATCCATGGTTCAGAAAGTCATGCAGATTCGAAACCGGGCCAAAAGAATGCGTTTCATGCCTTGAAGGTAATTCCATGTAACGCATCTTTTGGCCATGGATATGGTGTCTTTGATTTTGCTTTGGTTCCCCGCAGTGTTCATGGTGGGACTGACCTTGATGCTCCACCGATTTCCGCCCCATGCATCGAACATGACCTACGGGTATCGGACGCGTCGAAGCATGGCTTCCACGGAGGCGTGGGATCATGCCCAAGCCCGGTCCTTTCAGGTGATGAGAGACTGGACGATTTGGATGGTGCTTTGGACGCCGCTAGCGCAATGGAGATGGGGAGGGGAGAGCGCCATTCTCGTCATGTCAGGCTTGCTGACGCTTGGCGCCCTGCTGCCGCTCTTTTTTGTGGAGCGCGAATTGAAGCAGGAGCCGCCTTACACAGCACAAGGCGGCGTTCACGGAACCGCATTGGTGTGTTGTTTCCTGCTGTTGTTGTCGGTCTTCAGGCCGATCACCCACGACGGTTCAGAACCGGAGCGCCGAGAAACCGGCGAGTTGTCCTCGGTGGGTTGGAGCACGTCCAGTGCCGATGTGTTTTTGCGATTGGAGGACGACGAATGCCATTATTACATCAACCGGGGGTTGGAGATGGGCATCGACACGCTCAGGTGGTCAGAGGTGTTGACAGGACGTGAAATCACGTTGGAAGTCGTGGACCGTCCTGCGGGTCTCAATTGGTTTGGGCGCGTGGGGCCCGTCCGTGGCGTGATGTTTCAAGGCGACACGTTGTACCGAACCGGCACGGTTCGCAATCCCTGATGGCCTGCTGGGATTCAGGCTGCTGCTTGGGGGGCAGTGCCCAAAGACCGGAGCATTTTCGTGTGCAGACCGAGGGCTTGCCAGTACGTGGTCGAGGCCCGGTATGGAATGCCGAATTCTTCTGCCGTTTGCTTGACGATGGGGGCCAGCTTCCGCAAGTGAATGTGGCTGATTTGCGGGAACAAGTGGTGCTCGATTTGGTGATTTAAGCTTCCACACATCCACGTCAAAATCGCGCTTCCTGTTCCAAAGTTGGAGGTGGTGCGCAATTGGTGGGTCATGGGGTCGACGTCCAACACCGCGCCTTTTTCAGCTGGGACGTAGTCGTGCTCCTCCATGACGTGCGCAGGTTGGAAGATGACTGCCAACAGGAACCCGGCCACAAGCTGCATCACCACCCATCCACCGAGGATTTGCAACCAGTGCACGCCGCTGAGGACCATGGGGAGAACCCAGATGTAGGTGAAGTACAACGTTTTGGTGACGGCGAGCGAGGTCGACAGTTTGGCCACAGAGCTGCCGGAAGGTCGGATGAGGTCTTTTTTGTGGTAGCGACGCACTTGGAGCCAGTCCTTGGCGATCATCCAAAACACCGTCATCAGAGAGTAGAGGAACCACGAGTAGATGTGCTGGAAACGGTGCCACCAGTAGCGAGGCTTCAGCGGGCTGAAGCGCATGATGGGGTGCATGTCGATGTCTTCGTCCAGCCCGTCAAGGTTGGTGAAGGTGTGGTGTAGGACGTTGTGCTGGATTTTCCAGATGGCGGCGTTCCCACCCACCAAATCAAGGATGCGACCGACCCAGAGGTTGACCCACTTTTTGTTGCTGTAAGCGTCGTGGTTGGCGTCGTGCATGACGTTCATGCCAATGCCGGCCAACCCCAATCCCATGGCGATTTCGGCCACCCAGAACATCCATCCGCTTCCTGCCAAGCCCCACGTGATCAAGGCCCAAGGAACAAAATAGAGGGCGATCATCAAACCGGATTTCAGGTGCAGACGCCAGTCGCCCTTGCGGCTCAGGTTGTGTTCCTTGAAATAGGCGTCCACCCGGGCGCGAAGCGTCTTGGTGAAATCGGATTTGTCGCGGCTGTAGCGAATGACAGGAATTTGCATTCAGCCAAGGTACGGGGGGCTTTCAGCAGCCACATCTATCAAGGGGCACAGGATGCCCACAGAGTTCTTCACAATCAGCCGAAGGGAGACTTGGGCTTGGGAATCTTTCGGACGCGCAGGTTTTTGGGCGTGGCTTCCAGGTACTCGTCGTCATTGATGAACTCCATGAGCTCCTCCAAAGAGAGCTTCTTGGCGGGGGCGATGCGCAGCCCCTTGTCCGCACCGGACGCGCGCATGTTGGTGAGCTTCTTGCCTTTGATGAGGTTGAGCTCCATGTCGATGTCGCGCGCCGATTCGCCCACCACTTGGCCAGCGTAAATGTCTTCTCCGGGATCGATGAAGAACGTGCCGCGGTCTTGAAGACGGTCGATCTCGTAAGCACGCGCCTGACCGGTTTCCATGCTCACCAAGGAGCCGCTGCTGCGTGTGGCGAGGTCTCCGGCGTAGGGTTCGTAGCCGTCGAAACGGTGCGTCATGACTGCTTCCCCGGCGGTGGCGGTCAGCACTTGGTTGCGCAGGCCAATGAGCCCACGTGAAGGAATGCGGAACTCCAAATGTTGGAGGTCCCCTTTGGCTTCCATCACCTGCAACATGCCTTTGCGCATCATGACAAGCTCTGTGGCCTTGCCAGCCGTGGCTTCGGGCACGTCGATCACGAGGTGTTCAAAGGGCTCATGGGTGGCGCCATCCACTTCTTTGAAGAGCACTTGAGGCTTGCCGATTTGAAGTTCGTAGCCTTCGCGACGCATGGTCTCGATGAGTACGCTCAAGTGGAGGATGCCGCGACCGTAGACGTTCCATTTGTCCTCGCTGTCGGTGGCCTCCACGCGCAGGGCCAGGTTCTTCTGGAGCTCTGCGTCAAGGCGCTCGCGAATGTGGCGGCTCGTCAGGAAGTCCCCGTCCTTGCCCAAGAAGGGGGAGGTGTTGATCGTGAACAACAGGCTCATCGTGGGCTCATCGACCGCGATCCGCTCCATGGCTTCAGGGGTTTCCAAATCGGCGATGGTGTCCCCAATCTCGAAACCGTCCATCCCCGTGATCGCGCAGAGGTCGCCACTCCGGACGTGGTCAACCTTCTCTTTGCCCAAACCAGAGAACACATACAGTTCTTTCGCCCGGACCTTTTTGTTGCCTTCCGCGGTGCAGAGGGTATAGTCCTTGTTGGCGTGCAAATCGCCCCGGTAGAGACGGCCGATGGCGATGCGACCCGTGTACTTGCTGTAGTCGAGCGATGTGATTTGAAGCTGTGGTGTGCCTTCCACGTAGGGGGCCTCTGGCACCTGCTCCAAGATGACGTCCAAGAGGTAGGTGACATCGGTGGTGGGCTGCTGCCAATCCTCGGCCATCCAACCGTTTTTGGCGGAGCCGTAAACAGTGGGGAAGTCCAGTTGCTCTTCGGTGGCGTCGAGGTTGAACATCAGGTCAAACACCTGCTCCTGCACCAAATCAGGAGTGCAGTTTTCTTTGTCCACCTTGTTGATGACGACGATGGGCTTCAGCCCCAACTCAATTGCCTTGCCCAACACAAACCGCGTTTGTGGCATGGGCCCTTCAAAGGCGTCCACCACCAACAACACAGCGTCAGCCATCTTCAGAACCCGCTCAACTTCTCCACCAAAGTCGGCGTGACCTGGGGTGTCAATGAGGTTGATTTTGACGTCTTTCCAAGTGGCACTGACGTTCTTTGCCAAAATGGTGATGCCGCGCTCACGCTCGAGGTCGTTGTTGTCGAGGATGAGCTCACCCGTTTCCTTGCGCTCGTCTACGACGTTGCACTGGTGAATGATCTTGTCGACGAGGGTCGTTTTGCCGTGGTCGACGTGGGCGATGATGGCCACGTTGCGGATTCCGCTCATGAGGTGGGGGTTTGCGGGCGCAAAGGTCGTTCATCCCACAACAGGGATGGGCAAACAACGGGCATTAATTTTGCTCTTCACCTTGACGTCGGGCCTTCGCTTCCATCTCCATCCTTGGGTCTGCCTCGTTTTTGACGGCCATGCTCTTCAGGACGGAGGGCAGGAGGGACTCAAATTCATCCAGCATGTGCACGAGATCGGCTTCTTCGGTCAACGGATTCATCAGCGTGCAGCGCAGCCAGACGTTGCCCCCGAACTCGGTTTGGACGACGTAGCCAGACCCTTCGGCCAAGTGACGTTTGCGCAGCGTTTTCACCACCTCGTTCCACCTGTCGGCATGGAGGTGTTCGCGGAGGTGTTCGCGGGGTGAAGGACGAAAGCAGACGATGTTGGCCTGCGGCGCCATCGCCAATTCCCAGCCGTTGCGACCCTCGATCAAGGTGGCGAGCGCTTGTCCCAAAGCCCACATGCGGTCCACGAGTTCTGCCCAGATGCTCCAGCCAAACTCGGCCTTGATGGCCGCCAACCGCGTGCTCAACATCCGCTTCGTGCATTCAAAGGTGCGTTTGCCGGTGTCCCACCAATCGAGGTCGTCGGCGTCGTCCCAGAGGTATTCGGCATGCTGGGAGAAAGGCAAGAAGCTTTCGGCATGGCGGGCATAGAACACGCCGGTGCAGAGGGCGGGAATTCCACACGTTTTGTGGAAGTCGAGCACCACAGAGTCTGCGTGTTCAATGCCCTTGACGAGGTGACGGTGGGCGTCGCTGAAGGCTGCGGAGGCCCCGTGGGCCCCGTCCACGTGAAACCAAATGCCGTATTCCTTGCACGCTGAGGCAAGGCCCTCAAGGGGGTCGTAGGCGCCAGCACTTGTGGTGCAGGAGCTGCCCACCACAGCAAGGACGCGTTTCCCCTCGTCGTGCACGCGCTTGATTTGGGCCTGGAGGTCGTCCACGCACATTTGGTGTTTTTCGTTGGTTTGGACAAGCACGGTGCCATCGCCGCCCCAACCCATGGTGCGCATCGCGCGATCAATGCAGTAGTGCGCCTTGGCTGAAACGAGGACGACCAACGGCGTTGGAAATGCGCGAACGCCGTCCTGCCAAGAGTCCAACCCCATGTCTCGGGCCACTTTGCGTTGCGCAGCCATCAGCGCCACCAAATTGCCAAGCGTTCCCCCGTGACACAACACGCCACCGCATCCAAGAGGGAGGCCGAGTTGTTCCCCGATTTCGGACATCAAGAGGTCTTCTTGGGCGGCGTTGCTCGGCCCCATCTCGTAAATCGCCTGTCCGTTGTTCAGCATGTCCGTCACCATGCCGGTGGTGGCCGCCTCGGGAAGGACGGCTGAAACCTGGTGTCCCATGTACCGGGGATCGTGCAGGTGGTTGGAGCGCGCGATGACTTGATCGTGCATCCCTTTGCGCCCCGTCATCCAAGACGTCTCGTTTTGCCAATGCGCACGTTCCTGTTCCGGCGAAGGCGCGGGATAGGAGGAAGTTGCGTGCTTTCGCTGTGCACGTTCCAAGTGGCCGGACAGGGCTTCTGAAGCTTCGGCAGCGGCCTCGGCAAATCGAGCGGGGTCAAACGCGCGTTTCAGGGCGTCGGAGACGGGGGGCAAAGCGGGCATGCCGTAAACATACTGCGCCGCATGAGCTTGAAGATGTCATGCGGCGCAGATGGTTCGAAGGGTGCGTCAGTCGGCGAGCACCATCAATTCACGGGGAGATTCGATGACGTAGCGCATTTTGCGTTCCTCGAGGTCTCCTGCCTTGACGGTCAAATCCCACATGACTTGGCCTGAAGCTTCATGCACTTTGGCGCCGTCCAGCTTGAGTCGGTCGATGACGATCTCCTCGGTTCGAACAAGCGGAAGCTGGTCCTCCAATTGCAAGTGAATGTCGTGTTTCTTCCGGTTGATCACAGTGAAGGTGTACTCGCGGTTGAATTCCTTTTTGCCTGTGAAGGCCCAACCTTGTCCTCCCGCAGCGTGCCAAAAACAGTTGTCGGCCGGGGCAACAAGTCCAAGTGGCTCAAGGTTAGGGATAGGACCACCTGTATCTTCGCACGAATGATTGAGCTCCAGAGCATCACCAAATCCTACACCACAGGCAGCCAATCGCTGCAGGTGTTGAAGGGGGTGGACATGCAGGTTTCGGCCGGAGAGCTCGTGGCCATCATGGGGTCGTCAGGTTCCGGCAAATCGACCCTCCTCAACATCCTCGGCCTGCTCGATGCGTACGACGGAGGTCTGTACCATTTGGATGGGAAAGACATGGCCGGACTTTCGGAGCGTCGTGCCGCCGAATTGCGTCGCGAGATGCTGGGATTCGTCTTTCAGAGTTTCAATTTGATCCCCTTCAAATCGGCGGCGGAGAATGTGGCGCTGCCCCTGTATTACCAGAAGGTCCCGAGGAAGGAGCGCGCGCGTCGGTCGCATGCCTTGTTGGAACGGGTGGGACTTCTTGAATGGGCCGACCACTTGCCTTCCCAGATGAGCGGAGGCCAAAAACAACGGGTCGCCATCGCACGCGCGTTGGCCGCATCTCCGCGGGTCATCCTGGCGGACGAGCCAACAGGGGCGTTGGACAGCGCGACCTCTGAAGATGTCATGGCTTTGTTGAAGGAACTCAATGGCGAAGGAATGACGATGGTTGTGGTGACGCATGAGGCGGAGATTGCTGCAGCATGCGGACGCACCATTCGCCTTCGAGATGGCTTGGTTGAATCCCAAGGCCATGTTTGACCGCGACGCGTGGTTGGAAGTGGCCCACAATGTGCTGGCCCACCCCTTGCGCACAACCCTCACGGGCGTCAGCGTGGCCCTTGGCATCTTCATCCTCGTGGTCATGCAGGGCCTGGGCTATGGCTTGCAGCACGGCGTGGAAGGCCAGTTTGCGGACGATGCGGTCAACAGCATTTCGGTGGAAGGGGGGCGAACCCAAATCGCCTACCGTGGCAACCAAAGCAACCGCCCCGTGCGATTGACCAATGAGGACTTGCCAGGCATCGCAAGCCAAGCCGACACGATCCCGGCCTTTTCCCGGCGCATACGCTTGTGGGGTGCAGAAATCGTGTGGGAGAACCCAGAGGGAGAAAACAAGGGGGGCAGTTTTGGTGTCCGAGGTGTGGACCCTGCCCACATTGAGCTCGAGCCATCGGTCCTGCTCTCCGGGCGTTACATCAACGAACGGGACGTAAGCGACTCGCGGAAAGTGGCTGTCGTAGGCCCCAACATCGTGCGCGATCTCTTTGGGAAAACAGATCCCATTGGGGCGTTCATCCGCATCAATGCGGTGTTGTTTCAGGTGGTGGGCACGTTTGAGGACCCAGGCTCACGCTGGGAAAACCGGGTGGCCTACATCCCATTTTCCACGGCACAGCAACTGTACCGCACAGAAGGATGGGTGGACCAAATCTTCTACAGCACAGGAGACATGGAAACGGAAGCCACCGTCGCCCAAAGCGGCCGCATGCTTTCGTGGTTGAAAGACGTCAAAGCGGTTCATCCTGAGGACAGCCGGGGGGTTCGTGTCGACAACAACAACGAAGAATACGCCATGTATGCTTCCATCTTTGAAGGCATTCGCCTGTTCATTTGGGGCATTGGGTTGATGACGCTCCTTGCCGGTGCTGTGGGCGTGGCAAACATCCTCGCCATTGGCGTCAAAGAGCGCACCAAAGAAATCGGAGTGCGCAAGGCCCTTGGGGCGACCAACGGCAGCATTGTGAGTCTGGTGGTCATGGAATCGACCGTGCTCATGCTTGTCAGTGGCAGCCTGGGTTTGATGTTGGCGGTCGGTTTGCTCTCCGTGGTGGCCCCGATGGCCGACCATGAATATTTCCAAAATCCTCAGGTGGATCACCGCATTGCCCTTTTTGCACTGGGCGTGCTGGTGCTCACGGGACTTGCCAGTGGCCTTGGGCCTGCATTGCGAGCAGTGGCCATCCGACCTGTCGAAGCATTGCGTGACGAATGAGGTGGTGGGAACGCGATCCGTGGATTGAACTTGCGCAGGTGCTCTTGCGCAATCCCTTTCGCACGTTCCTGAGTTCGCTCGGCGTGGGGTGGGGGTTGTTCATGATTTTGATCACCGTAGGTGCGTCCAACGGCTTGGAAGAAGGGGTCAAGTCCGACATGGGCAACCGCGTGAAAAACAGCGCTTTTCTGTGGGGCGAGTCGACCACCCTGCCTTACAAGGGCTACCCCCGGGGTCGATGGATTGAACTCACAAGCCCCGACGTGGAATACCTCGTGGAGAATGCCACCACGCTTGACGCCGTGGCGCCTCGAAACCAGCTCGGCGGTTGGCGCAGAGGGAACAACGTGACGCACGGGCTGAAAACGGCAGCATGTGGCGTGTACGGCGACATGCCGATCTACAAGGACATCGATCCCATCCTCATCACCGAGGGACGGTACATCAACCAGCGCGACCTCGACGACCGACGCAAAGTGGCCGTCATTGGAAAGCGGGTGAGGCAGCTGCTTTTTGACCGGGAGGAACAGGTCCTTGGCAGCCACATCCAAATCCAAGGCGTGACGTTCACCGTGGTGGGCGTGTACAAGAGCCAGCAAACGGGCGAAGATGCGGAGGAGGCCGAGAACAGCATTTTCACGCCCTACACCACCTTCAACCACGCGTTCCACATGGGCGACAGGGTGGGGTGGTTGAGCCTGCTCATCAAAGAAGACGTGCCTGGGGACACTGCGGTGGCGGAGGTGCTCCGTCTTTTGAAAGCCCAAAAAAGCGTCCACCCCGACGATCCACGCGGGTTTGACCATTGGAGCATGGCCGAGATGCACGAAGAAATGTCGACGGTATTCGGCGCCTTTCGCTGGGTGTCGTTTGTGTTTGGCGGGCTTGCGCTCTTTGCGGGCGTCATCGGCATCATGAACATCATGCTCATCACCATCAAGGAGCGTACCCGTGAGTTGGGGGTGCGTCGTGCACTGGGCGCCACACCGGCGAACATCGTCGTTCAAATCATGGTGGAAACGTTGACGCTCACCGTGCTCGCCGGATTGATCGGCGGCATCCTGGGCGTGTTTGCACTCGAAGCCTTGGACGCCTACCTCATCAGTGCCGAAGACAACGGCATTTTCCGCCATCCCCACGTCACACTTGATGTGCTGGTCACGGCACTGACAACCATGACCATCCTCGGTGCGTTCGCAGGTGTGTTGCCGGCACTGCGCGCGTTGCGTGTTCAACCTGTGGAAGCCCTTCGAACCTAATTTGACCTCAGAATCTCAAGTCATGAAAAACGGAAAACTTGTTGCCCTCCTGATTGGCGTTTTGCTCGTGTTGGCGGGCACGGTGTACACGGTCAAGCATCTGCGCGACCAGGAACAACAGGCCGAAGCAACCTACGGCACGGAAACGCCGCGGGTGGCGGACATCGTCCTGAAGACGATCGCTTCGGGCAGCGTCCAGCCACGTCAAGAGATCCTCATCAAGCCACAGGTGTCAGGCATTGTGCGACGGGTGCTCGTGGAAGCGGGGGATGCCGTGGAGGCAGGCGACGTGCTTGCCGAGGTCATGATCGTGCCGGACGTGGCGGCGTTGAGCAACGCGGAGTCGCGTTTGGCCAGGGCGCAGATCACCTTGGATGACGCGCAGCTGAACCACGACCGAAACGCCGACCTGTTGGCCCGCGGTGTGCTCGCTCCCGCCGAGGCACAACGCACAGAGCTTGCCCTCAAGCAAGCCCGCGAGGAGCTCTACGCGGCCGAGGACAACCTTCGCATTGTGCAAGAAGGCGTGACGGCCCGCGGCGGAGGCAACGCATCCAACACCCTCGTGAAAGCCACGGTGTCCGGGATGGTGCTCGAGGTGCCCATCAAGAAAGGCAACAGCGTCATTGAGGCCAACAACTTCAACGAGGGAACCACCATCGCGTCGGTGGCGGACATGGCGGATTTGCAATTCGTGGGCAAAATCGACGAGAGCGAGGTGGAGAAGCTTCACGAGGGGATGCCCATTCGTTTGACCGTTGGCGCCATTGAAGGAAGCCAAATCCCTGCCACCCTCGAGCACATCGCACCCAAGGGTGTGGCGGAAGGAGGTGCCATCCAATTTGAAATCAAAGCCGCGGTGATTCTCGAAGAGGGACAATTCCTTCGTGCGGGTTATTCTGCCACCGCCATTGTGGTGTTGGACGAGCGCAAGCAAGTGTTGGCGGTCAGTGAACGCCTCATTCAGTACGACGGGGACCAGCCGTTTGTGGATGTGCTGGTGGGAGAGAACACCTACGAGCGGAGAGATTTGAAGGTGGGATTGAGTGACGGATTGATCACAGAGGTCTTGGAAGGGGTCGAAGCGCAGGAGGCCATCAAAATCTGGAATCAGCCGCGCTACGAATGAGTTTTTCCGAGGCCAAGCTTCGCACAGGATTGCCCGCCACAGAGGCCAAGGCCTTTGCCGCGGAAACCACGCGTCACCCCGAATGGGTGCACGACTTGATTCGCATTTCTGCCCATCCGGAAGGAGGGACTGTGCCTCGAAAGGCCGCGTGGGTGTTGCGTCATGCTGCGCTCAAAGACCCTTCCTGCGTGGCGGGTCAGGCGCGGGCCATGCTAAATGCGGTTGACTCCTGCCAAGACACCAGTGTCCATCGAGAAGTGCTCAAGGCGTTGCTTGAAGTTCCGAAGGAGGAGCTGCACACCATGGGGGAAGAACTGTACGACCTCGGCTTGGGGTTGTGTGCCGACCCTTCGTTGCCCGTGGCCATGGTGCACGTGGGCGTGATGCTTCTTCACGCCAGTGGCCAGACGCTGGGAGAGGAAGTGGCCTTGGTGTGGCGAGAACGCGGGGCACAGGCGGAGACGGCACCGCTGGCACGCTTTCTGTCCAAGCAGCTTGCGGCGATGCGTTCCCGTCGTTAAGCCCGACTGAAAATCAGGAGCCCTGCGGCTTGGGGCCGCGGAATTTGGGCTTCTTTTTCCACCGGCGGTTGCCGCTGGGACGTCCTTGTTGCGGTCCTTCTCCTTGAGGTCGACCCTCGCGGTTGGGACGGCCTTCGCGCTTGGGTCGTCCGTCTTGGTTGGGGCGTGCTTCGCGATGGCCTTCCTGGCGTGAACTGTTCTTCTGCCCGGAACGTCGGTTGGAGGGTTGTCCTTGCCCCCCGCGCTTGCGTTGCCCCCCGCGGCCTTTTCGTGAGGGTTGTTTGCCGCCTTGGACGTCGCCCTCTTTGGGCACCTTGTGGGTCTTGGAATCGGCTTTGATTTCAGGCAGATCTAAATGCCATTGGTGGCCCTTCTCCAAAGGGATGTCGCGCTTGATGAGTCGGACAATGTCGCGCATGTGATTGCGCTCGTCGCCCTCGTTGACCATGGAAATGGCTACGCCTTCGCGTCCAGCACGTCCGGTGCGGCCAATCCGGTGCACGTACGTTTCACTGATGTTGGGGATCTCAAAGTTGATGACGTGACTCACGCCTTCGACATCGATGCCGCGGGCCGCAATGTCTGTGGCCACGAGCACGCGAATCTTGCCTTTGCGGAAGGCGTTCATCGCCTTTTCTCGTTGGGGCTGGCTTTTGTTGCCGTGGATGGCTTCGCCTCGGATGTCGTTCTTTTTCAAGTAACGCACCACCTTGTCTGCGCCGTATTTGGTGCGGGTGAACACCAGGGCGGTTTCCACTTCCGGTTGATTCAGCAACTGGACGAGGAGGTCACGCTTGGCGCCTTGGCTGACAAACATCATCCGCTGCTCGACCGTCTCCGCGGCACTGCTGACGCGGGCCACCTCCACACGGATGGGGTCAGTGAGGATGGTTTTCGACAGCTTGACAATGCTGTCAGGCATGGTGGCGCTGAAGAACAGGCTCTGTCGTTTCTCGGGGAGCATGGCAATCACGCGACGGATGTCGTGGATGAACCCCATGTCGAGCATGGTGTCCGCCTCGTCCAAGACCAAAAACTCAATCCATTCCAGCGACAACAGGCCTTGGTTGCACAGGTCGAGCAGGCGACCGGGCGTGGCCACAAGAACGTCGGCGCCCTTGCGGAGTTGGGCCACCTGCTTGTGCTGGCTCACCCCGCCAAAAATCAACGCCGTCCGCACTTTGACGTTTTTGGCGTAGGCCTTGACGTTGTCGTCGATTTGGGCGGCGAGCTCACGGGTGGGGGTCAAAACCAAGACCCGGGGCACAGCGCGGCCATGCATCATGTTGTGGGCGAGGTGGTGCACCAATGGGAGGGAGAACGCGGCGGTTTTGCCGGTACCTGTTTGGGCAATGCCCATCACATCACGGCCGTTGAGCACGTGAGGGATGGCTTGTTCTTGAATGGGGGTGGGTTGCTCGTAACCGAGCGGAATGAGGGCTTCGAGCACCTTCGGGTGCAGGCCCATGTCAGAAAACTTCATTGAAAATGGGTTCGCCACAAATCAAACACGCTGTGGCCTACGCACCGGATCTGTCAAGCCTTCGTTCTGCCTCGTGCAAACTTCAAAGGGGGCGTGCCGATCTCGGTGAAACACGCACGTGGCATCGCAACCACGTGAGACAAAGATACGGTTTCACGATTTGACCGTGAAGACGCGGCTCAGGTTGAACCCAAAATACAGGTCGCCGTTGGCCCAGCTTCCGGCGGGTTCTGCGAGGAAAGAGCGTTCGAACATGCCACGCGCATTGGTGATGTGCAGTTGGAACACGTGGCCTCCTGTCTCAATGTCCACGCCGAGAGAGAGGCTGGGAGAAAAGGCATCGCCGAAGGACTCCGTCAAAAAGTGGTGGTATTCGCCATTGACGCTGAACCGCGGTCCGAGTTTGCACCGTCCACCCACGCCGAGCAACGCCAAATCGTGGGCCTCGCCACTTTCTTGCACAAAGTTTCGGTGCACAAAGGAGGGGACGAGGGCCAAGCTCCACCGCTCACTCATTTTGCGCGCCACGACCGCCTGATGGACGTAGCTCAACCTCCGGGTGAAGGGATAGGGCGTTTCCTCGGGCGCCACCCGGGTGCCGTTGGCCATGGCGACGCTGTACCATGTCACGCTCAACGGGAAGGCTTCAGGGCCTGTTTTCTGGCGTAGAAGCCGTGCTTTGACATTGGCCTCGTAGGTTTTTTGGTAGGTATTGCGCGCCACCCCGACCGCCAAGCCGTCCGTGAGGCCATAGTCAAAGGCCATGCGCATTTGGGCATTGTCCAATCCCCACAAGTCGTACGCGCCGGAGCTCAAGGTGCCAAAGCGGTGTGCGATGACAAAGTGCAGGACGCCCTCGGCGGGGGTCTCGTTGCTCTGCACGTTGACGATGCGGGTGTCCTTAAAGGTGGCGCGAACCGGAAGCGTGGGTTCCTCGGTCACGGCATTCAATTCGTCCAGCAGGCCTTGGGCATGCAAGGCGCTTGAGCCGATCCAGACGAGGCCAAAGAGCCACCAAGTCAGGCGCGTCATCGCGGCATCAATTGGGCCTCGACATCGATGGCGATGACGGGGGAGATGTTGTCTTTGACCACCGCGGGAATGACGATGTTGTGGTCGGCCAAGGTCACTTCGAAGTTGGCCTGGAGATTCCAGGCGCCGTCCATCCACTGCATTGTGCCTTCGATCCGTTGGGGTTGGGTTACTCCGTGGATGTCGAACTCTCCTTCGGCCACGACGTCGTGTCGCATGCCATCGTTGGGGATGTTCTCCCACGACGCGATGCTTCCCTGAAACGTCGCCTTGGGGTGGGTTTCTGACTCCACGTAGCTCTCGTTGAAATGCTCTTCCATCAGGGCTTTTTCAAAGTGAAAAGCGCGCATTTGGACTTGAAAGACAAAGTCGCCTGTGGATGCGTCAAGCAGCCCGCTCATCTGCCGGTTGTCGGCTTCAATGTCCTCGATGGGGGTCGAGGAGAAAAAGTGCACATGCCCTTCGCGCGTCATGAATTGTTGCGCACCTGCATCGGGAGCGAATCCCATCATCAGAAGGGCGAGCAAGGAGCCAAAAAGGGGAGTCTTCATGAGGTTCATGGGGTCAATTGTTGAGAGCGCCTTCCAAAGCCCAAAACTCGAACAACGCGATGTCACATGCCGGCAAGGGATTCCCATTCAGGGGCATCATTCGGATGTCGGTTTGGGGCAAGTTGAGACGCTCAAGAAGGCTGCCTTCGAGCACGCTTTGCGCCACCGAAGCGTGGTTTTCCAAATTCAATCCCGCGCTGGGACTGCCGCCGCTGTGGCACCCATTGCAATGCACGTCGAGCAAGGGCAAAACGTCTCCTCCGAAGGACACGCCAGCGATGTCCCCACAAGGCAGGGGAGGCGGCGCCACTTCGTAGGTGCAGCCTTCCATGACAGCGATGCCCATGACGACAAGCAGCACGGCAAGGATGCGGAATGCATGGAAATTGGGCGATTTGGTCGTATTTTCTGTCATCGCGTTGTTGCAAGGAAAGAAGAACAATGTTCTAACACAAGAACATGTTTTTGAGTGCATTGGTTCTTTCCATGAGGCAACGCGAAAGAAAACGCCACGTCAAAAAAGGAGAGGACCATGGAGGACAGCAACAAGAAATACGCCGCGTTTTTGACGCGTTTGCAAGAGGAATTGATGACGGCCGCAACCCAACATTCAGTGGCCTGGCGGTTCGGCAATTGGACCGCCCGTCAGCGCCTGTTGTTGGTTCACGAACGATTGTTGCGCGACGTTCGAAAGAACCTGCAGCGGCTCAACAACCACGTTTTGAAAGAGTCCCCCGAATTCAGGCGGGCCTTTGGCGCTGAATTCCAGCGCTGGGCCAATCAACTTCCTGATCCGGCCAAAGAGCAGTTGTCCCTTTTGAAGGAATACACAGAAGTGTTTGCCGAACCCAAGCGTCGGTGAGGCCTTCTCAACCCAAAACCACTCCCGAATGAAACATTGTCAACGCCTTCTGTCGCGTTTCGCGACCACTGCATGTTTGTTGGCCACGGCTGGCCTCTCTTTCGCTCAAGGTTCTTTTTGGTCGACGCCCCGGAACACTCGGACCGATGCGCCCACCACAGAGGTGGCAGAGTACCGCGCATTTCAGGTGGACGTGGCGTCTTTGGAATCTTGGTTGAGCGAGGTTCCCACGGGCAAGGCCTTCGAGGCGTCGCGATCGTCCTGGATTTTGGAATTGCCCATGCCCGACGGGGAGATGGAGCGCTTCTCCGTGCTCAACAGTCCTGTGATGGCTCCTGCATTGGCTGCGCGTTATCCCGAGATTCAGGTGTTTGCGGGGCAAGGGGTGGATTCTCCAGAAGCCACTGTGCGCTTTGACATGACGCCCCAAGGGTTCCACGCCATGATTTTGAAGGAAGGGGAGACCGTGTACATCGACCCCTATCACCCCGGGATTCGCGACGAAGTCATTGTCTACACCCGCACAGCGTTTTACCGTACGACCTCCAAGCAGGTCGAGGGTTGCATGGCGCTGGAGGTGCCTCAAAGCACTTCACCCAAAACGGGCCCCACGGTTGGTTCTGGAAAGGAAGTCAAGGTCATGGGGCGCCCCACAATCGCCACCAACCGTGCAGACAACGGCTCGCAACTGAGAACCTACCGACTGGCGTTGGCGTGCACGGGGGAATACGCCCAATTCCACGGAGGAACTGTGTCCAGTGTCCTGGCGGCGATGAACACCTCCATGGCACGGGTCAACGGCATTTTTGAGCGGGACGTGTGTTTGACCATGGAATTGGTCCCCAACAACGATCAGCTTGTGTTTTTGAACTCAGGAAGCGATCCGTACACCAACAGCAACGGTGGCAGCATGTTGTCCCAAAACATCAACACCTGCAACAGCGTCATCGGTTCTGCCAACTACGACATCGGTCACGTGTTCTCCACGGGGGGCGGCGGCGTGGCCTACCTGCAGTCTCCTTGCGGAGGAAGCAAGGCAGGCGGAGTCACCGGCCAAGGGGCCCCGGTCGGCGATCCCTTTGACGTGGATTATGTGGCACACGAGATGGGGCACCAGTACGGGGGGAATCACACCCAAAACAACAGCTGCAACCGCGCCTCTTCGGCCGCTTATGAGCCAGGTTCAGCTTCGACCATCATGGGGTATGCGGGCATTTGTGCGCCCAACTTGCAGAGCAACTCTGACGACCACTTCCACAACCACAGCATCAATGAAATGGTGGCCTTCACGGTGAATGGAAACGGCAACACGTGCGCTGTGAAAACGGCCACGGGCAACGGCATTCCCGTGGTGAATGCAGGAGTGGACGGCTTGACGATTCCCATTTCAACCCCCTTCGAGTTGACGGCGACTGGCTCGGATCCCGACGGCGATGCGGTGACGTACAACTGGGAGCAATACGATTTGGGCCCATCCACGGCTTCTGGCGACAACAACCTGACCAACCCGTCGGGCAACCAGCCCATTTTCAGGTCATTCTCGTCCACTGCTTCGCCCACGCGTACGTTCCCTCGTGCCCAAGACTTGGTGAACAACACCACGACCATTGGAGAGCATTTGCCCACCTACAGCCGAGGGTTGAAATTCAAGTGCACCATCCGTGACAACCGAGCCGGTGGTGGTGGATTTGCGGACGATTTGAAGTCGCTCAACGTGACGGCCGACGCAGGCCCGTTCCTTGTTCAGGCACCCAATGGAGGTGGCAGTGCGGTGGGCAACACCCAGCTGCCTGTGACCTGGGATGTGGCAGGCACCAACGGCAATGGGGTCAATTGCAGTGCGGTGGACATTTTCTTGAGCACAGATGGTGGCTACACCTTCCCGACGCTGCTTGTGGCGGGCACCCCCAACGATGGAAGTGCCTCGGTGCTTGTGCCCAATGTGACCACCGCTCAAGCGCGCATCAAGGTCAAGGCCAGCAACAACGTGTTCTTCGACATCAGCAACGCCAATTTCAGCATCACGCCCGGCGCGGGCGACATTGACTACGACTTGGCCATTGTCTCGGTTCAAGGGCTCGAATCGGAGTCGTGTGAGAGCGTGTTGGATCCCAAAGTTTCGGTGTTCAATGTGGGGCAGCAGGCCGTCACAGCATTCTCAGTGTCTCTTTCGTTTGACGGCGCGGCCCCGCTGGTGGTCAATTGGACAGGAAGCTTGGCGAGCGGCGAGGGGGTGGACGTCGAATTTTGTGAGAGCGGGCCTTGTGTCGTGCTTGCCGACGGAGACCATGTGGCCAATGTGTCCGTGCAGCTTGCAGGAGCCACCGATGAGAACCCTTCCAACGACGATTACACGGCAAACTTTACGACCGCTTCAGGGGCGGAATTGACGTGGACCATCGTGACGGACAACTACCCTGGGGAGACCACGTGGTCCGTGACCAACGATGCCGGGTCGACCGTGTGGTCGGGCGGTCCCTACGCTGCGACAGGAACGACCTATTCCGAATCGGTTTGTTTGCCATACGGATGTTACACGTTGACCGTGAACGACAGCTATGGAGACGGCATTTGCTGTGCCTATGGCCAGGGGTCATTTGAATTGACTTCAGGGGGGGCGGTCTTGGCTTCCGGCGGCGAGTTTGGAAGTACGACGAGCGCCAATTTCTGCCTCGACGCCCCGAGCGTGCCAGGCTGCACGGACCCCACAGCGACCAACTACAATCCCCAGGCGACGGAGGACGACGGCTCGTGCATTGAGGCGGTCGCAGGATGCACGGACGAGAATGCGTGCAACTACGACGCGTCAGCCAACCAGGAAGACGGGTCTTGCGAGTACCCAGCGCCAATCGTGACTTCATGCGGAACGTGTGAAGTGGATTGTGGCGGCACCTGCTTGGCGGACGCCGATTTGGACGGCATCTGCGACGCCTGTGAATGCGCCGGTTGTCAGGATGAAACGGCATGCAACTACGATGCCACTGCCACAGATCCAGGGGAGTGCTTTTACGCCGATCCCGGATTCAATTGCGACGGAACGCCGCTCTGCACCGAAGACCTCAACGGCAACGGAGCCGTGGAAGTGGGGGATGTGCTGCTGGTTCTTGCGGAATTTGGTTGCGAAGCGGATTGCACGACGGATTTGACAGGCGATGGCTTTGTGGCCGTGGACGATGTGTTGATTTTGCTGTCGGTCTTTGGGACGAGTTGTCAGTAACTTGGGCGCCGCCCATGGCACAACCCCAAACACGAGAATGGCGAAGCACCTTGACGGTGTGGAGCCCCGACGACTTGGACGCGGCTGACCGCGAGCTTCTTCGTGAGGCGCACGAAGCCGCGTCCAAGGCGTACGCCCCTTACAGCCTTTTTCAGGTCGGAGGGGCCGTGTGTTTGGAGGATGGCACGGTGGTGCGCGGAAGCAATCAGGAAAACATGGCCTACCCGTCCGGCATGTGCGGAGAACGCGTGGCCGTGTTTGCGGCTGGCGCCCAACATCCCGGAGCGGTGATGCGTGCTGTGGCCATTGTCTCGCCGTCCCCCAAGGCCATCGCCGACGCCTTCATGCCTTGCGGAGGATGCCGCCAAGTTCTTGTCGAGGCGGAGCGTCGCCAAGGACAGCCCTTGCGCGTGATTCTTCAGGTCCGCGACGAGGACGTGATGATTTCAGAAAGCGCCGTCAACCTCATGCCGTTCGCCTTCGAAGCGCACGGTCTGGGCGGTCAAGAATCCTGAGGGGCGTCGTATCCGTCTTCGTGAATGCCGGTGACCGCGCGACCGGACGGGTCCACGACGTTCTGCAGTCGGGCGTCCCACTCCAAAGCCTTCTCTGTACTGCAAGCCACCGATTTGCCGCCGGGCACGGTCGACGCTGCAGAGGCCGAGGGGAAGTGCTGTTCAAACATCTCACGGTACCAATACCCTTCTTTGGTGGTGGGGGGATTGATGGGGAAGCGCGAGGCAGCCCGGGCCAAATCTTGGTCTGAAACGCGCGCTTCAGCCTGGGCCTTGAGCGTGTCGATCCACAGGTAGCCCACGCCGTCTGAAAATTGTTCTTTCTGGCGTCGCAAAATGGACTCGGGCAAGAGGCCCTCAAAGGCATGGCGAATGGCCTCTTTTTCAAGCTTGTCGTTGCCGGCCATTTTGGCCTCGGGGTCCAAGCGCATGGCGTAATCAATGAACGACTTGTCCAAGAAGGGGACACGCGCCTCAATGCCCCACGCCATCATGCTTTTGTTCGCCCGGGCACAATCGTACTTGTGGAGGTCCAAGACCTTCCGCACCGTTTCCTCGTGGAATTCCTGTGTGTTGGGCGCCAAATGAAAATAGAGGTAGCCTCCGAACAGCTCGTCTGCACCTTCGCCGCTGAGCACCATTTTGATGCCCATGGTTCGGATGCGACGGGCCATGAGGTACATGGGGGTGGACGCGCGGATGGTGGTGACGTCGTACGTCTCGATGTGCTTGATGACTTCGCTCAGGGCGTCAATGCCTTCCTGCACGGTGTAGGTCAAACTGTGATGCGTCGTGCCAATGTGGTCAGCCACGCGTTGGGCAGCGGCCAAATCGGGGCTCCCTTCCAGGCCGATGGCAAAGCTGTGCACGTTGGGCCACCACGCCTGCGAGGCATTCTCGTCGTCCACACGGCGGCCTGCGTGACGCATGGCGAGGGCCGCAACCACAGAGGAGTCCAATCCGCCTGAAATGAGCAATCCGTAGGGCACATCTCCCATGAGGTGCGATTGCACGGCGCGGTCGAGTGCATCGTGCAATTCTTGTGGTCGGTAGGGTAGCTTGGGGTGGGTGTCCCAAGACATCCAGTCTCGCTGGTAGCGCTGGACAGGAGTGTCGTCGGTGTTGGACAAGGTGTGTCCAGGGGGGAACGGCTGCACCTCCACACACACGTCTTCAATCGCCTTCATCTCAGAGGCCACCCACGTGTGCCCCTCCGAATCCCTTCCGTAATAGAGGGGGATGATGCCGATCGGGTCGCGTCCAATGAGCCAGTGACCTGTCTCGGGTTCCAAGAGGACAAACGCATACATGCCCTCCAAATGCTGCACCAACTCTGCCCCAAACTGGGCGTACAAAGGCAAGATCACCTCACAGTCGGATTCGGTGGTGAACGAGGCCTCGCGCAACAGCGTCCGCTTCAGCGCGCGGTGGTTGTAGATTTCTCCATTGACGGCCAAAAGGTTTCCGTGGACGGGGTCTTGAAGCGGTTGCGACCCGCTCGCAACATCGACAATGGCCAGTCGCTCGTGCGACAAAACGGCGGTGGGCGTTTGGACCACACCGGACCAATCCGGGCCGCGATGGTGTTGCTTGGACGACGCGTGAATCACGGCGTCGCGGTGGGTTTCGGTGCTTTGGTCAAGGCCGAGAAGGGCAGTGA
>NYSX01000041.1 GCA_002683345.1 Flavobacteriales bacterium
CCATGGGCTCAAGCTAACCACAAAGTGTGCCAAGAAAACAGGGAACGGCCGATTAGCCGTCGAGCGCCTCAGAACCGGCCACGATCTCGAGGATTTCCGTCGTGATCGCCGTCTGACGGGCCTTGTTGTAAGTGATGCGCAAGTCGCGCAGCAACTCACCACCGTTGTCGGTGGCTTGGTGCATGGCTGTCATGCGCGCTCCGTGCTCAGCGGCATGGCTGTCGAGCAACGCCTTGTACAACTGAACGCGAAGGGCGTTGGGAAGCATGCGCTCCACAATTTCCTCTTTGTTGGGCTCGAAGATGTAGTCAACGGACGATGCATCGCCTTCTGCATCCGCATCAGGGAGCATGGGCAAGAACGCCTCTTCCGTGGGGATCTGCACCGCCGCGTTTTTGAACTGGTTGTACGCCAACACCACGCGGTCGTATGTGCCGTCTGCGAACTGAGCCATGACCTCGTTGGCCACTTCAGACGCGTGGGCAAAGTCCAGGTTCTCAAACAGCCTGGTCGACGCGTCCCCGAACCCTTCTGCCACGGGCCACTCCAAACGGTTGGCGGCGTCCAAGGCCTTCTTGCCGAGGGGCAAGACCGCATAGGCTTGGTTGGCCTCTTCGCAGGCTTTCACTGCGCTGGTCGCAAGCTTCACGACGTTGTTGTTAAACGCGCCACACAGTCCACGATTGGACGTGATGGCCACAATCAACACCCGCTTGACGTCCCGAACTTCAGAGTATTGACCTTCTCCCTGCTCCAAGCTGGCGCTCACGTTGGCCAACATGCCCTGCAGCTTCACGGCGTAAGGGCGCATTTGGGTGATTGCGTCTTGCGCGCGACGCAACTTGGCCGCAGACACCATCTTCATTGCAGAGGTGATCTGCATGGTGTTCTGCACCGAGGTGATGCGTTCGCGTACTTCTTGAAGTCCTCCAGCCATGGCTTAACGAATCAGGCGTAACGGGCGGTCATTTCTGCAGCCGCAGACTCAATCACGCTGGTTTCTGCGTCGGTGTACTTGCCGGCTTTCAACGAAGCCATGGTGTCCGCGTGCTTGTTGCGCATGTAGTCCAAGAACTCCACTTCAAACTCGCGGATCTTGTCCACAGGGACGTCCTTCAACAAGTTCTTGGTGCCGCAGTAGATGATGGCAATCTGCTCCTCTACAGGGAGGGGAGAATTTTGGTCTTGCTTCAAGATCTCCACGTTGCGCTCACCCTTGCCGAGCACGGCCTTGGTGGCGTCGTCGAGGTCGGAGCCAAACTTGGCAAACGCCTCCAACTCGCGGAACTGCGCTTGGTCAAGCTTCAACGTACCCGCAACCTTTTTCATGGACTTGATCTGCGCAGAACCACCCACACGGCTCACCGAGATGCCCACGTTGATCGCGGGACGCACACCGGAAAGGAAGAGGTTGGATTCCAAGAAGATTTGTCCGTCTGTGATGGAGATCACGTTGGTCGGGATGTACGCAGACACGTCACCCGCCTGGGTCTCAATGATGGGGAGGGCCGTCAATGAACCACCACCCTTCACTTTGCCCTTGAGGGACTCGGGGAGGTCGTTCATTTGGGCTGCGATGCTGTCTTCCGCGATGACCTTCGCCGCACGCTCCAGCAAACGAGAGTGGAGGTAGAAGACGTCACCTGGGTAAGCCTCACGTCCTGGAGGACGGCGGAGCAACAAGGACACCTCGCGGTAAGCCACAGCCTGCTTGGAGAGATCGTCGTAGACCACCAATGCGGGACGGCCCGTGTCGCGGAAGTACTCTCCGATCGCCGCGCCCGTAAACGGTGCGTAGAACTGGAGAGGTGCAGGGTCCGATGCCGTTGCGGCCACCACCACGGTGTAAGCCAAAGCACCAGCCTCTTCGAGCGTCTTCACGATGCCCGCCACGGTAGAGCCTTTTTGGCCCACAGCGACGTAGATGCAGAACACGGGCTCACCCGCGTCGTAGAACTCTTTCTGGTTGATGATGGTGTCAATGGCCACCGTCGTCTTTCCCGTCTGACGGTCACCGATGATCAACTCACGCTGTCCACGACCAATGGGGATCATCGCGTCGATGGACTTGATGCCTGTCTGCAATGGCTCGTTCACGGGCTGACGGTAGATCACACCTGGCGCCTTGCGCTCGATCGGCATGTCAAACGTCTCTCCTGTGATGGGGCCCTTGCCGTCAATCGGCTCGCCCAACATGTTGACCACGCGGCCCAACATGCCTTCACCCACCTTGACCGATGCAATGGAGTTCGTGCGCTTGGCCGTGCTGCCTTCCTTCAAGTCTCCTGAAGGCTCGAGCAACACCACACCCACGTTGTCTTCCTCGAGGTTGAGGACGATGCCGCGAACGCCATTTTCAAATTCGATCAATTCCCCGGACTGCACACTTGTCAATCCGTAAATACGGGCGATTCCGTCTCCCACCTGGAGGACGGTGCCAACTTCCTCGAGTTGAGCTGCACTTGCAGATCCTGCGAGTTGCTCGCGGAGGATGCTGGAGACTTCTGCTGGGTTGATATCAGCCATCAGTTTGTGATTTTGTCCCGATCAGAATTCGGGCTCGTAATCGTGTTCCGTGAGTTCACGGCCAAGCGCCTGAATTTGGCGCTTCACCGAGGCGTCGATCATCTGATCTCCGATGTGGAGGATGTACCCCCCAAGGATTTCAGGATCGACCTGTTCAGTCAATTCCACTTCGCCTTTGTGGACTTTGGCCACTTGGGCGAGGATGCTGGACCGCAACGCGTCTGTCAATGCCACGGCTGTGGTCACTGTCACAGATTGAATGTTGCGAAGGGCCCGAAGCTGGGTTTGGCCTTCTTGGACCATGTCCACCACCAAACCTTCTCTTCCTTTCTGGATGAGGATTTGGAGGTAACTCGCCGTGAGTTCACCAACGTGACCCTTGAGGACAGCGTCCAGCACAGCTTGCTTCTTGTCCCCTTTTACAATGGGGCTTTGAAGCAGAACCACCAAGTCGCGTGAGCCGGCGAACAACGCATCAAGCGTGTCCAAATCCTGACCCACCGCATCCAACTCGTTGCGCTCCTGGGCAAGAGAAAGAAGGGCTTTCGCGTAACGTGCGGCGACTCGTGCTGTAGCCATGGCTTAGTTCAATGGGCTTTCGTCGATCAACTTCTGCACCAACGCTTGCTGCTTGTCTTCGCCGGACAACTCCGTGCGAATAAGCTTTTCAGCGATGGTCACAGACAACTTCGCCACTTCCGCCTTCAATTCCGCGACTGCGGCTTTGCGTTCTGTGGCGATTGCTTGGCGAGCGTTTTCCGCTTCACGAGAGGCCTCGTCTTTGGCTTTGGCCTTGGCCTCCGCCACCACCTTGTCTGCCATTTCGCGCGCTTCACGCAACATCGCGTCGCGCTCTGCACGTGCTTCCTGAAGCAGGCGGTCGTTGTCCGCTTGCAAAGCCGTCATTTCTGAACGGGCTTTGTCCGCTTCATTCAACGCAGTGGCAATGCTCTCTTCGCGCTCTTTTAGGGCAGTGAGGATGGGCCCCCACGCCATTTTGCGCAGCAAGAACATGACCACCAAAAAAGCAATGGTGGACCAGACGACTGTCCCGAATGCGGGTGTCAGCAGCGCCTCCATCGAATTATCCGAGGGCGACGAGCAAGCAAACAATCACACCGAAGAGGGCAACACCCTCAACCAGTGCCGCAGCCACAATCATGTTGGAGCGAATGTCGCCAGCGATTTCAGGCTGACGAGCCATGGCTTCCAAGGCAGATCCGCCAATGCGGCCTACACCGAGGCCTGCACCAATAGCAGCAGCACCAGCACCGAGGCCTGCGAGGCCCTGTCCAATTTCAAGAAGGATGGTCAACAATTCCATTTGGAAAATTTTGAAAGAGTAATAAGAATCAATGATGGGCCTCGTGGGTCGCTTCACCGAAGTAAATCGCGGCCAAGAGGGTAAAGACAAATGCTTGCAAGAACGCCACAAGGAGTTCGAGGCAGTACATGAAAATCATGAAGGCTGTCGAGAAGATGCCGATGCCGTAACCGGCCGCCATCGCCTCCCCGCCTTTGCCGAAAATGAGGATCAAGCTCACAAACGACAGAATGATGATGTGACCCGCGCTGATGTTCGCCGTCAAACGGATCATCAACACGATGGGCTTTAAGAACATTCCCACGATTTCGATGGGAATGATGATGGGCATCACAAACAGGGGCACACCTGGAGGCCAAAACAAGTGGCCCCAGTAATGCTTGTTTCCATTGAGGGTGGTGATCAAAAACACCAACGCCGCCAACACCATGGTGATGCCGAGTGTGCCCGTGACATTGAACCCTCCAATGAAGGGAACCAAGCCCAACAGGTTGGCGAAGAAGATGAAGAAGAACACCGTCATCAGGAAGGGCAAGAACTTGTCTGCCTTCTCCTTTCCAATGTTGGGAATGGCGATTTCGTCGCGGAGGAACAGCACCAACGGTTCGAGGGC
This sequence comes from Flavobacteriales bacterium, assembly GCA_002683345.1. Lineage (GTDB taxonomy): Bacteria > Bacteroidota > Bacteroidia > Flavobacteriales_D > Sanyastnellaceae > UBA11663. The sequence goes on from NYSX01000041.1 coordinate 4,464, forward strand.
GTTGGTCATCCCAGTGGGCGCTTGACCTTGACGGCTCTTGTAGCTCCCCGCCATGCGGCCAAACAACACCACCATCAATCCAAGCATGAGCAACATGCCGAAGATGGATTTGGTGATGCTCAAATCGTAAACCACAGGTCCGTGGTGGCTGTGGTCTCCATGGTCGTGGCCTTCATGCGCACCATGGTCGTGGCCGTCGTGGTCCGCGTGGTCGTGACCTTCGTGGGATCCGTGATCGTGACCGGCATGATCGCCTGCCACCGCGATGTGCCCATGGCTCAACTCGTACGTCACCCCAGACGGGCGCTCCGCAACACGCACGTCGCCGTGGCCTTCAAACGCACTGCTCATGAACACGTCCAAGCCATGCTCGGCGGTGTACACAATGATGGGCAGAGGAATGTGCACGTCTCCCCACAAGTGGATCTCGTGGGCATCGGCAATGTGATGGATGATGAAGTTGCTCGGATTGAACGCCTCTTGTTCATGGCCGTGATCGTGGCTGTCTTCAGCCCAAGCCGTGGTGGCCGCCGTGGCGACCAACAATCCGAAAAAGAGTGCAATACGCTTGTTCATGGTTGCAAATCCGCGGCAAAAGTACTCACGAAAGCGGTGTTTTGCACAATTGAAATCAGTTCTTTTGATTTTGGTCCCCAGGCCCCACCGTTGCTGCCACAATCACCACTGTGTAAAGGACAAACACGCCGAACGCCCCGAACACAAATTCCAGCCGCGCCTCCTCGTTGGACACCAAGAACGCGGTCAGCCACCCCAAGGTCGTGAACAACTTCATCGCGGTGGTGCCATTCACAGCCGCCACAAACTGCATGGGCGACTTGTCGCTGGCTTTCCGAATCCAATTCAACCCGAGCGCGGCAGCGGCGGCCAACGAAAGCACGGTGGCGGGCCACCACCACAAGCCAGAAAGGACCGACAGGCGGGGGATGACATGGGGCGCCGTCAGCGAAAGGGCGGTGACCGCGACGAGCGCGAGGAAAGCCAGGCGTAGGGTCATGATTCAAAGAAGGGCTCTCAACACTTGGTACATGCCTGCCGCAAGTCCGAACAGACCAAACAAGGCTGTGCCCATGGGTTGTTCCCACATGAGGCATTCGTCCACCTTCATGCCAACAACAACGCCGAGACCAATGGCCGCGGCGAGTTGAAAGCCCATGCCCGCAAAACGCAGGATGGACGTGCTGTTTTTCTTGACTTCAGCGCGCGAGGCGTCCGACGACGTGTCGCGCTCCGACATGAGGGATCAGAGCTTGGTCTGGGCCAAAGGCGCCTTGACGGCCTCTTTCTTGGGCATGCTCGTTTCGACTTCGGCGCCCTTCAGGGTGTTCACCGCGCCAGGCTTGCCCATCATGGGAGCTTCCTTGCGCTCGCGGGCGCCCATGTGGAACGTGCCCACAGGCTCTGCACCGGCTTCCACGCTCAACTGACCGTAGAAGATGGTTCCTGCGACTTTCGCAGAGGCCTTGAGGGCCATCAGTTCTGCCACTTCAATTTGGCCTTCCATGACGCCTTCCACTTCACAGTGAGCGCACTTGACGTTGCCTTTGATGATGCCCTTGGGGCCCACCACCAAACGACCTTTGGTCACAATGTCACCTTCAAACGTGCCGTCGACACGCATGTTGCTCATGCTTCGGATGTTGCCTTCGAAGACCGTTCCTTCGACAATGCGGTTCACCGCATCCGTGCTTGGGGCGTCCATGCCCATGGGGGATTTCTTGTTGCCAATCATTTGGCCGAAAGGTACTGTTCTGAGAAGAACTTCACGTACCCTTGGATGTCCTTGTTTTTGAACAACGTCACATAGTTTTCGTTACTGATCACCACCAAATCATACCCCGAAGAATTGATGTCAATGAGGTCTTCTCGGTTGGAGGTGAACACCTCGAAATACCCCATGGCTTCCTCGGAATTCCTGAAGGATTTGGTCAAAACCACCTGGTTGGCGCGGTCGATCAAATTGCTGGTCACCTTGAGGCGCTTGGAGGCGTAAAACGCACTGTTGAAATCTGACGTTTGCGCCTTGATTTCTTCGCCGTTTCCACGGCCCACAGGCACAAAAATCGCGAAGTAGTGTTCCTTGCTTGGCTGCACCTTGAACGGTGACTCCTCCGCAACCTCTTCTTCCACCTCCTCGGGCTTGGTTTCCTCGCGGCCCAATTCAACCCCCAGCGCCCGCATCAAATCGCGTGCGAACGCCGCCTCTTCGGTGTCAGGGCACGTGCCGAGGATGCCCTGCAACGCCTCGAAGTAAGGGGTGCGGTCTCCCGTGTAGCTGGTCAATCCGCCCACACATTGGGCACGAAGCAAGGTGTACTTGCAGGCGTAGAAGTTGACGGAGTCGCGCTCCAACACCTCATCGATGTCGAGCAACACGTTTTGGTAGTCCCGGGTGTAGTAGCGGCTCAACAAGGCCTCGTACTCCTCGCGTTGCGCTTGGCGCGTCACCTCCTCCTCGTCCAAGTACTCCGGGTCCTCGATCAAGCGCGCCCACTCGCTTCCTGGATACAACCGAATGATCTCGTCCGCCCAGTACGCGCTGTTGCAGTCGTCGCAGAAGGGATTTTGGTAATTCTCCTCAATTTCTCGCTCCAGGTAGGTGCGGAACAATTGGTAGTGTGCCGTGGGGTGAAAATTGGAGCTGTCGAGGACTTCCACCAGTTCCACCCACGTTTCGATGGCCTTCTCGTTGTCACTCAACTTCTCGCGGTAGTCCAAACCCGCGTTGTAGTACGCCTCCGCCATGCGCTCCTCCTGGACCACACGGTCCTCGGGTTCGCAAGGCAATGTGGCCAACAGTTCCTCAAACGTGGGCAAGTTTGCGGGGTCGAGGGGGTCCAACACTTCTTCAGATTCGCCACCCTCGCCGCCGTCTCCACCTTCCTCGTCCTCGGAAAACAGGTTGCCCAATTTGTTGGAGCGGCGCCAGTTGTCCTCCAACACCCGGTCGCCCCAGTAGGACAAGAACTCCTGTTGTCCCGATTGACGCAATTGTCCGTTGTAGGGCCAAAACATCCCCGCGCCCGAGTTGTCTGCGGCGGCGGCAGCTGCGGCAGCCTCTGCCGCGGCCTCGCGCTCGTCTCGCAAGCGCTGCAACTCCAACTCCATGTTGCGCAACACGCGGTCCACCGCCCGCAAACGCAGGTCCTCGTCCATGTCACACAGGTTGAGGAGGCTGTCGACTTCCGAAATGATGTTGAGGTTCTCCACCAAGCTGCTCAGGTCTGACGCCAGCGAAGAAATCTCGTCCTTCCGCTCGTTGTCTTCGTCGATGTAGACGAGGGCTGAATCATAATAAGCTTGGGCTGTGGGGTAGACCAAATCCTCCATGTAGAGATCCGCCAGCTTCAAGTAGCCCTTGCCCAGCTGGTGCTCATCGTCCACGTGCGCGGCCACCGAAGCTTTGAATAGGTCGAAGGATTCGTCGCGGCGACGGTCTTCCAGGGCCACCTCACCCAGCGCGAAGTACACTTGGTCGAGGTAGGCTTCGTTCTTCTTGTCGTCGAGCATGTCTTCCAGCAGCTCCACAATGGCGTCGCTGTTTCCATTGCGACGTTCGTACGTCATGGCCTGCTGGATGTTGCCTTGGAAAATCCACTCGTAATCCGCCCAGCGCATGTCCGCGACGGCTTGGAATTCTTCAATGGCGCCCTCCTTGTCGCCCATCTCACGAAGGCACTGGGCCAACACAAACGTGACACGCGTACGGGCTTTGTCCTTTTTGCCCAACAGCGGCAACGCGTCTTCCAAGCGCCTCGCCGCGGCCTCGTACTCCTCCTGCAGGATCTTGTATTGGGCAAGAACCATCAAGGTGTGGGCCTTGGCGTCGTCCGATGCATCGCGGACACTCTCGGCTTTGGTGAGGGCGTTTTTCGCTTTGATTTCATCCCCGGTTCGCATGTGCGTGCGGCCCAACCAAGAGAACGCCCATGCCTCAGCATCTGCCCCGTCCACAGTCCGCACGAGGTAGGTGAAAATCTCCTCCGCCTTAGGGTAGTCCCCTTTGAGGTAGTAGGACTTGCCAATGACGGTGTAGTTGTCGTCGATCCACTTGTTCATGACCGGCCGGTTGAACGACTTGGTCATGCGTTTGGGTGGGGCCATGGTGTGTCTGTCCACCACGCGGGTGCACTTCTCGATGGCCCGTTCCATCAAGGGGAAAATTTGCTGGGCCGTGGATTCGTCCGCCTCGAGGAACAGTGGAAGCACCTCGTCCCAACGCTCCTCGTGAAGCTCCTCAAGTTTGAGTTCCGCCTCCGCATGGGCTTCATTGGCGTAGAAGAAACCGTTGTACTTCGCCGTCGTGTTGTGGAACAGCCGGTACGCCCGTCCGTCGCGCTTGGTGGTGCACGAAGCCAGCACCAACATCATGGTGGCCAAAGCGAGCGTAAGGGAGCGGGTTGACATCGGGTGCTTCAACGTAGAAGGGTCAAATTTATTGGATGCAGGCCTTGGTTGGTCGAGAAACTTCTGTTCCTGTGGCGGATATTCGCAACATGTCTCTGTGGAAACACCGGCTTCGGGTCACCGTATTTGATGAGAGTTCCTACTCTGAGATTCGGGTGTTCAATGGCACCCCCCGGAATTGGGCCGGGTGGCTGGCGTTGGCCGTCGGCCTGATGATGGGCCTCACCTACCTCACTGTGGCGCACACGCCGTTACGCGAATGGGTGGTGCCAGGATACGTGGCGGAGTCCACCCGTGAGGACATGCGCGAGACCCGGGCGATGGCCGATTCGTTGACCCTCCTGCTCGCCCGTCAAGAAATGAGCCTGACCGCCCTTCGACACTCTCTCGCAGGGGACTCTTCAGCGTTGGCATTCCTTCAAGGCGCCTCCGACCCCGCTGACAACACCCTGCCCGATCCAGCGTCGCTCTCCACCCTCGAAACGGGCGCCGGCGAAGGAGAGATGGCCCTGCGCAGCCAGATCGACCAGGAAGACCGTTTCGCCCTTCAACGAAAATCCTCGGACGGCAACGCCTCCATCGGCTTCCCATTCTTGCCCCTCGCCGGCAGCATCTCCTCCGGCATGGACGTCGGCATTGGCCACCTTGGCATCGACCTCGTGGCACCGGAAGGCACCGCCGTTCAAGCGGTAGACGACGGCTCGGTGTTGTTCAGCAGCTACACCGTGGAAACGGGCTACACCCTGCTCATCCAGCACCGCGGAGAGCGCGTTTCCGTCTACAAACACTGCGCCTCCTTGCTCAAGCGTCAAGGCGATTTGGTCAGCGGCGGAGAGGCCGTTGCCCTCATGGGAAACACGGGTGAATTGACCACAGGCCCCCACCTCCACTTTGAGTGGTGGGTACGCGGCAGGCCGCTGGATCCGACCCTTTGGTTGGGTCGGGTCGCGGAATGATTGGTTTTAGGCAGGCCAAACAAGCGGGCCACACGCCGTCAACTGCGTGTACTCCTCCCAACGGCGCTGGGTGTCCTCTGCGGTCAACGCTCGGAGACCCGAGGTTCCGAATGCCTCGCAGGTGAAGCTTGCCATGACACTTCCCACGGTCACCGCCTGCTTCATGTCTTCCCAAGACACTTCGCCTGTCGCTTCGTGACGGGAGGCCAAGTAGCCGATGAAGCCCCCTGCGAACGTGTCGCCTGCGCCGGTCGGGTCCACCACCTTCTCGAGCGGGAAGGCCGGTGCGAAAAACACCTTCTCATCTTGGAACATGAGCGCGCCGTGCTCGCCCTTCTTGATGACCACGGTCTTGGGGCCCATGGCGTGAATGGCCCGGGCCGCTTTGGGCAGGAAGTGCTCACCCGTCAACTGACGCGCCTCCTCGTCGTTCACCGTCAACACGTCCACGCGGGCGATGATTTTCTTGAGGTTGTCCAAGGCTACGTCCATCCAAAAGTTCATGGTGTCCAACACCACGAGCTTGGGCGCGGCCACCTGGTCGAGCACGGCCAACTGTACGGCGGGATCCAGGTTGCCGAGCATCACGAAGTCGGCGTTGTTGCCTGACTTGCACACCTTCGGCTCCCAACCAATCAGCACATTGAGGTCGGTGGCCAAGGTGTCGCGACCCACCATGTCGTCGTGGTACTTGCCTGCCCAATGGAAGCTCTCGCCACCCTCCACACGCGTCAACCCGTTGAGGCAGGCACCTCGGCCCGACAATTCCGAGAGAAATTCCTGGGGGAAATCCTCGCCAATCACGCTGACAAGGTGCTGCTTTCGCACAAAGTGCGACACCGCAAGCGC
>NYSX01000042.1 GCA_002683345.1 Flavobacteriales bacterium
CTTACCAACGATTCCTCGCCGGTGACTTGACCCTCACCAACATTATGGTCACTGGCGGTGTTGCTGCGCTCGACTACGACGGCGATGCCGCGGACGGTGCCGACGTGCTCAACGCCTACGCCGAAGCCAACGGCGTCGTTTCAGGTTCTGTGGACGGCTTGGATGACATGTTCGCCTTCGACCCCAGCGGCACGTTCGCTCTCGACCCCTTGAACGTGGAAGTGGGTCAAGGATCTGGACACGCTTGGACAGCCGGTTGGACCTTCTGCGCCCAGCGTGGACTGTTCACCACCGTCACGAGCGTGGAGGATGTGGACCGCACCTTGGACGTCTCACTCTCCCCCAACCCAAGCTCAGGTGCGAGCGTGTTGGACCTGCCTGCCCAAGGTGTGTACAACGTGCAAATCTTCTCCAACATGGGTTCTTTGGTGGCCGAGCGCACGGCACAAGCCGGACGAGTTCACATGCCGCAGATGGTGGCTGGGACCTACGTTGTCGTGATTTCGAACAACGAAGGAACTGCGACCCGCAAGTGGGTGGTTCAGTAATCGTAACTCGCCTTACGAAAAAGCCCGGCCGATTGGCCGGGCTTTTTTATGCGCTCCATCTGAAGTCAGTTCGAGATTTGGATGGTCTTTGAGACTTGCCCATTGGCCTTTCGGACAATGCGCAAGGCGGGCATTCCGGGAATGACATTCCCTGTTTCGCGGCCAAGACCGTCCCATTCACCTGCAGCCGTGGTGGTCGCGGGAAGGGCCACTTCCTCGAGGTTCGACACTTCTGACGAGCGCCATGCCAAGGAGCCCGGGGAAACGCCCACAGGCACGGTGGCGACCATCGCCCCCTCCTCGGTCCGAATTTGAATTTCTCCGAACGTCACGTAGTCCGTCACACCAGCGCAGGTCCATCCGTATGTAGGGTGGGTGATCAGGCTGTAGGCTGAGGGTGCGTCCGCATTCAGGACCGCTCCTTCTTCCCATACCATGCTTGGGCCGTCGAGCAAGCGAAGTCCATTCTCACCGCTGATCTGTACGGCCAACTTGGTGTCGACAAATGCAGAAGCGTTGCAGCCCACAGAAACGCCGTCCAAGACCACCGTTGTTGTGGACGACAGGTCACCAAGGCTTGCCCGCGTCACCGACGTGCTTGACCAATCGCCGTTGTTCACGGTGAACAGATCGCCGTCGAGCACGTGCAATGCCACAGGGTTTTCCGCTCCTTCTCCGAGATCCCACTCTGAGTAGGTGTCTTGCTCCACATCCCAGCACCCCAGTCGTCCTGCTTCTTGGCCCCAAGCCCAGCCGTTGTTGACCGCGATGTACACTTTGCCATCGACCACCGTAACTTCTTGGCTTGGCAGCGTCGGCCCTTCCGTGGGCAACAACTCCCCTTCCAAGCCCAAATCGTCGCCATCCAACCACACCAAATGGCTGGTGAGGTTCAGTGGCTGCCATGCATCGTCCAAGCCGCCGCGTGTGACAACGACGGTGCCGTCTTCGAGCAGCGCGGCCTCTTGCGCGCCGAGAAGCTCGGTGTCGGCTACGATTTGGCCGGACGTCAAGTCCACCTTGACCACGCGGTTCTCCAGCACGACCACAGCCGCATCATTTTGGATTTCTAAGTCGGTCGCATACCCGACATCTTCAAAGGAAAGCACCTCTTGGTAGGCAAACGATGTCAGATCAATCCGCCCCAGACTTGGGGGCGTTTCGTTGAGCACCCAAAGTTCATTTTGGGCTTGAGCTGTGACTGAAAAAAGGAGAGACGCCAACACTGCGGCGGCCCCATGTGCATTGCGGAAAGGGAAAATCATGAGTCAAATGTAGTACAACCCCCCTCCCCCCTTTTTTGACATCCCCATTTTCCTGTGAGCCACAAAAAAAGGGCCGCCCGTTGGCAGCCCTTTCCTTTGTTCCAAACGTCAGACTCGACGCTTGTTGGTTGTTCTTATTCGTAAACAGCACCCCACGCAATGAGGAAGTCCAAGAGATCCTGGGTTTGGACTTGGCCATCGCCATTGAAGTCTGGGCAAATGTTGTATGTACAGCTGCTGTCATCCATGGTTGCGAGGTGGTTGAAGTTGTAAGCATCTTCATCCGTACAACCGAGCCACACACAAGACCCCGTGTCGAACGCGGCAGAAGCGTCGTAGTTGGATGCCGTGGGGTACGTGCAGCCGGAAGTACTCACGTCCATCTCGGCGATGCCCATGGCCACCACAGAACAACCGTCCTGCACCCAGTCGAGTCCCCACTCAGGTCCGCTCGTGCCGTAGGCAACCAAGAATTCCAAGAGGTCCTCAAGCTGAACCAACCCGTCTCCGGTGAAGTCTGCACTTCCTGGTGCGTTCGTGCAGTCACCGCTGTTGGTGTTGGCCAACTCGTTGTAGCTGCTGTAGTCTGGCAACACACATCCCACGAAGTTGCAAGAACCGTCGTCGTCTGTGGCAAGCGGCTCGTAGTTGATGGCATTGGCATACGTACATCCAGCCACTTCATTGGCGTCACAGATGCCATCGCCGTCGACGTCAAAGTCACACACGCTCAGGCAGACGCCGTTGATATCTGGGAACACACACGACCCGTCGTTCAACGTTGCCGTTGCGTCGTAGTTGCAAGCCCAAGAGACAATGCAACCTGCACACGACCCATAGTCACATGTGCCGTTGTCCACTTGCGCGGTGTAGTCAAAGTTGCACGCCGTTTGGTCTGTGCAACCACCCATCAAGTAGGTGCACGTTCCATTGTCGTCGGTGGCATTGGGGTTGTAGTTCAACGCGGACTCATCCATGCAACCCGGCACTTCGTTGGCGTCGCACACCATGTCGCCGTCCTGATCCGACAAGCAATTGCCGTCGCAGTCTTGACCTGCTCCAGCAAACACGCAAGAGCCATCAGGGTACAACGCGTTGTCGTCGTAGTTGCATGCCGTAGGCGTCACACATCCGAAGCAACCGGTGAAGTCACAGCTTCCGTCGTTCACAGTCGCTCCTGGATCATAGTTGCAGGCAATCAGCAACGTGCATCCGAACACGTCGTACGTGCACTGGCCGTTGTCAATGCTGGCTTCAGGATCGAAGTTGGACGCACCATTGTCCGTGCAGCCCAAGCAAGAGCTGTACTCGCAAGAACCATTGTCCGTGTTGGCCTCAGCGTCATAGTTGCACGCATTGCTGTTGGTGCAGCCCAACGCTTGGCAAGACGCATATTCACATCCGCTGTTCACCTGCGCTTCAGGATTGAAGTTGCAAGCCTCTTCGTTCATGCAACCCATTGTCGCGCACAAGTTGCCCTCTGCATCGAAGTAAGCACATGGTTCTTCCATGCCGTAGTTGCAGGCGAGTTCGTCGGTGCACTCGCCCTCACCTGGAGGCATTCCAAACAAGCAAGAGAAGTCACACGAGCCTGGCAGGTAGAAGTCTGCACTTGGGTCGTAGTTGCAGGCGAATGGCAACGTACAGCCTCCCACCTCAATGATACAGGTGCCGTTGTCGTCTGTGGCAAATGGTGAGTAGTTCGAAGCCTCAGGGTTCGTACATCCTGGGATTTCCAGTTCGTCACACACACCGTCTCCGTCCGCATCGTTGATGCAGTTGCCATCGCAGTCCACAAACTGGTTGACGGGGTAGGTACACGCTGCGGGCGCGCTGAGCGTGGCCGAAGGATCGTACGTACATGCCGTTGGATCAGTACAGCCTGCGCAGCTGCTCAAGTCACAAAGCGCCACATCGAGGTAGTCCGCAGTCGGGTCGAAGTTGCAAGCAAATGGCAACAAACAGCCCGCCACCAAACAGCTTCCGTCGTCGTCAGTCGCCGCAGGGTTGTACGCAGGGTTCGATGGGTCAGTACATCCTGCGATTTCAAACTCGTCACAAATGCCGTCGCCGTCTGCATCGTTGATGCAGTTGCCGTTGCAGTCGTAGCCGTAGTCTGGGAATTCACAGCTGCCGTCGTTCAACGTGGCGTCCTCGTCGTAGTTGCACGCGTCTGCCGACGTACATCCAGCGCAAGACGTGAACTCACAGCTTCCTGCGATTTGGAACTCCGCCGTGGGGTCGTAGTTGCACGCGAAGGCAATCGTACAGCCACCTGTCAAACAAGAACCGTCCTCGACGTTGGCTTCAGGGTTGTATCCAGGGTTGTCTGGATCCGTACAACCTGCAATCTCCAATTCGTCACAGATGCCGTTCTCGTTCACATCGTTGATGCAGTTGCCGTCACAGTCGTAACCGTACAATGGGAAGAAACAAGAGTTGTCGTCTTCGTTGGCAAACTCATCGTAGTTACACGCAGTTGGGTCGGTACAACCCAACACTTGCAACACCAACGTTGTCACCTCCGTGTAGGTGGACGTATTGCCACAGGCGTCAAACGCCGTGTACACGCGCTCCACCGTCAATTCGTTGGCCGCATCCACCAAAATGGATTCTTCCACGCTCCAAGAGGCTTCCGTGTCGCAGTTGTCAAGAACCACCACGAACGGCGCAGCAAGGGTATCCCCGTCTGCAGCATAGACTGTCGAAGTGGCGTCTGGTGTGAATGTGAACACAGGAGCCGTGGTGTCCTGAACCGTGATGGTCTGGACCGCTGACGCGCTGTTGCCACAGTCGTCCGTCGCCACATACGTGCGCACGATGGTCATCTCTTGCGGGCATGCGCCAGCAAGGATTTCTTCGGTTACTTCCACAGACACCGCACCGCATGCGTCCTCGGCTGTGTAGCCAGGTGCAGGCACCTCTTCGTCACATTCAATGGTCACATCGGCTGGAATCACCAACGACGGAGCCGTGGTGTCCTGCTGGGTGATTGTCTGCACCGCCGTGGCAGCATTGCCGCACGCGTCGGTCGCCGTGAATGTCCGTGTGATGACGTATGCGCCACCGCACTCCCCTTGGTCAAAGCTCTCCTCGACCGTCACCGTCACCTCACCGCAGTTGTCCACCGCTGTGGCCATGGTTCCATCCAAACTGGTGTTGCATTCGATCAACTCGTCTGCGGGCACGAACGTGAATTCAGGTGCCGTGGTGTCGGAGATTTGGATGGTTTGCGTGGCATCCGTGCTGTTTCCACACGCATCCATCGCCGTGAACGTCCGAACAACCGTGTAGGTGTTGGCACACTCACCATAAAGCGTATCCGCACTCACCGTCACGTTCACTTCGCTGCAATCGTCCGATGCCGTGGCCATGTCCAGAACGATTTCATCTGAACACTCTGCACTGAAGTCGGCAGGAATGCTCGTGAACTCAGGAGCAGTTGTGTCGGTCACCGTGATGGTTTGAACACCCACGGTTTCGTTGAAGCAGGCATCCACAGCCGTGAACGTACGGGTCAACACGTAGCCATTGTCGCACGTGTAATCGTAGCTCTCTTCCACGGTCACCAAGGCCAAACCACATGCATCGCTCGCCAAGGCGTCCAACAACAGCAACTCGTCACCACAATCCGCTTCGTAGCTCGGCGGCAGGAACAACTCTGGTCCTGTCGTGTCCACCACAGAGATGGTTTGCGTGGCAGTCGTGCTGTTGCCACAAGCGTCTGTCGCAGTGAATGTCCGCACAATGAGGTAGGCATTCGCACATTCTCCGGCCAAAGTTTCTGACGTGACGTCAATGTTCACAGCACTGCAGTTGTCAGTGGCTGTGGCGTCGTCGAACGTCAATTCGTCAGTGCACTCCGCGGTGTAGTCCGCAGGGATGGTCAATTCAGGTGCAGTCGTGTCTTGGACCGTGATGGTCTGAGTCGCAGACGTGCTGTTGCCAGCGTCGTCAGTGGCCGTGAACGTACGTGTCACCGTGTAGCTGCCATCGCAGTCGCCGGAAGTCTCTTCGCTGCTCACTTCGATCGTCACCTCACCGCAGTTGTCGGTGGCTGTGGCGTCGTCCAAGATCAACTCGTCA
>NYSX01000043.1 GCA_002683345.1 Flavobacteriales bacterium
AACTACAACGCCCTCGCCAACGAAGACGACGGTTCTTGCACGTTTGGTGGTGGTCTGAGCACCGGCTTGTCTTACGACGTGGTTTCTGCAGATCCTCTCGGCACAGGGGAGACCACCTACCGCATCTATGCCAACTTCTCCTCCAACGATGTGGAGGTGACTGCGATGTATGGTACGGATACGGAGCCTTGGATTTTGGACGGCGACGCACCCTTCTATCAGGATGCACTCGGCAGCGATTTTGGAGGTTCCATCAACCCCTTGTTCTTCGCTTCTTTCCCTTCATTGGAGTATGATACGTGGTGGACCATTGGCGCCCAGCCTGGAGATGCCGACGGCTTGAACAACGCCTTTGACCCTGCCTTGACGTCTTTCGCAGACTGGAACAACGGCGGCGACTTCGTGGCAAACACCTTCATCGGGGGATCCATTTTCATTGTGCCTGGTGCCAATGGTCAAGGCAATCCCATCAACGGACGCGTGCTCTTGGGCCAAGTGACCACTTCAGGCACGACCAACGCCACCATCAACTTGCAATTCCGTGATGCGAATCAAGATTCCTTCTATGCTTCGGGCATGACCCTGACCTTCCCCATCGCGGGTGCGGGCTGCAACGATCCTTTGGCCTGCAACTACGACGAAACGGCAGAGGGTGACGCGGATTGCGTGTTCCCTGCTGAATTCTACGACTGCGACGGATGTATCAACGACACCGACGGCGACGGCGTGTGCGACGAATTGGAAGTGCTCGGTTGCACCGACAACATGGCATGCAACTTCAACATCAACGCCACGGAAAAGACGGTTCATGCCAGTCGCTTGACGCATGTGGTGTGTGCGGTGGAGACAATAGCTCTTGCTCTGGTTGCACCAACCCTGCAGCAGACAACTACGATGAAACTGCCTTGTTCGACGACGGTTCCTGCATCATCAGCGGCTGCACCAACCCTGCAGCAGACAACTACGATCCTGCGGCCAACAACGACGATGGCTCTTGCATCATCAGCGGTTGCACCAACCCTGCAGCGGACAACTACGATCCTGCAGCCACCAACGACGATGGCTCCTGCATCATCAGCGGCTGCACCAACCCCATTGCGGACAACTACGACCCTGCGGCCAACAACGACGACGGCTCTTGCATCATCAGTGGTTGCACCAACCCCAACGCGGAGAACTACAACCCTGAGGCCAACAACGACGATGGATCTTGTGTGGCGACGGGTTGCACGTACCCAGGTGCGGACAACTACGATGCGGTGAACACGGCAGAAGACGGTTCTTGCATATTCTCCGGTTGCACGGACGCCACAGCGGAGAACTACGTTCCTTACGCCAACAACGACGATGGATCATGTGTGTTTGAGCCTTGCTCAGGGGGCGCTTGCCCATTTGATTCGAACGGCGATGGTGAGATCGGTTCTGCCGACTTGCTCGACTTCTTGGTTGCCTTCGGTCAAGCATGTGAGGATCTCTAATCCGATTGCATAGACAGCATCCTTCCGGAAGGAAGGCGAAGCGACGACGAGAGTCGGCGCTTTCTTTTTTCAATGAATTTGTAGGGGCGATGCTTAGTGTATATTGCACACGAACCATCTGGGTTCGCACCTCAAACACCTGCCACGTCGATCATGGAAAAGCGCAAACTAGGGTTCTGGGAAATCTGGAACATGAGCTTTGGATTCCTTGGAATCCAATTTGGATTCGCCCTTCAAGGAGGGAACATGTCACGTATTTTTCAAACCCTTGGTGCGAGCAAGGATGAGATTCCCATGCTTTGGATTGCCGCCCCGTTGACGGGGCTTTTGGTGCAGCCCATCATCGGGTACCTCAGCGACAACACGTGGCATCCCCGGTGGGGAAGGCGTCGCCCCTTCTTTTTGATCGGGGCCATTCTCAGTTCGGTTGCGTTGTTTTTCGTGCCTTACAGCAGCGAACTCTGGATGGCGGCAGGATTCTTGTGGATCCTCGATGCCAGCATCAATGTGAGCATGGAGCCTTTCCGAGCGCTGGTTGCGGACAAATTGCCGGAGTCGCAGCGCAGTTATGGATTTGTGTTGCAAACCCTCATCATTGGCATTGGCACGTGGATTGCGTCGAATTTGCCCTGGTTCGTGACCCAGTTGGGCGTGTCCAACGAGGCGGGAGCAGGCGAATTGCCGCAAAGTGTCTATGTGTCTTTTGCCATTGGTGCGGCCGTCTTCTTGGCCAGCATTTTGGTCACTGTGTTCACCACGACTGAAGACCCCCCTGAAGTGTTGGGGGCAGGAGAGGAGGAAGAGGCCAAAGACTCGGGGTTGACGGAAATTTTGGACTTCATCAAGGGCATGCCATCGGTCATGGTCAAACTGGGCGTGGTCCAGTTCTTCAGCTGGTTTGCCTTCTTCACCATGTGGTCTTTTGCCACGCCAGCGTTGACGGAGGCCGTCTTCCAAGCGCCTCTGCCTGCAGAGGAGGCCGCAGATTATGACGTGCTACGATTGGCATACGACCAAGCGGCCAACGCCGTGTCCAGCGCCATGGGGATGTATGGGCTGAGCAGCATGGCTTTTGCGCTGTTGTTGTCCGTATGGACGTCTCGCAGAGGGTTGAACCGTCGTTGGACGCACTTGGTCAGCCTGGCCATTGGCGGCTTGGGTTTTGTATCGATGTCTTGGTGGAATCCAGAAACGGCGGGGTGGTTGAATGCCAGCTTTGCTTGCATCGGGATCGCGTGGGGAAGCATTTTGAGCATGCCCTATGCCATGTTGTCTGGGGCGGTTCCCTCACGGAAAATGGGCGTCGGAATGGGGGTGTTCAACATGTTCATTGTGTTGCCCCAAATTTTGGCTGCCCTTGGAGGCATTGTGTGGCTCAACGACGTCCTGTTTGGGGGCGACGTGGTCAAGACCATGGTCATTGCAGGCGGAAGTCTTTGGTTGGCCGCGGCGAGCAACCTTCTCATCTCGAAGGAAGAGGGATAAATATGTGTCAGGGACTGAGTGAATTGTGTCCGGGCACATGTGAACAAGTCAAGGGCGTGTGTTTTTGACACTTTGCAGTGTCTGAGTTACCTTTACATATGAGGAAAATGTGTCCTCGTCGAGGAATAGCATGGTTTTGTCGATGCGACAAAACGCATGCCCCCCTCTTAAGCTCTATTTTTCAAAACACATGCGTTATTCTCTTTTGCTTTTGTCGGCATTGTTTGCGTGGACGGCCCAAGGCCAAACCACCTTCAATGTGGACATGTCCTGTGCGCCTGAAGGCTTCACAGATGTTTTTGTGACCGGCCCCTGGTGCGGCTGGTGTGCCAATGACACGTACAACACCATGACAGACCCCGATGGGGATGGAGTGTACAGCGTGACGGTTGCTGATCTTGTCGGCACGGTCGAGTACAAGTATGCCATCAATGGTTTCGCCGATCAGGAAAACTTGGTCAACGACATGGTCGATGGTGCTTCTTGTGCACCTGTGACCGACTTCAGCGGGTATGCCAACCGCCAAATCGAAGCCGACGGCACAGCCAACGATTTCTACGGCACGTGTGATGGTACATGCAACGACGTTCCTGTCGCGCCTGCCGTGGACGTGACGTTCCAGGTCGACATGAGCCAATACCAAGGCACGTACGGCACCGTGAACATCAACGGTTCATTCAATGGTTGGTGTGGCGCTTGTGCGACCATGACCGACGACGATGGAGACGGTGTGTACAGCATCACGATCGGATTGTCACCGGCCACCTACGAATACAAGTTCACCTTGGACGGTTGGACTGCCCAGGAAGAATTCACAGAAGGCGATGCGTGCACGAGCACCATCGACGGTTACACCAACCGCACCCTTGATGTGACTGAAGCCACTACGCTCGATGCGGTGTGCTACAACAGCTGCGATGCTTGTGACGGAGATGGTGGTGGCGACAATGGAGGCGGCACGTCTGAAATGGGCGTGACCTTCAACGTGGACATGTCATGTGCGCCTGCATTCGACAACGTGTTTGTCACGGGGCCATGGTGCGGTTGGTGCGCCAACGACGTATACAACACGATGACCGACGACGATGGTGATGGCATTTACAGCGTCACTGTCCCCGACTTGACTGGAACTGTGGAATACAAGTATGCGATCAACGGTTTCGCAGACCAGGAGAACCTCATCAACGACATGGTGGACGGAGCTTCTTGCGCACCTGTCACGGACTTTGCGGGTTACGCAAATCGCCAGATTGACGCAGGCTCTGTGGCCAACGATTACTACGGAACGTGCGACGGAATCTGCAATGATGCTGCGCCTGTCTTGGTGACTTTCCAAGTGAACATGGCGGAACAGACTACCAACCCCATTGGTGTCTTCATCGCAGGCAACTTCCAAGGCTGGTCTGCGGGAGCGACAGCCATGACCGACGACGATGGCGACGACATTTGGGAGTACACCGCCAGCATCGCGGCAGGTGAAGCTGTTGAGTACAAGTTCATCAACGGTCCGAACTGGGGATTGGACGAGTCCATTCCCGTTGCTTGCGCAGTGAATGGCAACCGTGGTTACACCGTGGGAACAGAAGACGCGGTGTTGGATGCGGTTTGCTTTGCGTCGTGCATCCCTTGCGGTGATGCCTTGCCTACTGAAGAAGTCACCTTCACCGTGTTGACGGACAACATCACCGTTGCGGCGGACGGCATGCACCTCGCTGGTGCCATGAACGGCTGGAGCGGAGAGCCCATGAACGACAACGGAGATGGCTCTTGGAGCTTGACCAAGTCACTCGAAGCGGCCACGTACGAATTCAAATTCCAAAACGGCCTCGACGGTTGGGAAGAGTTGGATTGCGGCGGCAACCGCTCGGTGGAAGTGGTTTTGGGTGCGCCTGTCGCCTACCAAGGTTGCTTTGCCCAGTGCGCTGACGTCTGTGCAGTGGATCCTGATGCTGCAGACATCACCTTCCAGGTGGATGCGTCTCAAATTGCAGTGTCATCTGACGGCATGTACTTGATGGGGTCCTTCACGGAGCCTGCATGGCAGCTCGGTGCCATTGCCATGAACGACGACGATGGAGACAACATTTGGACTGCCACGGTAAATGTGGATGGTCCTGCGGCCTTCCAGTACAAGTTCAACAATGGATTGACCGTGTCCATCGACAGCTTGCCTGATCTCTCAGGTGAGGAAAATGCAGACTTCATTGCGGGTGGATGTGGCGTGAATAATGGTGTGGGTGGTTCGAACCGCCTCCACGAGCGTTCAGGCGTGGCCGAAACCCTCGACGTGGTGTGCTTCAACAGCTGTGAGGCATGCGTTGTGGTACCTTCTGTGTTGGTGGCCACCGTGGATTTGTGCGGTGCTGCCGCCGATTCGGTGCGCTTGACAGGGCCTTTCTGGGGCTGGGACCCCAATGGAGGTCCGATTGCCACGGACAACGGAGATGGCACTTGGTCTGTGACGTTTGACCCCGCCCCAACTGAAAACATGGAGTACCTCTGGATTGTCGACGGCACCCAAGAGAACCTCATTCAGGCCATGGTCGACGGCGGTGCTTGCGCACCAGTGACAGACTATGCGAACTACGCAAACCGTCTTTGGGAACTGGGGGCTGAGAATCCCTCAGATGTCTACAATTCCTGCAGCGCTTGTGATGGAACAGGTGGTGGCAACACGACGTTCAACGTGGACATGACCTGTGTGGATGCCGCTGGGGCAACCGTGAATGGAGCCACTTCCTTCACGGAGGTGTTTGTGACAGGCCCATGGTGCGGATGGTGTTCTGCCGACGGCTACAACGTGTTGACCGACGCCGATGGCGACGGCATTTACAGCGTGGAAATCGGAGGCCTTACGGGTACAGTGGAATACAAGTACGGCATCGATGCGTTCACAGACCAGGAGCAGCTTGTGGATGACATGGCCAACGGTGCAGATTGCGCACCTGTCACGGACTTTGCAGGTTACGCCAACCGTCAGATCGAGGCTGGTGCCACGTCAAGCGATGTATTCGGAAGCTGCAGCGCTTGTGAAGATCAAGTGGCTCCTGCCAACGTGACCTTCCGTGTAGACATGAACCAATATGCCGAGGCGTATGCGTACGACGGCGTCTTCATCAACGGCAGCTTCAACGGCTGGTGTGGGACATGCAACCCCATGTCTGACGACGACGGAGATGGCGTGTGGGAAGTGACTTTGTCGCTTGCTGTGGGCACCATTGAGTACAAGTTCACCTTGGATGGTTGGAACTACCAGGAAGAGCTTGCGGGCATCGAGGGCATCGAGGCGTGCACGTCTTTGATTGACGGCTACACAAACCGTTCCTTGACGTTCGATGCGGACATCGTGCTTGACGCGGTGTGCTGGGAGTCTTGCGCTGCGTGTGAGCTTGCCGGCGGTTGCACGGATCCTGCCTTTGTGGAGTACGATCCATATGCCACGCAAGACGATGGCAGCTGTGGTGAGTTGATAGTGTACGGTTGCATCTACGACGCAGCCAGCAACTTCAACCCGATTGCAAACGTGGATGACAACTCATGCGAGTTCACGGAAACGAACGATTGTGCCGCCGACCTTGACGGCGACGGTGCAGTGACGACGGGCGACTTGCTCGCGTTCTTGGCCACGTTCGGTTTGACTTGCCTCTGAGCATTTGAATGACTGATACAAGGAGGGGAGCTTCGGCTCCCCTTTTTTTGTGCCTTCATGTGCCATGGGGTGACTCTTGAAGGGGGGAGGCTCCTATATTTGAAGCATGAAGCCACTGGTATCCGCAAGACTGCCAACCGATGCAGGGGATTTTGAAGTTCACGCCTTCGAAAGTGGCGTGTCTTCCCAGCCGCATTTGATGCTCTGCTCGAAGAAACAGCCTGCTGCATTGCCTTTGGTTCGGGTGCACTCCGAGTGCTGGACGGGCGATGTCATGGGATCGCTCCGTTGTGATTGCGGTCCGCAATTGGATTCCTCACTCAAGCAAGTCCAAAAAGAGGGAGGGGCTGTGCTTTATCTCCGTCAAGAGGGCCGAGGCATCGGCTTGGTCGAAAAGCTCAAGGCATACAACCTTCAAGACGAAGGTTTGGACACCTACGAGGCCAATGAGCGTTTGGGACATCAGCGTGACGCGCGTCGTTTTGACGTGGCGGCTGAGATGTTGGCCTCGAGAGGTTGGACGGCCATCCGGTTGTTGACCAACAATCCTGACAAGGTGTATGACCTCGAAAAAGAGGGCATTGAGGTGCGTGAGGTGGTGGCCCTTGAAATGCCGCCCAACGAGCACAATGCGGAGTACTTGTCTGCCAAGGCCAAGGAGGTCAAGCAGGGACATACGCGCGCATGAAAAAAGGGCCCCAGCAGGGCCCTTTCGCAAACATTTGGTTAAGCGGGTGCTTTGGTAGCTCCCGAAAACGAATTTCGCCGATTGTCTTCTTTCGGCCCAAAAACGGAATGAGTTAACACGTTTTATTTAAGTTGCAACGTATTCCATGGTGATGCCCGTTTGCCACTAACGTTCTTAGCCACCAACCCAATTCCATCGCAAGATGCCTTCACCTGCAGCCTCTTCATCCAACAAGCATCTCCTACACCTGCTTTGTTTCTTCTGTGCATCTCAAATCACGTGGGGCCAGAACAAATGGCTGCACCCTGACGACCACATTCGGGCGCCGCATTATTTGGAGTGGATCGAGGCCCTCGAAAACGAAAAAGATTGGACGCATGCTCGGTTGTTGACCTCCCTGCCCAATGGACGCTTTGTGGCCATGTCCGCCCATGCGCAAGGAGAGGACGGGCAAACCTTGATTCACATCAACGGCGACATGCGTTGGGTTGTGGGCGTAGAGGACCCCTTGTCCAACCTCAGTGCGAGCTTCGTGGAAGGGTACAACGGAGGTTCGCTCGATTTCATGTGGCACAACCACCTTCACAGTTTGGGTGGGTATGGTTTGTGGCGGAGGCATTTTGACTTGATCCGTTTTCATGGAGGCGATCAGGGGTGGCAAAAAGTGGCGACCGACGGTCAAAAGCCCGAGGATCATTCAAACACAGACCGGACGATGTCGTTTTTTGCCGATGGCAAGGCCCACTTGTTTGTAGATCCTTCGGCATCGCCAGGATTCACAACAGAGACCAATTTCGTCTACCACGTGTTGGACCTTGACAAACGTCAATGGGCGAGGAAAGGAGCTGTGGATGCGCGATTGGGGCAAATCGGGGGAGGTATCAATTTGCCCTCTGGCTGGCTGATGTACAATGACGCGGGAGAATTGATTTGGGTTGATTTTGAGCAGGAAATTGCGCGACTTCTTCCGAATGGTTCGGGAATACTGGAAGAGTTTTACACGTGGCATCGCGAAGAGGGAAGAATGACCTTTGTCGGAGATTCGACCGTCTGGCACCTCTGGAATGGTGAGCGCGCGGCCTTGACCATTCCGTGGAAGGCCCTTGAAGCTGCGCAGGCTGTGCCGTTGTTTGTTCCCTATTCGTTGCCTTTGAACGACAATTCAACGGCCGCAGGTCCATCTGTGAAGTCTGAGGAGCCAGTCACGACATTCAACTTGTTGCACCTGATTCCATGGCTGATGTTTCTGGGCTTGGCGATTTGGTTCTGGTTGGATCGTCGCAAGTCCAGTCATCGCAGAGAGGTGCAGTCTCCGCTGACTGCGGCCGGTGAGCTGGACCATGGAAAGGCGCAAGGGCAGTATTCCGCACTTACACAGTTGGTTCTCGAGCACATGGGCAAGCAGTTTGAAACGGAGGAGTTGGATGTCATGTTGGGTATCAGTCATCTGTCTTCACAGGAAACACTGCGCTCCCAACGGGCCAGGATGATCCAAAGGGTGAACACAGAATACCGTGTGACGCAGGGTCAGGATTTGATTGTACGCCAGCGGGCATTTTCAGACCGTCGGCGAAGCGTGTACGTGATCGGCGGGACTGCTGGGGCAGCAGCCCAAGATGAAGGGGGGGAGGGCGCCACCTCATAAAGAGAGAATTGGCCTAGGCTCACATGGACAACGCGTGCATCCACTCCATGCATACGATGGCGCCGATGGTGCCTACGGCATAGCCCAGAACCGCCAAAAGAACGCCGACGGGTGCCAAGGCCGGGGAGAAGGCACTTGCCACAATGGGCGCGGATGCGGCGCCACCGACATTGGCTTGGGAGCCAACGGCGACAAAGAAGAACGGGGCTTTGATTAGTTTGGCCATCAAAAGCAGCACGACGATGTGGACGAGCATCCAGATCAAACCAATGCTGACCGCACTGCCATACATAGCCCAGTTTTCGATGAGACTGCCAATGTCCATTTTCATGCCAATGGTGGCCACCAAGATGTACAGGAAGACGGAGCCCATTTTGCTTGCACCGGCGCCCTCGTACGATTTGGCGGGAGTGAAGCTGAGGGCAATGCCCATCGCAGTGGCTGTGACGACCAACCAAAAGAACCCTTTGGTGATGGAGGACAAGTAGATGGCTGGAGAATCTGGATTGGCAGCCATCGTGTTGTCGAGCCATGAGGACAACGCCACAGATGCATTGTCGGCGACCAAATGAGAGACGGCGACCCCTCCAAATGCAATGGCCACGATGACCATCCAATCGGGGAAGCTGGGGATGCGTGCGGATTTGGCTTGCAATTGTTCCACCTTGTCCTGAAGCTCATTGACTGCGGATGCGTCTGCCTTGAGCCATCCGTCAATTTTTTCACGGATACCAGCCCCAAACAACAAGAAGGGCATCCACAAATTCGCCACGAACACATCGACGATGAGCATGATGGAAAATTGATCGTCCAGCGTGTCGGAGATTTCCTTGAGCGCGGCTTGGTTGGCCCCCCCCCCAATCCAGCTTCCCGCCACAGTGCTCAACCCTCGCCAGTAGGCATCCGGCGCATTTCCGCCCAACACTTCCGGGTTGGACTGCCCGACCAGCCACAAGGCAAGGGGGCCACCGATGACGATGCCCGCGGTGGCAGCAAAAAACATGATGATGGCCTTGGGGCCAAGATTGTAGATGCCTTTGAGATCGATGGACAGGCAGAGCAAAATCAAGCTGGCAGGGAGGAGGTACCGCGAAGCCACGAAATAAAGGTTGCTCTCTTCGCCATTGACAATGCCCAGCGAATTCAGCGCTGCCGGGATGAAATAGCACATCAGCAGCGCCGGGACAAACGTGTAGAACCGCTTGAATTGAGGCAGAGAGTGGGTGTAAAAGACCAGCCCCAAAGCACCCGCAAGAAGTCCGAGAACCACTGCGTCATTGGTGAAGACGGCGTTGAGCACAAGGGAAGAGAGCATGGAAATCATCGCAAGGCAGGTTTGGGCAAAAATGCCAAAAACCAGACAAACGAAAAACGGCCCGCGCATTTCGCGCAGGCCGTCCTCTTCTTTGGTTCCTGGCAGAACCGAACCCTATCACCAGACCATCAATGGGATGTTTCCGGATGGAGTGGGGGTCCCCACTTGAATGAAGTAGGTGCCTGGTGCAATGGATTCTCGAATGGGGTACCCCACAACGCCTGGGGATTTGACAATGCCTGTTCCCTGCCAGACGATACGTCCGTCAGACGCCAACACGCGGATGGCGGTTTGGTCGTCGTCCAAGCCAGAGACAAACACCATGTTGTGCTCGGGGCTCAAGGGGTTGGGGAACAAGTTCAGCGCAGGAGCTTCAGAGAAGTCGCCCACATTGTCTGTCGACACCTCGTCGTCCACTTCGTCACAAATGCCATCACCGTCGAGGTCGTTCAGGCAGTTGCCCTCACAATCGTAGTACGGCTCGGCATAGGTGCACGATCCGTCGCTGTCAGTGGCCGTGGCGTCGAAGTTGCAGGCATCGGCATCCTCGCATCCCGCGATTTCCAATTCGTCACACACGCCGTCGCCGTCGGTGTCGTTCAGGCAGGCGCCATCGCAGTCGAAGAACGTCTCTGCGTACTCGCATGAACCGTCGTTGTCGGTGGCGTCCATTTGGAAATTGCATGCTGAAGCGTCATCGCATCCTGCGATTTCCAATTCGTCACACACGCCGTCGCCATCGGAATCCTGGATGCAGTCGCCGTAGCAGTCGTAGTACGTCTCTGCCCAAAAGCACAGGTCGTTGTTCGCCACAGTGGCTGCTGGGCTGTAGTTGCATGCGTCTTCCACAGTGCATCCAGCTTCGTACGAACACTCTTCGCCTGAAGCGGGAGGGTCCGTGGCTTCGGGGTTGTAGTTGCTGGCAATGATGTCTTGACATCCTGAGATTTCCAATTCATCGCACACCAGGTCGTTGTCGGTGTCGTTGATGCATCCGTCGCAGGTGTAAAATTCTGCGGGGTAGGTGCAAGAACCGTCGTTGTCAGTGGCAGTGGCATCGTAGTCGCATGCGGTCACATCGTCACACCCTGCGATTTCCAATTCGTCGCACACGCCGTCGCCGTCGTAGTCGTTCTGACAGACGCCCTCGCAGTTGTAGTAGGTCTCAGGGTAGGTGCACGATCCGTCACTGTCTGTCGCAGCGGCGTCAAAGTTGCAGGCATCTTGGTCCTGACAGCCGGAGACTTCCAACTCGTTGCAAATGCCGTCGCCATCGATGTCTTGGAGGCATTGGCCGTTGCAGTCATAGTAGGTCTCTGCGTACGTGCATGACCCGTCGTTGTCGGTGGCCGTTGCGTCGTAGTCACACGCCGTCACGTCGTCGCAACCCTCGATTTCCAATTCGTCACACACGCCGTCGCCATCCAAGTCGTTTGTGCATGTGCCATCGCAGTCGTAGTGGGTGGCGGGGTAGTCGCATCCGCTGGAAATCGTCGCACTGGCGTCGTAGTTGCATCCGCTGGGGTCGGTGCACCCTGCACACGACGTGAATTCACATGATCCGTCGTCGTCAGAGGCGTTCGCGGCATAGTTGCACGCGTCGCTGTTTGTGCAACCCTCGGTTTCCAACTCACAGCACACTCCGTCTCCGTCTTCGTCGCAGTGGCATTGGCCGTTGCAGTCGTAGTACTGTTCTGCAAATGTGCAGCTGCCGTCGTCCAAAATGGCACCAGGCGTGAAGTTGCACGCGGTCACGTCTTGGCAGCCAGAGACCTCCGCGGCATCGCAAATGCCGTTGCTGTTGAGGTCGTCGCAGCCGTCCATTTCCGTGGCTTCGGAAGCGCAAACTTCCCAAGATCCCATGGAACCATAGTTGTTGTTGGTGTTGTCCAACTCGACCAGGACGTCGCCAGCGGCGTTCGTGAGGCTCATGCTTCCCCCGATGTCACAGGTGCCGTCGTTGCCAAAGTCAATGGAGCAGAGGCCATCGCCATTGGTGTCTTCCATGATCAAGGTGTAGCATCCCACCGGAACGCAGCCGCTGCTTTCGTACGTGGCCACATTGATGGGGTAGTCGCCTCCACTCATGATGGCTTCGCCCTCGCTGTTTTCGATGCGCCAGCTGATTTCGTTGGCCCACGTGTCCGTGTTGAGCGTCATGGTCCAGAAATCGCTTTGTGCCAAGACGATGCGCTGGACACTTTGGTCGTTTCCGGCAAAGTCGTCTTGAATGTTGCCCAACAATCGAACTTCAAGGCTCAATTCATTGGTGTCTGCGGCAAGCGCCAACTCCGGCAACATCACCTCTACGCTGGCTCCTGAGGACACGCTCTCTTCGTGAACGGTCGTGAAAGGGTTGTGTCCATTGATCGAGGCTGTCAATTCAAATCCAGTCACCGCCTGTGTGCCAAAATTGGTCACGATGACAGAAGGCGTCAAGGAGGGGAGGCACGTGGATTCTCCCACGTTGCCCAATCCAGCAATGGTCAAGTCGCGCTCCGTCACAGCCATGCCTCCCAAGCTCTCCAAAAGGCTTGAACGAGAGGACTCCAAACACGCACGCATGCGGTCGCGTTGGCCCGCGGAGAACATGTTCTTGCACGTTTCCTGCGCATAGTCCATGTAGTTCTCGACTTGGGCACCGTCACACGTGGGGTTGATGCACCCAGAGGTGTTGGCGATGGTCGCGGGGGTGTCGCACACCAAGTCACCTTGTGTTTCGCAGTTCGTTTCCGAAGTGCACGAGATGGTGTTGGAGAACGTGTGGTACAGAGAGAGGTGGTGGCCCATCTCGTGGGTAATCGTTTTGTTCAAGGTACGGCCAGGCTTCAACTCGCCCACCAAGCCAAACGCATTGTAGATCACCACAATGCCGTCACGGGCATCGTTCGTGGGACCGAGGTAGGCGAAACCTTGAACGCCATTTCCACCATCGTTTCCGTTGATTTCTGGCACCACGAAAATGTTGATGTAGTCGTCGCCAAACCACGTGGTCAAGCTCTTGACTGCAGTCTGGTCTGCAGCATCGTCGTCTTGACCGTTGCTGATGCCATGCTCAGCGTATCCGGGCACGCTGCTTCCGTCGACGCGCACAATGCCGTTGGTGGGCTCTCCCGTAGGGGTGCGTCGTGCCATCTCGAACTGGATGAAGGTGTCCGCACCTTCGCTGTCGCTCACGCGGTTGCGGAAATCGTCGTTCATGCCATCGATGGCGGACAAGATTTGGGCGTCTGAGATGTTCTCTTCAACGCCAACGGATGAACCGCGGTGAATGACGTGAACCACCACGGGAATGGTGTACACGTCCATGTTTCGGTTGGACGAGGCTTGCAAACGCTGCACTGCAGCACGCACGGCGTCGAAGTTCCGGGCGTAGGGCTCTGAGGCGGCCATTTCTGCGGCATGCAGTTCGTCGGCTGAACAAGGTTCAGTCGACTGCGCCAAAGAAAAGAAGCTCGTGGTGAGCAGGGCGAGGATGGAAAGGAAAACACGCATGAGATGGAGTGTTGATAGGGTTTGACCTCGCTTACGGGGCGGGGTCCACTCCGGTTTCAGTTTCATCCAACGAAAAACCCCGACGAACGAATCCATCGGGGTTTCAAGAAGAATTTTATCAGAAATTATATCTGTATCCTCAGTTTTTCGCAGTGACTTTGATGAGCTCAACCTCGAAAATCAACGCGGCGTAGGGAGGGATGGCTCCGCCCGGCGCAGGACGTGCACCGTAGGCGAGTTCTTGGGGGATGTAGAACGTGGTTTTGCCACCTTCTTTCATCAGTTGGAGGCCTTCGGTCCAGCCGCGAATCACCCCATTCAATGGGAACGAGATGGGCTCTCCGCGCTTGAGGCTTGAGTCGAATTCGGTGCCGTCCAAGAGGGTTCCGCGGTAGTGAACCGTGACTTCGTCCGTGGCGTCAGGGGAGGCGCCAGTGCCTTCCACAGTGTGCTTGTACTGCAGGCCAGACGCAGTGGTGACAATGCCTTCGTTCTTGGCATTTTCCTTCAAGAAAGATTCACCTTCTTCCTTGGCAGCTTGGGCCTGTTGCTCTTTGAGTTTGGTCATTTCAGTCCGAACGATGGCATCGGCTTCTGACGCGGACAGGGTCGCATCGCCTGCGAGGGTGGCTTCGAAGCCAGACTTGAGCGACTCGCCGTCGACCGAAGACAGGCCTTCGTTGGAGAGGTTGGTGGCGAACAGGACGCCGAGGGCATAGGATAGAGAATCCATGGATTGGGTTTGGGTGGTTTGTTCTTTGTCAGCATTTCGCTTGCCTCTCTGCCCAAATGTGGTGACAGAGAAACACGTGGCAAGGGCCAAAACGAGGCACATTCTTGCCTGGTGGCGTGGAGTATTCATGCCCGCAAAGTTCGGATGAAAACCTTCTTGTTGGGCGTCGATTCCTGAGAAGAAAACCGGTACCCCAATTCACGGAATTCCTCGAGTTCTGAAGGGGAGTGGATGCCCTGAAGAAGGACGTGTCGCGCCATGGCGCCACGGGCAGTTTTGGCGAAGGAAGAAATGGCTTTGAGCTGGCCATTTCGGCGTTCGAGAAAGGTGCACGTCACGACGCGTTCGGCAGGGACGCCATGCAAGGCAACGTCTCCATACTCCGCACTGGCCAAATTCAAAATGAGCGAACCTTTTTCCAGGGCATCCGCGCATTCGGTCACCACTTGCGGAAGGCGCTCTTTCCAAAAGGAAGCCATGTTCTTGAAGGCTGTGTCGTGACACCACCGCTCGCCCATTTCCAAGCGCACGGGCATGAATCGATCCATGGGGCGGAGCAATCCGTACACGCCATGAAGAATGCGCAAGCGCTGTTGGGCCGCAAGGAGGGGGACGTGGGGCAGGCTGGGCAGGTCCATGGATTTGAATGCGTCGCCGCGGAACGTCCAACCGGCCACGGCGTCGCCCTCGGGAGTCCAAGCTTGGTGCCACGCATGCACTTTGGCGGCAAGCGCGTCACTGAGCTGCAGGCGCGCTTGGGTTTGGGCTAGGGACCATCCCTTGAGGGTTTCTGCGATTTCGCTGGCTTCTCGGATCATCAGAGGAGTGGACAAAGCCTCATCCAGGGTGGCGTCTGGTCGGTCGGGGTTCAGCGTTTTGGCAGGGGAGAGAAGCACGAGCATGGCGCAAAGTTGAAGACAACCGCGTTATCTTTCCTTCATGAAGAATGTCAAAAGCCTTGCAGGATGGCTGACCTGTGTCCTTGTCTTGGGATGCATGGACCTCGCCCAGGCGCAATCGCCTTGCCCGTTGGACTCCTTGCCCTTGAACGTCAGCGTGACCACCGATGCTTGGGGGTATGAATTGTATTGGGAGCTCATCGATGCCTCTGCGGCATGTGGGGATGGAACGGCCTTGCTGTGGGGAGGCAATCCGGAAGTTGGATGTGGCGATGGCGTGGCTGGACTTCCCAGTGAGGTCTACGACAACAACACCTTGTACACATCCGCGACCATTTGTGTGAGTGAAGAGGACAGCCTGGTCCTGATTCACCGAGACAGCTATGGCGATGGGGGCAGTGACTTCGCGATTGCACTTGGCGGCAACGAGGCCTTCGGGTTTGACGGCTCAGGCAGCGGGAACGATTGGTCCTTTCAGCCTGTGCTTGCCGTGGCGGATTTGCCTTGTCTTGCCGAGTCCATCTTCGCAGACACCATGACTTGGGTGGGATCGACGGAGGATGCATCCGTGTCGCCCAATGAGCCTGCGCCACCGGCTTTGGGATGTGGCACGTACGGGGGGTGGTGTGAAGCTGGATTGGAAAACACCGTGTGGCTGTCGTGGGAAGTGCCTGCAGGCGGAGGTGTATTTGAAGTCAGCACCTGCAACGAACAAACCACATTTGACACCCAGCTCGCGCTTTGGCGCGTCACAGATTGTGCGGATTTTGAGTCGTATGAATTGGTGAATGCCAACGACGATGCGGGCTGTGGCTTGGGGGCGTACAGAAGCACCTTGCTGACGCCTTGTTTGGAAGGAGGGGAGACGATGATGCTTCAAATCGATGGCTATTACGGCGCCGTGGGGACCGTGGAAGTGAGTGTCACGACCGCGGCGGCAGACGTCTGGACGGTGTCTGCGGGCGTGCAGGACTTGTCTTGCAGCCTGTTGACCTCGTTCGACCCCAACGGATCGATCTCAGTCAACAGCAATGTGGGTATCGAGGCCGTGGCCTGGACGTGGGAAGGACCGTTTGGCTTCACTTCTGACGCCGCCAGCATTGGTCCCCTTCTCCCCGGAGACTACACCCTTGAGGCATCCTTCTGTGGCCAAACGTTCTCTGCGTCTTATGAAGTGGAAGAGCCCGCACCCTTGGAACTTGTGGTTTCGCTCAGCCCAGATTGCGCATTGGGCTCCACTTTAGGCGTGGTCGACATCGAAGGCGGACAGGGTGTGGCGACAGCCACGTGGACGTCCGGGGCATTCGGCACTTCGGGGGTGGAGGTCAGCGGACTTCCAGGAGGCCTGTTTGAGGTCGATGTGGTCGATGAAAATGGTTGCGAGGCTTCGGAAGTCGTTTGGGTTGAAAGTGTCGGTGTGCCCGAGGTGGACTTGGGGCCGGATCAATTTGGATGTGCCGGGGATGCGTTCACCTTGCTCGGCCCCTTGGGTGCAGGGTTGACGTACGAATGGACCACAGGCGCCTCGGGTGCGTTGGCCGTGGTCCAAACCGACACGCCCGGAACCCTCGTCGTCGGGGTGGAGGTCACGGACGGAGCGGGATGCACCGGTTCGGATGCGGTCATTTTGACCTTGGACGATTGCACGTCTGCGTTGGACGATTTGGGACAGGACTTCCGCTTGAATGCGTACCCCAACCCGTTTGTGGATGAAATCCAAGTGGAACTCCCTGAAAGCCATGCCGGAGGAACGCCTCAATTGCGCGACCTGTCGGGGCGCGAGGTGCCTTGTGTTTGGGCGCTGCAAGGGACCACCTGCCGCACCCACGTGGAGGTGCCAGCAGGGGTGTACTTCTTGTCAGTGGCTCCAGGCTTGGAAACCATTCGCTTGGTCAAGCAATAAACTTCAGGCGCGCCATTTGGCGATGCGCTGACAGGCTTCTTCGAGGTTGGCTGTGGCCACATCGAGATGGGTGACGAGCCTCACCTTGTTGGGGCCAAAGGCAAAGCATGCGATGCCCATGTTCGAGAACGCTTGAACCACCGTGTCTGAGGTGGCTCCGGGAAGCGTGAAGATGACGATGTTGGTGTCCACCGCATCGACGTGGGCCACATCAGGGTGCGCCCCCAACGTCTGCTCCAGCATGCGGGCGTGATGGTGGTCCTGCGCCATTCGGGCGACATGGTGCTCCAATGCGTAGAGGCCGGCCGCGGCGAGCACCCCGGCTTGTCTCATGCCGCCGCCCATGACTTTTCGCGAACGATGGGCTTCCGCAATGAAGGACTCCGATCCCACGAGCACCGAGCCCACTGGGCATCCCAATCCCTTGCTCAGGCACAACGACATGCTGTCGAAGAGGCGGCCGTAGTGCTGCAAGGCCGAGGCATCGCCCCATTCACCACGCTGGACCCATGCATTCCACACGCGGGCGCCGTCCAGGTGAAAACCTAGGCCCCGAGCGCGACTGGCTTCAGAAAGGCGGGCGAGTTCGTCCACGTTCCATATGGCGCCGCCCCCTTTGTTGCACGTGTCTTCCACCGCGACCAGCGAGGTGCGCGCGTAATGGCTGTCGGCGGGGTTGATGTTGGCAATCATCTCCTCCACATCATACCGGCCCCGGTCGCCATGCATCAAGCGCACGGATGCTCCTGAATTCCGGGCGATGCCACCTCCTTCGTAATTGTAAATGTGGGAGAGCTTGTCGCAGATGACCTCATCGCCCGGACGGGTGTGCACCTGGATGGCGATTTGGTTGGTCATGGTGCCGGAAGGGCAAAACAGTGCCGCTTCATGACCAGTCAATTCCGCGCAGCGTTGCTGCAGGGCTTGGATGCTTTCATCTTCCCCAAACACGTCGTCCCCCACGGGGGCGTCGAGCATGGCCTGACGCATGCCGGCAGAGGGTTGCGTGACGGTGTCGCTGCGAAGGTCCACCAGGAGGTTGGACGGCGGCGGTTGGAGTTGACTTGATTGGGCCATGCCACGAAAATACAAGAGGGTTTCGAAGCGGCGTGTAGGGTATCTTGGGGGCATGAAGACTTGGACTGTGAAAGGCGCGATGGCGCTTGTTTTGGGCTTGGCATGCATGAATGTGCTGCAGGCCAAGGAAGGCATGTGGATCCCCACTTTGTTGAAGATGGTGGAAGGGGACATGCAGGCGATGGGCCTCAAGCTGACCGCAGAGGACATCTACAGCATCAACCACAGCAGCTTGAAGGACGCCGTGGTGCATTTCAACGGCGGGTGCACCGCGGAGATGGTGAGTGCAGAGGGCTTGCTCCTGACCAATCACCATTGCGGATATGGCCAAATCCAACAGCACAGCACCGTCGAGAACGACCTGTTGACGAATGGGTTTTGGGCCATGACGCGCGAAGCGGAACTGCCCAACCCCGACCTGACCTGCACCTTCATCGACCGCATTGAAGACGTGACCTTGCAGTTGTCACGTGCCTGTGTCGGATTGTCCGGCGAGGCCCGAGAGAAGCGCATGCAGGAAGAGATGGAGGCCATCGTCAAGCGCGCGACAGAAGGGAAGGGGCTCGAAGGCCGAGTGGTGGCATTTGACTTTGGAAACAGCCACTACCTCATCACGAGCCGTGTGTTCCGCGACGTGCGTCTCGTGGGCGCGCCGCCCTCGGCGGTGGGCAAGTTTGGCGGCGACACGGACAACTGGGTTTGGCCTCGTCACACGGGGGACTTCAGCGTGTTCCGCATCTATGCCGACGCCGACAACAACCCCGCCGATTACAGCGCCGACAACGTGCCCTACACGCCTGTGCATCACTTCCCCGTGAACGTGGATGGTGTGAAGGATGGCGATTTCACCATGGTCTTTGGTTTCCCCGGCCGCACAGAGCAGTACCTGACGTCTGACGCAGTGGAGCACGTCATCACGCGGTTGAACCCCATGCGCATCGCCATGCGTGACGAAGGGCTGGCGGTCATCAATGCGGCACGTGCCTCAAGCGACGCACTTCGCATCGCCTACGCGGCCAAGCAGAGCAGCGTGGCCAATGCCTGGAAGAAGTGGAAGGGCCAAAACCGCGGCCTCACCGAGCTCCACGCCTTGGACAAAAAGCGCGCCCTCGAGGCCCGTTTGAAGGCGGCCACAGGCAGTGAGGTGGTGGAAGGTCTGGCGGCCCTGAATGCAGATTGCTTCCCGTACCTGGAGGCACGCGCCTTGTTCATTGAGTTGGCCTACTACGGTCCAGACATCTTGAATTACGCCCACAGTTTCTCGGGCCTTATCGAGGGCGCTGTCGAAGGCGAGAAGCGCGACCAGCTTCTGGCCAAGTTGCGTGCCAACGAATCCGGGTTCCGAAAGGATTTTGACGCCCAAGTCGACGAGCAACTCCTTGGCCGCTTGGTCGACGAGTACCTCGAATGGATTCCAGAAACCCTGACGCCGGAAGGCCTTCGTCAGGAGGTGTCCAAGGCGGGAGGCGGTCCTGCATGGGCAGCCAAGGTGTTTGGCAAGAGCGTGTTTGACAACGCGGACGCCATGGAGAAGTTGCTGGCTTCCGGAAGCGCCAAGGCGTGGGGCAAGCTGGCCAAGGATCCCGCTTACCTCTGGATCGAAAACCTCCGGGCACATTATTTCGCGCAGATTGCGCCCGAATATGGCAGATTGAGGGGAGAAATTGAATTGGCGTCAGGCGCCTACACCAAGGCGTTGCGACGGGCGTTCCCCGAAGAAGTGTTCCCCGTTGATGCGAACAGCACGTTGCGTTTGACCTATGGGAAGGTGGAAGGCAGTGCGCCTTACGATGGCATGCAGTACAACCCGTTGAGCACGGCGCGTGGCATCCTTCAGAAGTACGTCCCTGGCGACCCCGATTTTGACATGCCCGAACGTTTGGTGGAGCTTTTGGAAGCCCGCGAATACGGGGACTATGCCAACGAAGAGGGGGAGCTTGTGGTGTGTTTCACAGGAAGCAACCACACCACGGGTGGCAATTCGGGATCTCCTGCATTGGACGCCAACGGTCACTTGGTCGGCATCAACTTTGACCGGAGTTGGGAAAGCACCATGAGCGACATCCTTTTTGACGGCTCACGCTGCCGAAACATCATGGTCGACATCCGCTACGTCCTGTGGGTGATGGACGTGTACGCAGGGGCAGGCCATCTCGTCGAAGAGATGACGTTGGTCACTCAAGAAGGAGGGGAGGAATAACGGCTCAGGAAGCCATCATGCCAATCGCCACCACAACGATGGCGAAGAGGAAGAGTGCAAAAACAACGGGCCCGCCGATTTCGTTCTGCTCGGGCTCAAGGTGGTCGTGGTGATCGTGTGCCATGCTGCAAAAATACAAGGAACAGCGACAATTTGGAGGGCCTGTTCATGCAACCTCTGATGGGGAGAGAGGGTCACCCTAATGGGTGGTGTATCTTAGCACCCCCCGCGCGCCCGCGAGGGCCACATTTTGAAACCAAGATCTGTACACCATGATTCTCTTGCCATCACGCGCTCTTTGGAGCCTTTACGTGTTCTCTATGTTCCTCGGAGTTGTTGGACTCAACCAGGCCTCGGCCCAGTGTTCTGAGTCAGAGAGCGCCCTCCTTGTGGAAGTCATCACCGATGGCTATCCCAGCGAAATTTCTTGGGAAGTGGTCATGGGTGGGGAAGTCGTGTTGAGCGGAGGGCCTTATGCTGAAGGCGGCACGATGTACGCAGACACCTTGTGTTTCCCGTCCTCTGACGAGCCATGCATTCAGTTCGAGATTTTTGACTCCTTTGGCGATGGCATCTTTGCTCCCGGGGGATACACCGTCTATCTCGACGGCCAAACCGTGGCCTCGGGCGGCGACTACGGCGACTCGGATGGCGCCTTGTTCGCGTGTGCTCCTGGAGAAACGTGCAATGATGCGATTGCTTTGACCGATTCAGACTACGGCACGGTCGCCTCCCCAGGAGACTCATACTGGTACACCTTCACGCCAGCGTCCAACGGCATGTACAGCTTCAGCTCGTGCGGAAACGGCTGTGACACGCGTTTGTACATCTACGACTACTGTCAAATGGGCAATTTTGACGACACCAACGAAGGCTCCATCTACTACGACGACAACCAAGGAGGTTGTGGTGAAGAGGCGCAACTGACGGTGTTGCTCGAGGCAGGTGTGACGTATTGGATTCGTTGGGCTTCTTTCGACGGTCCTTGCGCTGAGGCTTGGGGTTGGGAATTTGGCTTTGCGGGTCCGCCCGTGGGGTGCATGGATCCTGAAGCCTGCAACTACAATCCCATGGCGGAGGAGGACAACGGCTCATGCATCTACCCGGGCGATCCCGCGTGCAACGGACCTGACCTCGTGGTGGTGGAAGAGGCCATCATCAACAGCCTCCAGACCCAGGTCATGCAGGTGAGCGAATCGGATTGCTACATCGATGAGGGATGCCTCAATGGGTATGGCGACCGTGAACTCGTTCGCTTCACGACACACATCAAAAACATCGGTGACCTCGATTACTACATCGGAGTGCCCAGCGATGATGGCAACAACCAGTTCGAGTGGGGAGATTGCCACGGCCACTGGCACCACAACGGCTACGCCAAGTACGATTTGTTTGACTTGAATGGCGATTTGATCCCCATCGGATTCAAGAACGGCTTTTGCGTGATGGACTTGGAGTGCAGTGATGGCGGGACCTACCAGTACGGTTGTGGCAACATGGGCATTTCTGCGGGTTGTGGCGACATCTACAGCTCGGGTTTGAGCTGTCAATGGATCGATGTCACCGACGTGGAAGATGGAACGTATTACCTGGTGGTCCGCGCCAACTACGAATTCATTCCCGACGCGTTGGGCCGGGAAGAGATGGACTACGACAACAACCACGCTGCGGTTTGCATCAACCTCGACCGTACATCAGGTGCTTTGGTGGTGGAACACGTAGGAGGGTGCGAGCCCATCTACGACTGCAATGGGGTGCTCTTTGGCACCGCCGAAATGGATTGCAATGGCGAGTGCGGAGGCACTGCACTCGTCGGTGACCTGGACAACAACGATGCACAAGAGTACGCAGATGCCGTGGCTTATGTGGAAGGCATCCTCGGCAACGACTTGACAGCTTCTGCCTGCACGGACATCGACCAAGATGGCCACATCACGGTGAGCGATGCCGCGCTGATGTCTCAGTGCCAATGGTTCAATGAGGCGCATCAGCACCCAGACAGCAGCGGCGTGCACGACCGTTGCGAATTCCCCGTGCAAGAAATCATCAATATCTACGATACGGTGCACTTCATGGTGGCCGACGTGAATTGGGGGTTGAACTTCTTCGATGTGCACGTCTTGAATCCCCACAACCGCATCGTAGGGTACGAGCTTGACTTCTCTGGCGTCAGCATCAGCGATGCGGTGAGTTTGGCGGACCCCATCAACTACGACATCGCACCGTCGTTTGTGCCCGGGGGCAACAAGGTGATTGGCCTCAGCTACGACGGGGCGTCCTTCCACAAAAACCTCGAGTGGGTTCCATTCCTGCGGGTCTACTGGGCTGACGCCGACGAGGAAGTGTGCTTGGCGGATGTGGTGGATGTGGTCAATGAGGCCTACGAGAACACCTTGCACACGCTTGTGGATGGATGTGCCACCGACGTCATCACCATGGAAGCCGCCAAGTCGGTTCAGGTGATGCCCAACCCCATGGGCGACTTCAGCACCGTACGGTTCCCACTTGGCGTTTGGGACCTGGAAGTGATGGACGTGCAAGGGCGCGTCATCCTTCAGCGTCGCGTTTCTGGCAGAACGACATCGCTCCTCCGCGAGGACCTCGGGGCCGGGAGCTACGTCTTGCGTTTGCGAAATGAACAAGCATCCGCCGTGGTGCGTTTTGAAGTTCGTTGATGAGGACCCCAATCACTTTGAAGACCACCCCCATGCGCTTTTGGAACACGCTTTTCTTGCTGGCTTGCTTGCCCAGTCTCGGACTGGGACAAGTCGTCATCAATGAATTCTCGTGCAGCAACTACACCCTTGGGATTGCGGGGGACAACGAAGATTTTGTCGAGTTCTACAACCCCAGCGGGGCCGATGTGGATTTGGGCGGATACTTCTTGTCAGACAACCCTGCCAACCCGGACAAATTTGAGATTCCTGCAGGCACTGAGGTTCCGGCAGGGGGATATTTGATGGTGATGTGTTCTGCCGAAGGGGAGCTTCTGACCAACCTCTACGTCGGGGGATTCCTGAACACCAACTTCAAAATCAACCAGTGTCAAGGGGAGTCTCTCGTTTTTTCAGATCCGGCCGGCAACATTTTGGAGAGTTACACCTATGGTGCCGACATCCACACCACGCAGGCGGACCACAGCTGGGCGAGAAGTGTGGATGGAGATTCCTCCTGGGAGGTTTGTGTGATGCCATCACCAGGTGCGGCAAACGGGATGAATCCGTTTGACATGTACACAGGGTATGCACCGACCCCCATTTTCAATGTGGAAGCGGGTTATCACACAGGAGCACTGAGCATCACGCTGTCGACACCTGCAGGGTTCGACATTTACTACACTTTGGATGGTTACACGCCCACAGAGGGCAGCACATTGTACACCGGTCCCATCGACATTTCATCGACAACGGTTGTCAGGGCCATCGCATTCGATCCCAACGACGATGTCCCACCTAGTGTGGCACCGAGTTTTGTGGCGACCAACACCTATTTCCTTGGGGCAGATGCCCACTCCATTCCAGTGGTTTCAGTCAGTGGAAACGGTCAAGAAGATGGCGCTTGGGGCTGGGGAGGCAACGACGAGTTGGCCCACGTCGAGTTTTTCCATGCGGATGGCACATTTTGGGTGGAGGCCTCAGGGGACAGCAATGAACACGGAAATGACAGCAATGCCTACGGTCAACGCGGGTTTGATTGCATCATCCGAGATCAAATGGGGTACAACCATGCCTTTGAGGCTGAGCTCTTTCATGTGAAGGAAAGAGATGAATACCAGCGTTTGATTTTCAAGGCTGCGGCCAACGACAACTATCCCTTCGAGCCGGGAGCCCACATTCGGGATGCGTACGTGCACACCCTGAGTCACCTCGCCGATTTGAAGCTCGATGAGCGGACCAACGAGAGTTGCATTGTCTACCTCAATGGCCAGTACTGGGGCGTTTATGAATACCGTGAGAAGGTGGACGACACCGACTTTACGGAAGAGTACTACGACCAGACCCGTCACTTCGTGGACTTCCTCAAGACATGGGGAGGGACCTGGGAAGAGTACGGGTCGGGAGACGATTGGTACGACCTCGTCACCTTCTGCACAACGCAAGACATGACGGTGGACGCGAACTACGAATACGCCGTATCGCAGCTGCACCCCATGTCGTTGATCGACTATTTCATTCTGAACAGCTACATCGTTTCTGCGGATTGGTTGAACTGGAACACGGCTTGGTGGCGTGGTCGCCATCCAGACGGGGATGCCAAACGTTGGCGCTACGCCTTGTGGGACATGGACGCGAGTTTTGGGCACTACATCAACTACTCGGGGGTTCCCGATACAGGGCCCACTGCGGATCCATGCAACCCAGAAAGCATGGGCAATTTGGGTGGACAGGGACACATTCCGGTGCTCAATGCCTTGCTTGAGAACGAGACGTTCTGGAACACCTACATCAACCGCTGGGCCGACTTGGGGAACACGGCGTTCACATGCACGAACATGCACGCCGTGCTCGACAGCATGGTGCAGGTCATCGCGCCGGAGATGCCACGCCAAATGGTCCGCTGGGGCGGCAACATGGCGGGCTGGGAAAACGAGCTTCAAGAATTGCGCGACTTCATTGACAGCCGCTGCGAAGACGAAGTGGTGGGGGGCATGGAAGACTGCTATGATGTGGTGCCTGTGAACCTGACTTTGGACATTGTGGGGCAAGGAGAGATCGAGGTGAACTCAGTGGATTTCAACCCCTCCATGGTGCCCTACACGGCATGGTATTTTGCCGATGTTCCGGTGGCGCTTGAGGCGGAAGAGTCGTTTGGGGTGGCCTTCCTGTATTGGGAGGTCGTGTCTGGTGACGTGACGATTGCGGATGTCACCGACCCCATACTGCCCTTGACCCTCACCGGTGATGCACACATTGTGGCGCACTTTGGAATCCCTGTGCCCCCTGAGGAAGTGACCTTTTCTGTCAGCCCTGTGGGTTCTGGATTCATCGTGCTCGATGGCGCCACCATCACCACATACCCCACCACGGATTTGGTGAATGTGGGGAACCACAACTTGCTTGCACAGCCCAACGATTGGTGGGCCTTTTCCCACTGGTCTTGGAACGGCAACGTCATCAACCCCGATGCCGGAGCCTCTCCCGCGCAGCTCGAAGTCTTCGAGCCGGGCACAGTCACGGCGCATTTCGTGGAGATCCCACACACGAACTTGACGGTGTTGGTGTCTCCACCTCAGGCCGGTCAAGTGCGGGTCGTGGACATGGCGATGGTGGAGGACAGTTGGAACATGTCTTTTGAGCCCGCGGGTCCTGTGGTGTTTGAAGCCTTGACGGAGGAAGAGTGGCAGTTCAGCCATTGGGAGGTGGCCGTGTCCACGCCGATGCCTGAGGACAAAGCCAATCCCATGGCCCTGACCTTGACGGACGTGCCCTACGAAATTGTGACGGCGCACTTCGAGCCGGTGGAGTTCCACCTGTACGTGCCCAACGCATTCACGCCTGACAACGATGGGGTGAACGACGCGTTCCATCCTTTGGGCGCAGGGTTCGAGGGAAGTTCGTATTCCTTCAGTGTCTTCAACCGTTGGGGTGAGGTGGTGTTTGCCACAGACAATCCTGAGCAGCCGTGGATTGGCCAAAACAACCAAAAGCTGGGCACCCACTTTGTCCCTGACGGGGTGTATGGATACCGTGTCGAGGCCCAAGGCTTCCACGAACTTGTTCCCACCGTGCTGCGGGGGACAGTGACGGTCGTGCGTTGAGGAAAGGACTTCTGGCCATGTTGACGTCCGTGGTGTTGTACACCTCGGCCAACCTGTGTGTCAAAGAGCTTTCTCATTTGGGCACGTTTCAGCTTGTCTTTCTTCGTTCTGCCGTGTCGTTGTTGCTGTGCGTGGTGTACCTGCGTCGCATGGGCATCTCACTTTTGGGGAACAACAGGAGATGGTTGGTTGTGCGAGGAATCGCGGGGATGCTAGGCTTGGCTGGGTTCTTTCATACCGTCAAGCACATTCCTTTGGCCAGTGCCACAGTGATTCAATATTTCAGTCCAGTATTCACGGTCTTGCTTGCGTTTCTTTTTTTGAACGAACGGGTTCATCGCTCGCAGTGGTTGTTTCTCGTGCTTGCACTCCTCGGAATCGTGATGGTCAAAGGGTTTGATCCGCGGGTGCCATGGGGGCTGTGGGGATTGGGCCTGTCGTCGGCCTGCTTTGCGGCCGTGGCGTATTTGGCCACCATGAAATGTCGTGACACCGACCATCCTGTGGGGGTGGTGATTTGGTTTCACCTCTTGGCCGTGCCCGTCATGGGCACATTGTCGTGGGGGGATTGGTCCCCCATGACGGACACGGATTGGGGCCTTGCGTTGGCCATCGGCGTGTTGAGTATTGCTGCGCAGGTCTTGATGACCGTGGCGTTGCACAACGAAGATGCGGGCATGGTGATGCCCTTCAAGTACCTCGGTGCCGTGCTCGCACTGGCCATTGGGTGGTGGGGCTATGGGGAAAGCATGTCGACGATGAGCCTTGCGGGCATGGCCTTGGTGGTGGCCAGCATTTCAGCCAACACAGTGTTGAAAGCGCGGCGCTCAGTTTCGGCTGCGTGAGGCCAACTTCATGCCCATCCAAGCACACGGCAGGACCATGGCCACCGTGGCGATGGACAAGGCTGGGCCGTGGTCCACGCGAAAGACATCGAAGACGGCGCCCGCTGCATACAACGCGGTGAGGGCCCAAGCCTCGCCGGGTTGGTTGCTGGAAAAGCGACGCACCATCCAGGTGCCGAGCATCATGCCCAACCCTGCAGAGAGCAGGCGACCTGCGTGCGCGGCCGGGGGCAGGGCCGCCAGAAATTCACTCACGTGCAAGGCGTCATTCACGGCAGGACGGGAAATGCCTTCCGAGAGGCGGTCTTGCAGTGCTTGTCCGAGTCCCCAACCCACCAAGGTGCTGAGGAAAAACCCTGCAGTCACGCGGAGGGATGCTTGCAACAGGTTGGCCATCACGAGAAGGGCAGGGTGACGAAGGGAATGCGGCTGGGGTAAGCCTCTTGGAGTCTCAACGTCAGGGGGCCGGGGCCTTGCCGTTCTGCGGGGCCAATGCGGCGTCCGTCGACTTCTGCAATGTGGGCCAGTCCGCCCATGGTTCCCGTGGTGAAGGCCTCGTCTGCCGTGTAGAGTTGGGTCAAGCTTAAGTCGCCTTCCTGCACCGGGATGCCCAATTCTCTCGCCAAGTCCAAGGTGTAGGCACGTGTGATGCCCGGCAGGCAGGCGTGACCGAATGGGGTGCAAAGGACGCCGTCGCGGATCAAGAACAAATTCGTGGCATTCGTTTCGGCGAGGAATCCCCTGTCGTCGAGCATCACCGCATCGTCGGCACCCGCATGGTTGGCCTGGATTTTGGCCAGGATGTTGTTGAGCAGGTTGTTGTGGTGGATCTTGGAATCGAGGTAGGAGGGACCATTGCGTCGGATGGAGCTCGTGACGAGCTTGAGGTCCCCCGAACCATAAACCGCGCCCTTGTACTCCGGCAACACGATCAACGTGCACCCATGGACATTGAGTCTGGGGTCCATGCCTGACGTGGATTTCTCGCCACGCGTCAAGGTCAACCGGATGTGCACGCCGTCGGTCATTCCGTTGGCCTCGAGGGTCTGGAACACGGCGTCTTGGACGGCTTGGGTTGTGGGAATGGCTTTAAACATCAGCGTGTGCGCACTGTCTTGCAAGCGTTGAAGGTGCTCCTCCATCTGATAGATGCGTCCCCCAGCGACCCGCAATCCTTCCCAGACGGCATCCCCGCCTTGGACCGCGCTGTCGAGGACGCTGACACGCGCTTCCTCTCGTTTCACAAGTCCATCGACCCAGCACCACGTGCCGGCATTTCGGGGGTCAGGTTGGTTGAATTTGGCCATGGTTCAAGGGGTCAGAGACTGGGCTTGCAAGGCAAGGTAGTGTTCGAGACAAGTCGCGCGAAGCGCGGCGAGGTCAGGCGGCACGTCGCCATGGGCCAACGTCCGCGGTTCCCAGCCTGAACTGCGGTGCACGCCTTCATACCAGTACGGGGCCCAGACGCCATCTTCAGGGCGTCTCCCTGGCTTCCACGTCAGCATCTCCGCATCCCAAGGCAAGTCCAAGGCGTCACACAGGGTACGAAGGGTGTGTTCAGGTTGGGCAAACAACGATTCAGCAGTCACCACCACGGCGCGGTCTCCGGCATGCTTGAGAATGCGGTGTTGATGCGCGTAGCCCAAATCGAGCATCGTGGGACGCGAAATGTGGGCCCGGTAGGAGGGCAACACGCCATCGGGATGCCGGGTGAGGATGACGTGACGGTGGTTGGGGCCATCGACATCCTCCCATGAAAACCCTTCAAGGTGGTTGGCCATGTGCTTCAAGAAAAGGATGTCGTCTCCTTGGCGGGGCTCGAGGGTCTGGAGGGCTTCGGCGCGTGATGTCGGCATGGTGGCCATCACTTCCTCGCGTGAGGGTCGAGAGACACCGGTGTGCGACAAAAAATGACCAAACAAGGGCTCGTCCATCACACGGGTGTCCACGCGTTCGGCAAAGCTGTACATCGTGGCTGTGCTCCCGTTTCGGGGTCCCGCCCAAAGTGCCACGGTTCTCGCCATCATGTCCTCACATG
Source organism: Flavobacteriales bacterium (assembly GCA_002683345.1). GTDB lineage: Bacteria > Bacteroidota > Bacteroidia > Flavobacteriales_D > Sanyastnellaceae > UBA11663. The sequence continues at coordinate 29,209 of NYSX01000043.1, forward strand.
TTCCGGCGGTACGCACCGCCGACTTCGAACATGGCTTCTGTCAGTTGCCCCAAAGAGCACCATTTGCAGGCCTCCATCAGCACGTCAAAGATGTTCTTGCCTGACACGGCCGCGCGTTGGACCTCCGAGATGGCGTCGCCAGCCTTGGTGTCAGACATGGTGTGCAATGCGCCTAGGTTGGTCAGCTGCTGTTGTTTTTCCTCTTGCGTCGCCCGAATGACTTCGCCTGGCACCAACGTGGGAGAACCTTCTTTGCTCAGGAAGGTGTTCACCCCGATGATCGGGTATTCGCCGGTGTGCTTTAGCATCTCGTAGTGCAGGCTTTCTTCCTGGATGCGAGAGCGCTGGTACATCGTTTCCATGGCTCCGAGAACGCCGCCGCGCTCTGTGATGCGGTCAAACTCGCTGAGCACCGCTTCTTCGACGAGGTCGGTGAGCTGTTCGATGATGAACGAGCCCTGCAATGGGTTTTCGTTTTTCGCCAGTCCAAGCTCCTTGTTGATGATGAGCTGGATGGCCATCGCACGGCGCACACTGGCTTCAGTAGGGGTCGTGATGGCTTCGTCGTATGCGTTGGTATGCAGTGAATTGCAGTTGTCGTAAATCGCGTAAAGTGCCTGCAGCGTCGTGCGAATGTCGTTGAAGTCGATCTCCTGCGCGTGAAGCGAACGGCCCGACGTTTGGATGTGGTACTTCAGCATTTGGGCACGGGCGGAAGCGCCGTATTTCTCGCGCATCGCTTTGGCCCAAACCCGACGCGCCACCCGTCCAATCACGGCGTACTCTGGGTCGATGCCGTTGGAGAAGAAGAAGCTGAGGTTGGGCCCAAACTTGTCGATGTCCATCCCGCGGCTCAAGTAGTACTCCACGTAGGTGAATCCGTTGGCGAGGGTGAAGGCCAACTGGGTGATGGGGTTCGCGCCCGCCTCGGCAATGTGGTAGCCGCTGATCGACACGGAATAGAAATTCCGGACGTTGTGTCGGATGAAGTTGTCCTGGACGTCGCCCATGAGGCGAAGCGCAAACTCGGTGGAGAAGATGCAGGTGTTTTGGGCTTGGTCTTCCTTGAGGATGTCGGCTTGGACGGTGCCGCGAACGCTGCTCAACGCTTCGGCTTTCAATCCGGCGTAGGTCTTCGCGTCGAGCACTTCGTCGCCGGTGCATCCAAGCAGCAACAACCCCAGACCGTCGTTGCCTTCCGGCAGTTCGCCATGGTAGGCGGGGCGGGGGAGTCCGCGGTCGTCCCATTTGGCCTTGAGAACCTTCTCGACGTCCGACTCCAGCCCGTGCTCGCGGATGTGCTTTTCACAGC